>CAYHRV010000116.1:0-9979 GCA_964359165.1 uncultured Elusimicrobia bacterium
CGAACGCGGCGCAGAAACTGGCCTCGCCCCTCCACGAGCTCTCCATCGAATCCCTCCCCGCCGTGGTCAACAGCCCCCTCATCCAAAGCCTCAAGGGCAATTACGCCGGGCTGGAGGCGCGCTGGGGCGACCTCTCCAAGCGCTATACGCCGGAGCACCCGGAGATCATCCGGCTGAAGTCGCAGATGGACGCCGTGCGCTTCAGCATCCAGGACGAGACCGCCAAGATCGTCAAGAGCATGAAAGCGGAGCTCTCCGGCCAGCTCCAAGGCAACAACGTGCGCATCGTCGATCCGGCCGAGGTCCCGCAGAGCCCCTCGAAGCCCCGCAAGGGCCGCACCCTCATGCTCGCCGCCCTGCTCGGACTCCTGATGGGAAGCCTTCTGGCCCTGGGCGTGAACGCGTTGGACCAGACCATCCACACCCAGGAAGACGTGGAACGCAGGCTGGGCCTGCCCTTCCTAGGCTCGGTGCCCAGAGCCGTGCTCGAAGGCGACACCCTGAAATCCTACACCGACCTCCTGGGCGGAGCCGAGTCCTTCACCGGCGAATCGCTCAAGAACATCCGCACCATGATCGGGTTCGCGGCCGCGGGGAAGCCCCAGAAATCCCTGCTCATCACGAGCACCAGCCAGGGCGAGGGCAAGACTTTCATGGCTGTGAGCCTGGCCATCGTCTTCGCCCAGCTCAAGGAGCGCGTGCTCCTCATCGAAGGCGACCTGCGCCGCCCCAACCTTCACAAGCGCTTCTCCGTCCCCAACAAGACCGGGATCAGCCATTTCCTCGCCCACGGCAAGGACGCCTCCGAGCTCGCGGACCTCGTATGCCCGACCGAGGTTCCGAACCTCTCGGTCCTGCCCTGCGGCACCATCCCGCCCAATCCCTCCGAACTGCTGAGCACCCCCAAGCTCACCGGCCTGCTCGACTGGGCCAAGGGGCGCTACGACCGCGTCATCGTGGATGGGACGCCCGTCTTCCCCATCACCGACGCCCTCATCTGGGGCCAGCACACGGACACCGCCGTCTTCGTGGCGAAATTCGGCGGGGCGCACACGAGCCTGGCGGTCAAGGCGAGGCAGAAGCTCCAGGAGGGGGGATTGCGCATCGCCGGAGCCGTCATCAACCAGGTGACCTGGCGCTCCAACTCCTATTACGGGGATTATTACTACCATTACTACTACTCAAGGTATTCGGACTATGCCAAGAAAGCCTGAACGCGGCGCACAAAGTGCGCTGCGCGTCTTTGAGGTCACGCCCGACGGGCGCATCCATTCGAAACGCACGGCGGCTTTCATCGCTGTGCATAAAAGACACAGTCCCCCTGGGCACGCGCCGGCCTCCCCGCGGGGGAGGCCGGCGTGCGGGGGTATTGAAATTTCTCCCTATGGCTGTTACACTTCAAACCCATGGCTGATGAGCTAGGCCCCGAGAGCGATCCCGAACAGCTCCTGGAGAGCGTCTCCAACCTCGAGACCGCGCGCATGACCCTGCGCTGGGCGCTCGAGCGCATGCGCGCCATCGAGGGAGCCAACGCGGAGATGCGCGATCTCCTGCGGGCCGCGGCGTCGGGACGGGAGGAGGCCCTGCGCGAGCTCGAGCGCCACCGCCTCTCCGTCGACGACCGCGTGCGCAAGCTCTCGGAGAAGGAGCGCTTCGTCTCGGAGATGCAGGACATCCTCAACAGCCTCTTCAAGGGCCAAGTCGACGTCTCCGAGTTCGTCAAGCGGCGCCAGGAGATCGAGAAGACCCAGGAGGCTCTGGAGGCCAAGGTCCGCAAGCGCCTGCAGGAAGCCGAGCAAGCCCACACGCGGGAGATCGAGAACCAAGCCCGCCTCCTCACGGAGATGGAGGGGACTTACTCCCGCGCCCTCGAGGACGCCCAGAAGCGCTACCACGAGCAGCTTTCCGACCTGGAGGTCCGCCGGCGCGAGGACCTGCGCCTGGAGGCGGAGAAGACCTCCCTGGCCCGCGAACAGGCCCTCGACGAGATCAAGCTCCAGGGCGAGCAATACCACCAGAAGACCATGCTCCTGGAGGTCGATTACTCGGTCAAGCGCAAGGAGCTTCAGAAGGACCTTGAGCGCCTCCAGCAGAAGCTCGTCGAGGAGCAGAGACAGGCCGAGGTCCGCCAGGCCCAGATCGAGGACCTCATCAAGGCCCGCCTCGAATCGGAGAAGGAGGAGCTCCGCTCCGAGCTCCGCGTACGGGACGAGAAGTACGCCGCGCTTCAAGCATCCCTCCGCTCGCTCGAGGAGGCCGTGCGCCGCAAGGACGAGGAAGAGGCCAAACGGAAATCCGCGGAGTTCGAGGCCCTGCGCTTGCGCTACGAGGAACGCCTCAAGGCCCAGAGCCGGGAATTCCTCGCGGAAGCGGCCCGTTTTTCCGATGAGATCGAAGCCCTCCGCGCCGAGCTCGGGCGCCGCCAGGAAGCCTCCCAGGAGGAGCTGCGCCTGCGGGAGGCCAAGCATCAGGAGAACCTGGCCGCGGCCCAGCAGGCGGTCTCGCGATGGCAGCAGCAAAGACTCGCCGACCAATCCCAGGTCCTCGAATCCCTCGAGGAGGATTTCCGGAAGAGAGAAGCCGCCCGAAGGCTGGAGTCCCAGGCCGCCGAGGAGGACCTGCGCCGGTTCTACGAGGGAGAGCTCCAGACCCACCGCTCCGAGTTCCAGCGCCGCACAGAGGCCCATGCCTCCGAGATCGCCTCCCTGCAGGGAGAGATCCGCAAGATGGAGGAGGCCTTCCGCGCCGAGCGCGCCGCCCTGGTCGCGGAAGTCCAGAAGGTCCGCGCGGAGGACGCCCGCCGCCACGAGGAGTCCCTCTCCCGCGCCGAGGAGGGGGCGGCGGAACGCGCCGCCCGGGAGGCCCGGCAGCGGGAGGCGGAAAGAACCGCGCTCATCTCGGAGTTCCAGGCCTCCCGTGAAGCGGACTCCCGGCTCTTCGCCTCGGAGCTGCAGGCTCTGCGCCAATCGCACCTACAGGAATCCGAGCTTCTCCAGGCGCAGGCCCGCCGCCAGAGCGAGGAGTCGGCCCGGGCTTTCGCCGCGCTCCAGGAACAACTGCGCACGGAGGGGGAACGCTTCCTGTCCGAACGCGCCGCTCTCGTCGATGAGACCCAGCGCGTGCGCGAGGGCGAAGCCCAGCGCGCCCAGCAATCGATGGAGCGGCTCGAGAACTCGCTGCGGACGGCCGAGCAGGAGCGGGGCAGGCGCGCGGAAGCGGAGCTCCAAGACATGCTCGCGCGCCAGAGCCGGCAGGTCGAAGGGCTCCAGGCACAACACGCCGCGGCCGTGGCCGCCCTCCAAGTCCAGCATTCCGAAGCCCTGGGGGGGCTGCGCTTGGAGATGCGCAAGCAGCGCGAGGATTTCCTCTCCGAACGGGGCGCCCTGCTCCAGGAAGCGCAGACCCAGCGCGCCGCCGAGGCCGCACGCCACGAGGCCGAACTGCGCAGGCTCCAGGCCTCCGCCTCCGAGGTCGAGGCTTCGCTCAAGGCCAAGCTGGAGAGCCTGCGCGCCTCCTCGGAGGCCGAACGCGCCGCTTTCCTTCAAGAGCATTCCAAGGCCCGCCAGGCGGACCTGCTGAAATTCGAGCAGGCCGTGAAAGCCCTGGAGAAATCCTTCCTGGAACGCACCAACGAGGGGCTCAAGGGCGCGGCGGTGCAGATCGAGCAAGCCAAGGGCCATTACGCGCGCATGCTTCAGAACCTCAAGGACGAGGCCCGGACGCAGGCGCCGAAAGCCTCGGAATCTCCCCTCCCGCCCCAGGACGCGGCCGCGAAGACGGCCCAAGCCCCCGCGCAGCCGCCGGTCCCATCGGCCCCCGCCTCCCCGGTCCCCGAGCCCTCCCTTTCACGCCGGTGGGGGAGGACCGCGGCGTGGTCCCTGGCCGCGGCCGCGGGAGCCGCGGCGTGCGCTTTCTTCGCGCTGCCGTTCTTCGCCGCCAAGGACCATGCCGTCCCTTTCTCCCACCCCACGGGCATGATCTGGGAGGGGGATTCCCTGTGGGTGACGGATTGGGAGGACCAAGCCCTGTTCCAGCTCCGCACGGGCCCGGAGGGCCTGATCGTGGCGAGAAAATATGCCCTGGGCGACTCCCACCCCATGGGCTTGGCCTATGCGCGCGGCTCCTTCTTCATCGTGGACTCCTGGACGCGGACCATCTCGAGTTGGCGCATCGCGGGGGACAAGCTGTCCCAAGAGGATTCCTGGCCCAGCCCCGGCCCCAGCCCCTCCGCCGTGTTCTCCGATGGGAAGAACCTCTGGACCGCCGACAAACAGACCCATGTCATCTATCGCCATGCCTTCGACGATTCCCTCACCGTGCTCGACAAATTCCCAGCCGGAGACGATCCGGTCGCCCTCTTCACCGACTCGAAGGCGTTCTGGTCCGCCGGCGGAGAGAGCCGCAACCTCTACCGCAGGATCCTTGACGCGAGCCTGAGCATCGCGGCCGTGTACGCCCTCCCCGAGCTCCAGGACGGGCGGGAACCCCTCTCCTGCGTCTCGGTGAAAGGCAAGAAAGTCTGGCTCGGCCGGGACGGGGAATTCCGCATCCTGGAGCGTCCCTGGTGGATGTTCCGGGCGGTCAAAGGAAGGACTAAGAGGTGACCATGCCCATCTTCGACCTTTTCGGCGTGCAGAAGGAATCCGCCGTCGGAGGAGACACTCAACGGCTCAAGGACGGGCCCGCCCTCTCCAAGAAGACCTGGGGCGCGCTTCTCCTGCTCGACGGGGTCTTCATACTCCTGTGCGCGGGGGGCTTGGCGGCGCGCGTGAGCCGCGGCCTGAAGGCCCCGCCGACGGGACCCGTGCTCTCCAAGCCGGCGGCTGTGAAGGACACTTCGGCCAAAGCCGAGGTGAATGCGCCGCAGACGAAGACCGAGGACCAGGTCAAGAAGCCGGAGCCTGCCCCCAAAGCCTCCGCCCCCGCCGAAGCGAAAGCCCCCGCGGCAAAGCCGCCCGCGGCGGCTGAAATGAAGGCCTCCGCCGCCAAGGCGGCGTCGGCGCCCGCCCCGGCCAAGGCGGAAGGGGTCTCCAGACCCGTGGAATTCACCCACGAGGATCCTTCAGCCAAGGAAGTCAACCTCCTGGGACCGTTCCTCGTGCGGACCAACGGCAGCAAACCCATGTTCAAGGACGCCAAGGGCGTCTGGCGCCTGACCATCTACCTCAAGTCCGGGGAGACCTACAAGTACCGTTTCGAAGCCGTCGATGCCCACGGAAAGCGCAAGCTGACCGAGAAGCGCCCGATGGAGGTTTCTCCCTAGAGCCGTTCGTTTTCCACTCTTATCCCGAAACGCCGAGGATTTTCAAAGAAAATCCTCGGCGTTTCGGTCCCGTTTCTTTGTATTGATTTTGTAACAAGGCCCTGCTACACTCCGATTACGCCCGCAAAAACCATGCGCTTCCGACAATCCGCGTTGTTTCTGGCCGTTCCCATGGCGGCCCTCCTCTGCCAAAACGCCGCGGCGCAAGCCTCCCGTTTCCACAACACGATGACCCACCTGCACGACGGCAGAGTTCTCATCGTGGGCGGCGCCGACGGCGGCAACCTCGCCATCACCAGCGTAAAGTCCGTATCGCCCGATGGAGAATATGCGAACCTGAACCCGCTCAACGTGGCTCGCGCATCGCACACGGCGACCCTCCTCCCCGACGGCCGGGTGCTCGTGGCCGGAGGAGTCAGCGCCGCGGGGACCATCCTCGACAGCGCCGAGGTCTACGACCCCGTCACCGGGAACTGGACGCTGACCGCCGCCAACATGGCCAAGCCGCGCACCG
Source organism: uncultured Elusimicrobia bacterium (assembly GCA_964359165.1). GTDB lineage: Bacteria > Elusimicrobiota > Elusimicrobia > UBA1565 > UBA1565 > CAYHRV01. The sequence goes on from CAYHRV010000116.1 coordinate 5,778, forward strand.
AGCACACGGCCAATCTCCTGCCCAACGGCAGGGTGCTCCTCTGCGGCGGGCGAGAAGCCGCCGCGCTCATGACCGCGACCTGCGACCTCTTCGACCCGGCCAACACCCTCACCCCGTTCTCCGCCACGGGCTCGATGGGACAGGCGCGCAGCGCGCATTCGGCGACGATCCTCTACAACTCCAAGGTGTTCGTAGCCGGAGGGAGCACCTCCACGGTGGCCGGCTTCGCGAACTCGACCGAACTCTACGACTCCCAGACCGGGGCCTGGGCGCCCGGCCCGAGCCTCATCCAGAAGCGCGCCTATCACACGGCCACGGCCATGGGCAACCACAACGTCTTCATCACCGGCGGGTTCAACGGGAAGAACGAGAAGGAGAACCAGGGCTATCTTCAAACCTCCGAGGTCTACAACCCGGTCTCCGACAGCATCACTCCGGCGGAGAGCATGCAGGAGAGGAGGATGTTCCACTCCTCGATCCTGCGCCCCGACGGCGACGTCATCATCGCCGGGGGCATCGGGAACATCACCACCTCCTACGCCACCCCCCTGCTCAACTTCCAGTCGGGGAGCTCCATATCGATCAGCGCCGTCACCCTGACCACGGGCACGATCTGGAACGAGTCCGTGCTCAACCTGGTCTTCGACGCCAACCTCGCCGTCAAGGCCAACGGCGTCATCGCAGACGGGGACGTCTTCTTCTCCCGGCCGAAATCCGTGCTGGCCGACGGCGAGATTTATTTCGCCAGCAACGGCGACCCCTTGTTGGGGACCAAGGCCTCCCTCAACGGCAAGACCCTCACCAACGGCAAGCTCTCCCAGGCGGCCCTGAGGCTCACGGCCCCCGCCGGCTCCCTCATCACCATCCCCGTGGACGCCCCGTCGAACTCCGTGCTCCTCACCGCGGGCTCGCTCACCATCAATCCGAGCCCGCTCGACGCCCAGAAGTCGGGCTCGGTCACCGACGGCACCCTGAGCGGGACCATCGATGTCGCCATGCCCGCCTATTACCTCGATACCCGCCGGGGCTTCAGCAAGATCCTCGCCGGCAACGCGAGCATCCTCTATGGAGGGGGGACGATCACCCAATCCCCCTCGGACACCACGGTGGGCTTCAACATCACGCTGGACACGGGGACGGCCAACATCGCGGGGGGCTCGATCGTCTCCGACGGAAACGGAGGCGCGCACCTCTCCATGGCCGTGACCTTCAACGGGGTCCTGGGCCGGGTCACCAACACCACGAGCACCGTCATCACCAGCGCCGACCTGGGCAACATGGCGAACCTCACGCTCTCCAACCTCAATCTCCGCATGCGCTACGTGGTCGACTACGCCAACATGAAGGATTTCCAGTTCCAGTTCGATGTAGCCACCGTCACGATCCGGCGCATGGTGTTCTCCGACATCGAGGAATACTCCCCCAAGGAGAACGCCTGGACCTTCGGCGCGACCTCGCTCGCCTCTCCCCAGTTTAACCATTCCACCGTGCTCCTGCCCGATTCCTCCGAATTATCCCTCTTCGGCCGTTCCTGCGCCAACGACGGCGTCTGCGGCTCCTTCGCGGCGAAGCAGGACGGCACCGCGGTCATCCCCAGCAATAACGATTGGACCACCGCCAACCCCCTCTCCGCCCAGCGCTCCAACCACACCGCGACGCTCCTGCCCAGCGGGAAAGTCCTGCTGGCCGGCGGGGTCAACCGCTCCGGCGTGATGGCCTCCTCCGAACTCTACGACCCAGAGACCAAGAAGTGGGCCGCTTCCGGGGTGATGAGCCAAGCCCGCGACCTCCATACGGCCACCCTGCTCCTGGACGGCACCGTTCTCGCGGCGGGAGGCTTTCGCACCGGGACCTCCACCGGAGCCACCTCCTCGGCCGAGATCTATTACCCCGACTCCGGCGCATGGGTCCCCACGGCTTCCATGAACGACGCGCGCAGCTACCACACGGCCCTGCTCCTGCCCGACGGCAATCTCCTCGTCGCCGGAGGCTACGACGCCGGAGGCAATTACCTCAACACCTCCGAGGTCTACATCTCCACGGGAAGGGTCTGGCGCAGGGTCGGGAACCTCAACAACGCCCGGGCCCAACACACCATGACGCTTCTGCAGACGGGCGAAGTGCTCGCCGCCGGAGGACTCAACCCTTCCATCCTCAGCCAGACCGAGACCTTCGACCCCCAGACCGGGAACTGGACCAGCCGGGCTTCCATGAACACCCAGCGTCACTCCCACGGGGCCGTCCTCCTCAAGGACGGACGCGTCCTGGTGAGCGGCGGCGACGACGGCTTCGGCGAGATCGGCTCGGCCGAGGTGTACACCCGGGGATCGAACGGCTGGGCCTATACCCAGGATCTGCCCGTGACCGCCACCAAGGGCAACAACATGGCTCTCGGCCGGCTCAAGCACAACGCCGTCCTATTGCCCAACGGAAAAGTCGTGCTGGTGGGGGGGGTCCAGGCCCTGGGCGGACTCGTCACTTTGACTGAGGGTTACAGCTTGCTCGGCTCCACCTGGCAAGCCCAAGGGAATTTGATCGCGCCCAGGGAGCATCATACCACCACCTTGCTCAAGGACGGCACGCTCCTGACGGCGGGGGGCTTCGACGGCCTGGATTATCTGGAATCGGCGGAATCGCAGTATTTCTCATACTCTCCGGACATCGATTCGCCCCCGCCGAGTCTGCGCAAACCCACGCTTCAGGAGATCGTCCCATCTTCCTTCACCCGCGGCGCGGCCATCACCCTTAAAGGAAGCAATTTCTCCGGATTGACGGAGGCGTCCTCGGGCCGGGGAAGCATCCAGTCCGCCTCCCTTCCCCGCCTGATCCTGCAGAAACTCGACTCCGGCGGGAGCAACACGCAGTCCGGCAGCGGTTTCGAGGTGGACCTGACCACCTTCGTCTACGCGGGAAGCAATCTCTGGCAGAACATGGGCACCTCCGTCACCTTCACCTTGCCCTTGAGCACCGGCCTGCTCCCCAACGGCTGGTACCATCTGCGCGTCGGAGCCAACGCCCAATTCTCCGACAGCCTCGTCGTCCAGGTCGCCCCGCCCAAACCCCTTTATGCCACGGGCACCCCCTATCCGAGGGACTTCCCTTCCGGGACTCTCCCGCCCAACGTCTCCTCGGTGACCTGGACTTGGACCGCCGCCCCGGGGACCTTCGACGGCTACCACATCTATTCGGCCACCAGCGGGGTCTTCCTGGGGACCTCGGCCGTCAACTCCTTCCAGCAGACCGGGCTGGGCCCCGACACCCAGGCCTCGATCAAGGTCGCGGCGTTCAGCATCGCCGGCGACGGCCCCGTTTCGGTGTCCACCACCTCCCTGGTCACCCAATCCAGCGAGATATCCGGCCTGCGCGGCACGGCTAAGAGCGCCTCCTCCATCGAATGGTCCTGGAACTCCAACCAGACGGCCCTCGCCTACAATGTCTATACGACCACGGGGATCAACCCCATCGCGCAATCCGCCGGCAACTCCTTCCTGCTCACCGGCCTCTCGACGAACACCCGGCATGGGGTCTATGTCCAGGTCGTCAGCGCGGGAGGGTCGGGACTCTTGAGCGCGCCGGCCACCACCTACACGCAGGCCGTGATCCCGCTCGCCGCCGTTCCCCCGCTCGACCGGGTCTCCTCCGGCTCCTTCCTCGCCGCCTGGACCGACAACACCAATCCCGCCGGCACCCGGTACGTCATCGAGGCGGCGACTTCCTCGGCGGGAGCCCCGATCATCGCCTCCACGGTGACCTCACTGCAATTCGGCGTCACGAGCTCCTCGGTCACCCCGAACATCCTCTATCACGCCCGGGTCGCGGCCATGAACGGCGACGGATCGATGACCTCGTTCGCCACGCTGGGCTCCACCGCGACCCTGGCCAACGAGCCCTCGTCGCTGGCGGTGAGCTTCGCCGACCCCTCCAGCATCCAGCTCGCCTGGGGAGACAACGGCAACTCCTCGCTGACGACCTATCAGGTCCTCTACTCCACCGATGATTTCTCCGCCCACGTGGTCACCCACACGGCCTTCTCCGCCGGCCTGACCGGCCTGGGAGCCTCCGTGACGGGCTTGGTCACCTCCACGACCTATTTCTTCCGCGTGACGGCGCGCAACCAGTTCGGCCGGGAGAGCGCCCACGCTTCCGTCCAAGCCTACACCTCCGGAGGCGGAGGTCCGCCCGGCACCATCACCGCCGCGGTC
>CAYHRV010000117.1:0-9418 GCA_964359165.1 uncultured Elusimicrobia bacterium
CGCGCTTAGCGCGGCGGCGCGGAGGGGGAAGGTAAATAAGGAAAAATACCTACTCATACACGGAGAACGAGAGGTCATGAAGCCCTGGGGGCTTCATGACCTAGTTGCCTCCCGACTTCCTAGCGTGCCCGTCGACTCCCGAGCAGTGGCACCAGGAGGGGTGGGGCATGCCTTCCCTCCAGCCGTGGTCCTCCAGCTCGGTCTTCACCCAGCAGGGGTAGCAGAGCATGAGGCGGTTGATGGGCTTGTTCTGCCCGCAGCGCCGGCAGAGCCCTCGCGAGGGGGGCTTGCGCTGCTTGATCTTGGAGGGATCCTCTTCGTCTTCGGGGGCCTCCTTTTCCCTTTGGGGCGCTTCGGCCGTCTTCGAGAGGAGTTCCTCGATGAGCTCTTGCGTCGGTGTGCCGGTCTTCATCATATCGCCGCTCCCTGGGGGGGGTCCACCCATCTCCCATTCGATCGGATAAGGTCGACGAGGGCTTCGTCGGCCTCCTCGGTCGGGATCCCTTTCCTCACGACTTCCTTGCCGACATAGAGGTTGATCCTGCCGGGGGCGCCTCCAACATAGCCGAAATCCGCGTCCGCCATCTCTCCCGGCCCGTTGACGATGCAGCCCATGATGGCGATCTTCACGCCCTTGAGGTGCCCGGTCTTGGACTGGATGCGCGCGGTCGTGGACTGGAGGTCGAAGAGGGTGCGTCCGCAGGAGGGGCAGGAGACGAATTCGGTCTTGGTGACGCGCGCCCCCGCGCCCTGGAGTATGTCGTAGACCAGGTCGAGCCCTTCGTCCGCGTCCAAGGCGGAGTCGGCCTGCGCGCAGTCCCCCAGCCCGTCGCAGAGCATCCCTCCCAGGAGCACGGAGGAGGAAAGGGTCTGGTCCAGGGCGCCGCCCGCGCGCGGGGCGCGCAGATGCATGGGCGCCTTGGAGCCTCCCAGGGAGAGCTTCGCCGCCAGAAGGCGGTATTCTTTGAGGAGAGAGCGACCCTCCTCCGCCCCCGAGAGCTCGACGAGGACGGGGACTTCGAGCGCGCGGCAGGAGGCTTCGAGTCCGGCGGCCTCCTGAGCGTCTTTCCCCGAGACCAGGACCGGGACGCCCCGGGACTTGGCCGCTCCCAGGAAGGCCGTCCATTCCTCGGGGGAGAAAGGAGCGTCGAGAGCCGCGATGTCCGCGCAGTCGCAGTGAGAGAGCGCGAGCGCGGGCGAGGCGAAGCGAGCGAGGAAGGCGAGGGCGGAGGACCCCGAGGCGAGGGCCTTTCTCAGCGCGCGAAAAGCCTCGGCGTCCGGCGCGGCTCTCAGGCGCGCCTCGATGAACTCGGGTCCACGGCCCGAAGGGGAGCGCCGTGCGAGGAGCGAGCGCAGGGCCTGCGCGCCGCCGGCGGGGAGCGGGCTCACCGTGCGGATGGGGTGTCTGCCGCCGATGCGCAAGGGGCCCACCCGCACCGAGTCGCTCTCGCGCCGCGTGAAGCTGAAGGGATCGAAGGGGAGCGGGGGGGCGGCGGAGGGGCCAGTGCCGCGCCCCATCGGGGATTGCGTTGGGGCGTCGGCGCCGGGCTGAAAGGTCCGAGCCAAGGCGCGGCAGACCGGGATCTCGGCTTCCGGGTCCTCGGTGAGGGACACCCGGATCGTGTCGCCGATGCCGTCCTCGAGGAGCGAGCCGATGCCGATGGCTGATTTTATCCGGCCGTCCGCGCCTCCGCCCGCCTCGGTGACGCCCAGGTGGAAGGGGTAGTCCATGCCCAAGGCGTCCATGCGCGCGGCCAGGAGACGGTAGGCGGCCAGCATGACCTTCGGGTTGGAGGCCTTCATGGAGAGGATGATGTCGCCGTAGCCGTTCTTCTCGCAGATGCGCACGAACTCGAGCGCGGACTCGACCATCCCCAGGGGGGTGTCGCCGTAGCGGTTCATGATCCGGTCGGAGAGGGAGCCGTGGTTGACGCCCAGGCGCAGGGCCCGCCCCAGGCGCTTGAGCTTCTCGACGAGGGGGGTGAAGCGCTCCTCGATGCGCTCGAGCTCCGCCGCGTATTCGGCCTCGGTGTATTCCTTGAGCGCGAAGCGCTTGCTGTCGACGAAGTTCCCGGGGTTGATGCGGACCTTCTCGGCGTGCTCGGCGGCCTCGAGAGCGGCCTGCGGGGAGAAGTGGATGTCGGCGGCCAGGGGGACGGCGCAGCCGCGCGCGAGCAGGGCAGCCTTGATTCGGCCCAGCGCGCGGGCGTCCTCGACGGTCGGGGCGGTGACCCGCACGAGCTCGCAGCCGGCCTCCACCATGCGCAGGGCCTGGGCCGCGGTGGCCGGGACATCGCAGGTGTCGGTAGTGGTCATGGATTGGAGACGGATGGGATTGTCTCCGCCGATGGAGAGGGCGCCTACCCGGACCACGCGGGTCTTGCGGCGCTTGAGGCCATAGGGGCCGGGGGTATAGAGGAGGGCGGTCTCCTGGGAGGGGCTGCTCGGCGTCATCTGGAGTTCATTATATCAAAAACGGAACCTGCTGTCCGGATATTGAAATCCCCTTGAAATTACGGCATAATCACATCATGCCCAGCCTGCGGGAAGGAAAGTCGGCGCGTCCCTCGCCACGCCTCTTCGTCTTCTCGACCTTGTTCTGGCTGGTGGGGCCGGGGGCGGTCGTGGCCGAGGCTCCGGAGACCGAGTTCCTCAGCGTCCGTCCGCTCAAGGCCTCCGTGCGCAAGGAGCCGGACTCCTCCGCCGATCGGCTCTGGATCATCTGGAAATACTCGCCGGTCGAGGTGGTCAGCTACCGCGGGGACTGGGTGCGCGTCAAGGACTTCGAGGGAGACTCCGGCTGGCTCAAGCGTTCGGAACTCTCCGCCGATCCCACGGTCGCGGTCAAGTCCAAGGAAGGGAGGCTGCGCAAGGATCCGGGAGAGAAGTCCAAGGTGCTCTGGATGCTCGAGCGCGGCTATTCGATGCGCGTCTTCGGCTCCTCGGGGCCTTGGGTGGAGGTCTCGGACCTGGAGTCGGTCTCGGGTTGGGTCCATGAGGCCGAGCTATGGGGCGCCCCCGCGCCGCCCGCTCCGGCGCGGTGAACGTCGTCCTCCTCGAACCCGAGATCCACTTCAACACGGGCAACATCGGACGGACCTGCGTCGGGACCGGGACCGCTTTACACCTGGTCGGCCCCTTGGGATTCTCGCTCGACGCCAAGGAGATCCGCAGGTCCGGGCTCGATTATTGGCCCAAGCTGGACCTGAGGCTTCACGGCAGTTTCCCCGAATTCCTTCAGACCGTGCCTTCCGAGGACGACCTCTTCTTCTTCTCCGCCGAGGCCCCGAGGGATTTCTGGCAGGCGCGTTTCACCCTGGGGTCCTACCTCGTCTTCGGCAAGGAGTCCACGGGCCTTCCCGGGCAACTGCGCTCGCGCTACCGGGACCGGCTCTGGAGCATCCCCCGCTGGGGGGACATCCGCTCCTACAACCTCTCGGTCTGCGCGGCGGCGGCCCTCTTCGAGGCGAAGCGGCAGCAGCGGGGGAAGTGAGTCACTGCGTCGTGCAGGACACGGGTTTGCAGGCGTCGCCGCAGCCTTTGGAGATCTCGCAGTTGCGGGAGTTGATGCCGCGGCATTTCTGCTCGATGCCGCAGCGCAGCGTGCTGCACGGGCAGACATAGCCCTTCTGCCGGTTCCAGCAACCCGAGTTGAGCTGGCGCTGTCCGCCCCAGTTGTGCCAGCAGCCGAGGAAATCCCAGTGGTACTGGACGCAGCACGGGTAGTCCTCCATCTCCCATTCGCTCCCGGCCTTGGGCCTGCGGCAGGTGCTCCACTTGTCGCACTCATCGGGGTCCATGCTCCGGCAGTCGAAGCCGTAGGGATAGTGGCCCAGGCAGTTGACCAGGCCGCTGCGGCACTGGTTGGCGTAGCGGGTGGAGAGATCGCCCTGCTCCTTGGTCAGGCGGTTGATGGCGGGGGTGTTCTCATCGACGACGCCCCGGCAAGCCTCGGCCCGGGCGTTGGCTTCCTTGGCCTCCGCCATGAGCCCCTCCGCGGATTTCATCGCGGCTTTCTGGGGATCGAAGGCGGACGCGGCTCCGCCCGGGGCCGTCTTCGACTCGGACCCCTCACCGCCGCCCGGGGGCGCGGTTCCCGTCCCCAAGGGCCCCGACGCCTGCCCCCCGCCGCCCGAGGAGGACTTCCGGGAAACGCGGGAGATGGAGGCCAGGGCTCCTCGGAAGCCTCCTCCCGGGGAGTTCTCCGATCCGCCTGCGGCCACGGAAGGCGTGCGAGCGAGGCCCTCGGCGAAGGGGGTCTGAGCCGCGTTCTCCGCCCGGCCCTGGCTTCCGGCGGCTCCGAAGCGCCCTTGGGAGGGTGAGGAGCGCCGCCCTCCGAAGGAGTCCGAGGCCAGGCCTTTTCGTGAGCCCGCCCCCGCGCCGCCCGTCACCTTCGAGACCATGTCCGCGGCGATCTTCTCGGCGCGGGCCTTGACCCGCTCCTCAGCGGTTTCGGCGTCGACGGGGCCCTCTTCCCCGGATCCCGTCGAGCCGATGGAGTCCGAAGGATCGCCCCCGGCCCGTGAGGAAGACCTGCTCCGGCGCGAGCGCGCGCCCAGGGCGCCGACGACGCCGTCCTCGGGGACGGAGCCGGCCAAGGAGGAGGGTGAGCCGGAGATGAGGGATTCCGGGGAAGGCCGGGGAGCCTCCGCCGGGGGCTGGAGGAGCTCCTTGGGGACCGGGGCGTCCTCGGCCCGGGTGAGGAAGGTCCGCGGCTGGGCGCTCTCGCGCCCCAGGAAAGAGCGCCGGAGCGTCCCTCGCAGGGACGGGGAGAAGAGAGCCCCGCAGAGGAGGAGCACCGGACCCCCGGCCAGGAGAGCCAGGATGAGATAGGCTTTTCCCTTAGGCGCCTCGTTCAGGGGGCGACCGCCCGGGAGCATTTGGCGCACCAGCCGCCGATCTTCGAGGTGTGGCTCGACTGCCTGGCGAGGCGGACGATGGCCTTGCAGCCAGGGCAATAGACTTCGAGCGCGTCGAGATGGATCGAGGCGAAGTCCTTCTCGAAGATGGAACGGTCTACGTAACGGGGCTCCATCCAGCGGCCCGTGTTCATGGGGGCTCCCGGTAACAGTATAGACGGCCGGCGGCCGCCGCGCAAGAGGCTAGCCGAGGTCTAGGGCCTGTGGTCGGTGATCGGTGATCCTTGCGCGAATGCGTTCCGCGAGATAAACTTAAGGCAGCTATGCTCTCTGGGCCGATCAAGCTTCCTCTGGCCATATGCTTGCTCCTTGCGTCAGCGGGAATGTGCCATGGACGGGAGCCAGTCGATTTGGTGGAAGATATCCCCGCGTTGAGGGAGGAGCTTCGAGAAGGAAGCGCCAAAAGTCTACTCATGAGCGCCCCTTTATTGGGATTGGGAGGGATTCCAACGGATTCCACGCTGCGAGTCATCATCTCAGCCCTGTCTGATCCCTCACTTAAGGTCAGGGTCAACGCCGCCAACGCGTTAAGATTTGCCGCCTCAAATGCAGCTCTTTCCGGCCGCAAAATGTTTGGATCGGCCGAAGAGTCAAGTCGGACATCCGGCGAAGTTTGGAAGATATTGCGTTCAAAATTGCTGAATTGCGGGGCGGTGCCTGCGCTCGTCCGACTCCTGGCGGAGGAGGATGAGAACGCGAATTCCGCTGCCAAAGTCCTTCTTGTGTCGATCGGTCCCTTGGCCATGCCCGAGTTCGTGAAGGAGTTTCGCCGCTTGAAAATCGGCCCTTCGTCTATCCTTTATGCCGACATTCGCGAACTTTACGGATTCGATCGGGTCATTCAAACCCTGAGCCAATTGGGGCTGGAGGCTCTGCCGTGGGTCGTGGAACTCATCCGCGACCCGAATCTGCCCGCCCACGCCAAGGGGCGAGCCATGATGGCGGCAGTCCTCATCGATTCGACCACTGCGCATGGCGAGATCGATAAAGCATTTGAAGAAGCGATGTGGCAGCCGGATCGGGCTCTCTGGCGCTATGCCTTGTCTGCCGCTGAACGCCGTGGGCCCCGCGGTGTAAGGGTGATGGTGATGGGGATTTGGGATGCTGATGCCGACAGCAGGCGGCTTGCCTCCGCGACGATGCGGCGCGCGGTGACTGTTGAGAAGAATAGAAATGCCTTATCCGAACTACTGAAAGCCCTCCATCATGAAGACCCCATTATCCGATTTGATGCCGCGGTGGCTCTCGCCAAAACGGCTCCCGAACGGATTGAGCCCTTGGAATTCTTGCGCGCTGAGTCGGGGAGCGGAGACTCGAAGCGCCTGGCATCAGCGGCCTATGCGCTCGCCGACATCGGCACGGAACATGCCCGGGAACTCGGCAGACAGTTCTCCGATAAATCAGCCGAAGAGCTGAAGGATGACCTAAAACATGGTTCTTTGGAGACTCGCCGTCGGGCGCGAAGAACAATGGAATGGCTTGGGACGCCGCGCTGTGAGGAGCTCTTATCCCTCGCCGCCGTCTCGGCGGCATCGACATTGGACGACCCGGATGTGAAGGTGAGAACTCGCGCGGTGGGGCAATTGTCCAACGTGCTTCCAATCTACGGAGTATCAATCGAGGGACTCATAAAAGCACTGCATGACCCTGAAGATGAAGTCCGATCCGCCGCGGCTTGGGCTTTGGGGCGCCTTGAACCTCCGGTGCTGGAGGCGGGGCCCGCTCTATTGGGGGAGATTAGAGAAAGAGGGTGTTTGAAAGCGGAGCGGTTGTTGTCGACGCTCGCGGGCATCGGAGTCCCCCCAGGAACGGAGGCTTGGCCGCTGGTCGAATGTTTCGCCTATCCGGAATTGGCCAACGATGCCAAGAGCCTCATCGTTCAGTTAGGTACTGCGGCCATTCCCAGCCTGATGCGGTCTTTGGGCGATCCCGAACTTGAAAAGCGGATCAAAGAGTATAGCCGTTCGTATGGGTTGGTCGATGAGGGAGACCCTCGCATCGGCGCTCTGATGTCGATCGGGCCGCCGACGATCCCGATCCTTCAGGCCGCGGTGACCGACCTCGGTATTTCGACAGGGACAAGGGCCAAGGCCGTTTCCATTCTTGCGGCCTTTTCCCTGAAAGGCGCGTCGGAGACCTATGTCTCCGACAGCGAGAAGGCCGTTCATGACTCGGACCCAGATGTTCGTGAGAGGGCTATCACTGCTTTGGGCCATTTGGGCGCGGCAGCGATCCCGGCCATGGTGAGGGCTTTGAAGAGCCCGGATTCACAGGTGTGTCAGACGGCCGGCTTGAACCTGTTGTCCGCAGCACGGGAGCTCGCGGTAAACTTGGATGCTCATGCGGGTGCGCTGATGGATTCGCTATCCAGTGGGGATTCAAATTGTCAGCGGAACATTCGTGAATTGCTCATCAGAACCGGCTATTCAGGGACTGAATTTCTGGATGCGCTGACCGAGGAGATCGAATCCGGCGACATTAGTGATTCATGGGGGGCTTTTGGACATTTGATTTCCATGAAGACGCCAGAGAGCCTCGGGAGGACAAAGGCGATCCTTGCGCGAGCCCATGCCCGATTGAAAGATCGGGATATCTCTGTTCGGTTGCTGGCGGCGAGGATCATCGCTCAGAGTGAATCGAGATGTTCCGATGAGGTACAAGGAGTGATACTGGACGCCCTGGAAAGCGATGATGTGAAAATTCGGCAATTGGTTCTTTCGTCCCTCTGGCCTATCTTAGGTCCCAGGGATTCATGGGCGGCGGCATCCATCGGCCGGGTTCTGGGACGAGACGACGCTTCGTCTGAAATAAAGGGTTTCTTATTGGAGGTGCTTCACCGGATGGGGCCTGCCGCGGTTCATGCCCTTTCTTCGGTGGAAGAACTTCTCGAATATCCCGATTTCAGAGTTCGACGCATGGTTCCGGCTGTTCTCGCAGAGCTGGGACCGCCGGGGTTAAGGGGTATCGTCAGGGCGCTCGGAAACAGGGATCCAAAGACAAGGGCGTCGGCGGTCTGGGCTTTACCGCGCATGGCGGAGCAAGCGAAGGACCATCTGGGGGCGCTCAGGGCCTTGATGGGTGATCCGGATGACGAAGTCCGAAAGGGGACCGCGCTGGCGGTGCTCAAGTTGGACCCCGCTGACAGGGATGCCCTGGGGCTCGCCGAAGAGGCATTAAAGGATTCCAAACTTTGTTCCAGTGCCGAGACGGTGTTGAAGGGCATGCGCTCGTCTGTCGCGAACCGGGTGATATCGCGAAATCGGGATTGCTGGACCGTGAAAAAGGCCGGGAGATAGGCCCGGGCTCCTGACTTCCGCAATGGGATACCCCCGCTTGTTGCCGGTCCATGAAAGACGCCGCCCACTGGCCTGTGCCGTTCGCGGGTCCAATCCTCCTGTTGGGAGCCTGTCGGAGGCCCAAAATAATGATTGTTTTTCCACGTTTTTAACTTAGCCCGGGCTAAGTTAAAAACGCGGTTTTTCCAGCATTATTTCGGCCCTCCGACCGGGCGTCTCCCGATCCGGCACTCCAGCGAGGGAACTTTCCCGCCCTTCATCCGTACTTGGGGGTGTAGAAGTTCGACCGGAGCCCTCCCATGGGGGCCGGCACGCTGGAAGACATCTTTATGGAAACCGAACCTTGCGAACGCCTCTCCGACGCGAAACTCCTGGACGCGCTCAAGGCCCTGGTGGCCGGGGAGCGGCAAGGACTTGTCGCCATCCTGCGGCACTTGGCCGAGGTGGACAGGCGCGACCTGCCCCAGAAGACCGGCTACTCCTCGCTCTTCATGTTCTGCCTGGGCGAACTGGGCTACTCCGAGGGGGCGGCCTACCGCCGCATCCATGCCGCGCGCGCGGCCAGGCGCTGGCCGATCATCTACGCTATGCTTGGCTCCGGCCGCATCACCCTCAGCGTCGTGTCCCTGCTCGCCCCATGCCTCGACCAGGACAACCACCGGCGGCTCCTGGAGCAGGCCGCAGGCAAGAACAAGCGCGCGGTGGAAACGCTCTTGGCGGAGCTTCGTCCGGCCCCGCCGTCGGCAGACAGGATCCGGCGGATGGGGCCTGCGCCCGCCTCTCCTCGGCCGGACCCGGGCGCGGGCGAAACCGGGGCCGACCTATTCACGGGCATCCCGGACCGCAGCCGCGGCGAAGGCCAGGGCGGCGGGGGGGCCACCGGAGAGGATGATTCGCCTCGGGACGCACCCGCTCCGCCGACGGAGCATCCGGCGCGCGTGCATTTCTCATTCACCGGGGATGAGTCCCTGCTCGAGCGATTGAAGCGGGCCCGGGAGCTCTTGCGGCATCGTAATCCGGATGGCGGAGCGGCCGCCATCTTCTCGCTGGCCCTCGACGCCTTGCTCGAGCGCATCGACCCGGAACGGGCGATTCTCCGCAAGGCGCGGCGCTGGGGGCGGGCCCGTCCCGCCCCCCCGCCGCGCCCGGCCGCCGGTTCGCTCGGCGCAGAGGGCGAGGGCGGGCTCCCGGTTAGGGCCCGCC
>CAYHRV010000117.1:9428-9959 GCA_964359165.1 uncultured Elusimicrobia bacterium
GGGGGGGTGGGGTCGCCGCGGGGGGGGGGGGGGGTGTGGGGGGGGGGGGGGGGGGGGGGGGGGCGCCCCCCCCCCCCCCCCCCCCCGCGACCGGACTCCGTTACGATCGGCGCAGAGTCAGAGGGCGGCATCCCGGTTAGGACCCGCCATATCCCGGCCTGGGCACGCCGCGAGGTCTGGAAGCGCGACGGAGGACGATGCACCTTTGCCGCGCCCTCGGGCAAGCGGTGCGAAGAGCGGGGCTTCCTTGAGTTGGACCACATACAACCCTTCGCGCTTGGCGGCCGCTCTGACCCGGAAAATCTCCGGCTGAGATGCCGCGCGCATAACCTGCTGACGGCCAGGGAGTTCTTTGGCCAGGACGCGGTGCCCCGGTGCGCGGATTCCAATTGAGCCGGGACTGGACCGGACGAAACCGCATCATTCCGGATAAGACACCCGAATCAACGGACACCCTCGTCGCTGAAAAACATGCACTCGTCTGTCGCGAACCGGGTGATATCGCGAAATCGGGATTGCTGGACCGTGAAA
>CAYHRV010000118.1:0-9952 GCA_964359165.1 uncultured Elusimicrobia bacterium
GACTAACGGAACGGCTTGCCTTCGGTCACATTCTTAGATGAGTTGACACGGGGGCCCTGCCAGCATGCCTGGGATTATCCCGGAAGATCCCAGGCATGCTCGTTCGTTCATCGGGACTTCCTCAAAGCCGTTTCTATGTCCTTAATAAGGTCCCTCCCATCCTCGATCCCCACCGACAGCCGTATGAGTCCGTCGGTGAGACCGGCCTTGAGCCTCTCTTCGCGAGGGATGGAGGCGTGCGTCATGGTCGCGGGATGCCCCACCAGCGACTCCACCCCGCCCAGGCTCTCGGCCAGCGAGAACAAGCGCAGACGCTTGAGCATGCGCAGGGCTTGCGAGAGCCCGCCCTTGAGCTCGAAGGAGACCATGCCGCCGGGAAGGCGCATCTGCCTCCGGGCCAGGGCGTGCTGGGGGTGGCTCCCAAGGCCCGGGTAGTGCACCGCGCGCACTCGAGGATGGCGGGAGAGAAAACGCGCGACTTTGGCCGCGTTGGCGCAATGGCGCTCCATGCGCGCGGCCAGCGTCTTGGTCCCGCGCAGGACCAGGAAACAGTCCAAGGGACCCGGCACCGCGCCCACCGCGTTCTGCAGGAACTTGAGATCCCGATACCAGCGGGGGGAATCGGTAAGGATGGCCCCCCCCACCACGTCGGAATGTCCGCCCAAGTATTTCGTCGTGGAGTGTACGACTAGGTCCGCGCCCAGTTCCAGAGGCCGCTGGAGATAGGGCGTGGCGAAGGTGTTGTCCACCGCCGTCGCGATCTTCCTGCGGCGCGCGAGGGCGCAGAGCGCGCGGATGTCGGAGACCTGGAGCATGGGGTTCGATGGGGTCTCCACCCAGAGCAGGCGGGTCTCGGGACGCAGGGCCTTCTCGACCGCGCCCAAATCCAGCGTGCTCACGAAGGAGAAGGAGAGCCCGAACCTCTCGAACACCTTGGTGAAGACCCGATAGGTCCCGCCATACAGGTCGTTGCAGGATACGACGTGGTCCCCCGCCTTCAGCCCCAGAAGCAGGGTGCTGATCGCGGCCATGCCGCTGGAAAAGCAGAGACCGAAGCGTCCCCCCTCCAACGCCGCGAGGTTGCGCTCCAGGGCCAGGCGCGTCGGGTGCACGGTCCGGGCGTAGTCGTAGCCCTTATGCTTGCCCGGCGCCTCCTGCACGTAGGTGGAGTTGAGGTAGACGGGCGTCATGACCGCGCCCGTGCACGGGTCCGGTTCCTGCCCCGCGTGCACGCCCAGAGTGGAGAATCCCCCCGTCAGCGTCCCCCCCGCGGCGGGGACGCTCGTTTTGGGGGCTGTGCGCCGTTTCATCGGAAACTTCCTCTTCATTTCTAACGAGCATCCTCCCTGCGGGAGGATGCTACTTCGCTCCTTTCTTAGCCTCACCCATGCCCTCGATCTGAGGATGACCCGGGGGCATCTGCATCATATCCGGGTAAGCCGCCGCTCTTTCCTGGACCGCGCAGCTCGAATGCCCGGCCTTCTTGGACATATGGCCGGCGGCGGAGCACAAGAAGCCCAGGAGCCCGATGACCACCAGCACCCAGCCCACGGCGAGGCCGGCTTTCTTGGCCTGGCCCGGATCCTTTTCCGCGCGGCTGAGCGTCCAATACCCGAGCACCGCGACCGCGGCCATCAGGACGCCCGCCAACTGCCCGCAGCCGCCCCCATGGGAACAGCCGCCGCCCGCGGCTTTTCCGGCGCAAGCCCATGCCGGACCCGGAATCATGAGCGCCAACGAAGCGAATATCGTTTTCATCGATCCTCCTTTAATACGCGGCGCACAAAGTGCGCTGCGCGTTTTCATAGAATATGAATATCCGGCCTTAGGGGCAAGGAGTCAGCCCCGCTTTCTGGACCTGACCCAGACCGATTTGAGCGCCATCGCGAACTCCCCGCACGAGCTCTGCCTCCGGGCAGGGTCGGGAGACAGGGCGCGGCGGAAGATGTCATCGACCCCCTTGGGAAGCCCGGCCAGGGCCTGCGAAGGCAAAACGAACTCCATCCTCCTCTTCTGCTCCGGAAAGTCCGGCCCGGAAAAAGGAAGCAGTCCTATCACCGCCTGATAGGCGCAGACCGCCAGAGCGAAGAGATCCGAGGCCGGGCGCGCGGCCGCGAACATCTGCTCCGGGGCCGAAAAGGCCGGAGCCTCCGCCCTGGGCACCCCGAACCGGGCGACCTTGACCCGGCCATCGGTCGATAGGTGGATGTCCGCTGGCCTTACCCCCCCATGGACCATGCCTGCGGCGTGGATCCCGTCGAGCGCCTTGGAGGCTTCTCCCAAGACATCCACGACCCGCCCCATCGGGAGCCTGCCGGCGTCAGCCAGGAGCCTGTCGAGGCCGTCCCCCTCTTCGGGGTCCAAGACCAAGCATACCCGCCCCTCCTCGAAGAGCACCTCCCTGACCGCTTCCAACCCGGGAAGGCGGATGCCTGCCGCCCGGCGGGCGCGGGCCGCCGCCTCTTTTTCCGGCAGTGCGGCCTCCTTGTGCATGATCCAAACCACGCAAGGATCCTTCTCTCTGAGCTGTGTGGACTTATAGGCCACACCGACAGAGTCGCGGGATAGCTCCTCTTCGAGTCTATAAGTTCCGCCGAACACCCGGATCGGGGCCCCGCCCACCACCACCACCTTGGCCGGCAGATCGGACAAGCGGACGACGAGATACACCATCGTCATCGCCGCGGCGGCGGCCAAGCCGATGATGACCCAGAGCCGCCGCGCCCTCCGGGACTTCTGGGCGGCCCGGAAGCTCTCCCCCTCCGCGGCGAGCGCATGCCCCGCCCTATCGTAGAAATTGTTGAGTCCGCGGGAATAATCCCTGTAGCGTCCATAGGATACCAGGCCGCTCTCCAAGGGCTCCGAGACCCCCTTGAGCGTCGGATCCAGGCTCCCCAGGACATCGGTGAGCATGAGCATCTCGTGCTTCTTCATGAGAGCGTCGTGCTCGCGCTTGATCAAGTAGGAGGCGTCCACGTTCGCCCGTATCGCGGCGCGCAGGGGATCGCGGCGCACGAAGCGGGACTCCGCGTCCTTGCCCCAATAGCCGGCGGGAAGCTCCCCCAACTCCCCTAGAAGCGGGAGGGTCCGAGCCTTGATGGCCTCGATGTCCGCCTCCATCTCCTCCAGCGAACGCCGCAGGGCCTGCTGCGGGGTCTCCTTCCCTCGATTTCCGGCGGAGGGGACCGCCTCTTGGGCGCGGAGCAAAAGAGGAAGGACGGCCAGCGAGAGCAAGAGCGCCGCGCGGAGAGCCTTAGCGCGAGAAAGGGCCATTGCCGGAGGCTCCGGCGCGTTCCGCGAGGCGGCTTACCGCGTTGATGATGTCATACTTCGTCAGGATGTCGAATTTCCCGCGGGCCAATTGGACCATCACGGCGGGCTGCTCCTTCGAGATCATGCGCAGGAGGGAATCGATGCGCGCCTGCGGGGCGACGACGGGCAGGGAGCAGCCCATGGCCTCCCGGACGATCATCTTCTTCAGGTCTCGGCCCTTGAGCATGAACTCGAGCACCGCGTCCTCGAAGACCGCGCCGGTGAGCTTGGAGCGGTCGAAGACCGGGAGCTGGCTGATGTCCGAGCCGCGCATCTTCTTGAGCGCGTCGAAGAGGGTCTCCGTGGGCCGGGCCATGACGAGCTTCCCCGCGTTCTTGCCCCGCTTGGCCCGCACCACCTCGCCCGCGCAGAGATGGACCTCCTCCTCGACGTATTTCCCCTCGCGCATCCATTCGTCGTTATAGATCTTCGAGAGGGCGCGCATCCCCGTATCCGGGATGAGTATCACCATCAGATCCGAGGATCCCAGGCGTTTGGCGTATTCCAGCCCGGCCCACACCGCGGCCCCGGAGGAGCCGCCGGACAGTATGCCCTCCCAGCGCGCCAGGCGCCGCGTGGTGAGGAAAGCGTCGCGATCGGTCACCTGCAGCACGTCGTCGACGATCCCGAGGTCCATGGTCGAGGGGAAGATATCCTCCCCGATGCCCTCGATGACGTACGGGCGGGCGACGCCTACCCGGCCGAACTTTATCTTCTCGTAATAAAGGGATCCGATGGGGTCGGCCCCGATGACGCGGAGCTTGGGTTTCATCTCCTTGAGGTACTTGGCCGTGCCGCTGATGGTCCCGCCCGTGCCCATCCCGGCCACGAAATGAGTGACTTTTCCCTCCGTGTCCTTCCAGACCTCGGGGCCCGTCGTCAGATAATGGGCCCGAGGATTCTCCGGATTCTCGTATTGATTGGGGTAGTAGGAGTTCGGTATCTCCTTGGCCAGGGTCTTGGCCACGGAGTAATAGGAGCGCGGGTCCTCCGGCTCGACGTTGGTCGGGCAGACGATGACCTCCGCCCCGAGGGCCTTGAGCAGGTTGATCTTCTCCCGGGACTGCTTGTCGGTGATGGTGAAGATCAGCTTATAGCCCTTGAGCGCGGCCACGAGGGCCAGCCCGATGCCCGTGTTCCCGGAAGTGCCCTCGATGATGGTCCCGCCGGGCCGCAGACGCCCGCGGCGCTCCGCGTCGTCGATCATGGTCAAGCCGATGCGGTCCTTGACCGAGCCGCCCGGGTTGAAATACTCGAGCTTCGCGTAGACGCGGGGCTTGAGATCTTGGGCTATGCGATTGAGGCGGACAAGGGGGGTATTCCCTACGGTCTCAAGTATGTTCTCGAATCTCATCGGGCGTCACCTCTCGGCGGCTGTTGAGGGCGCAGGCCAAGGTCTGCTCATCGAGGTAGTCGAGGTCCCCTCCCATGGGCACCCCGTGGGCGATGCGGGTCACCCGGACGCTCATGTCCTTGAGCACGCCTCCCAGATAGAGGGCCGTCATCTCCCCCTCCGTGTCCGGGTCTGTGGCCAAAATGACCTCATTTACTTTCCCACCCCTTACCTTATCGATAAGTTCTTTTATTTTCAGGGATTCAGGGCCTATGCCCGCCAAGGGAGATATCTGGCCATGAAGGACATGGTATATCCCATGGAAAGAGCGGGATCTCTCGATCGCCGCGACATCCGCGGGCTGCTCCACCACGCAGATCAAGGCCTTGTCCCGGGAAGCATCCTCACAGAGCGAACACCATTCCGATTCCGAATAATTCATGCAGGAAGCGCATAGCCGCATCCGGCTCCGGGCCTCGCGCACGGCCTCCACCAGGGACTCGGCTTCCGCGGCCGGCGCCCTGAGAAGATGCACGGCCAGCCGCTCGGCCTGCTTGGGGCCTATACCCGGAAGACGCCTCAAGGCCAGGATCAAGCGGTCGAAACTCTTCAATGGCCCTTCTTGCGGACCGGTTTGATCTCGCCCGGGAATATATCGAGCACCCGGCGCACCCCCGCGTCCTCGGAGGCCCCTCCCGACTCCGCGGCGTCCACCCAGCCCTCGGAACCTTCCTTTCCGGCCGCCAGTTCCAAGCGCAGCCGCGCCGGGCCTCCGGCAGCGGCGGAGAACTCGGTGGAGATGAGTTGTTCCTCCTTCTTGGCCCGATCCAGGAAGAAGGATGTCTCGAAGGTGATCGTCCACTCCCCGGTCCCGGTCGCGGCCAAACGCGCCTTCGACAATATCCCCTCCAGAGTGGGGCGGGTCCGATGCACGCGCTCGAGGAAGGATCGCCAGAGCTCCCCGGCGTCCGCGCTCGGAGCCGCGCGCGCGGGAACTCGGTCCACGGAGGGGGCGTTGCCCATGGGGGGGATCGGCGCCGGCTTCGGCTCGGGTTTCGCTCTCGTCTCGACGACCGGAGCGGGGGGAGGGACCGGGGCCGCCGCCCCGCCGGAGGCGATGCGCTTCTCCAGGGCCTCCAGCCGCGCGACCCATGTTCCGAGGTCATAGGCGGACTCGAGCATCCCGAAGAGCCCCATCTCGAAAGTGACCTGCGGCGTGTCCGAGGAGCGCAGGTCCTCGAGGACCTTGTTGATCCTCTGGACGAGGAAGGAGAAGGTCTCCGCCGCATGAGGACCGCTGAGGGCCTTGCCTTCCTCATCGGCGGCGAGCACGCCCAGGCGCTGAAGATAGAGCTCCTCGAAGCGCTCGCGCAAGTCTTTGAGGAGCTGGAGGGGGTCATGCCCCTGCGCCGCGATCTTTTCGATCCATCCCGCCAGAGCCTTGGCGTCCTTGCCGAGCACGGCGGACACGGCTCCCGAGACCAGCTCCTCGGGAAGCAAGCCCATGAGTTCGTCGAGCTTCTCGCGGGTGATCTCCCCCTCGCAGTAGGCCGCGGCCTGGTCCAAGAGGCTGACCGCGTCCCTCAAGGAGCCTCCGGCCGCCTTGGCGATGCGCTCCAGGGCCTTGGGCGCGGCCTTGATCTTCTCGGTCTTGGCCAGCCCCTGCAGAAACTCCACGATCGTCTGGCGCGAGAGCGGCCGGAAGCGGAAGCGCTGGCAGCGCGAGACGATGGTGGCGGGGATCTTGGTGAGCTCGGTGGTCGCCAGGATGAAGACCACGTGGGGCGGAGGCTCTTCCAGCGTCTTGAGCAGGGCGTTGAAGGAGCTCGCCGAGAGCATGTGGACTTCGTCTATGATGAAGACCTTGTGGCGGTCCCGGCTGGGCGCGAGGGAGACGGTCTCGATGACCATCTCCCGGATCTTCTCCACCTGGGTGTGGCTGGCCGCGTCGAGCTCCAGCACGTCGATGGAGGCGCCGGCCGCGATCTCGATGCAGGACGGGCATTCCCCGCAGGGTTTGGGCGTCGTTCCCTTGGCGCAGTTGAGCGCCTTGGAGAGGATGCGGGCCGTGGTGGTCTTCCCCACGCCCTTTGGGCCGAAGAACAGATACGCCTGGGAGACCCGGCCGGTCTCCACGGCGTTGGTCAGGGTCACGGAGACGGCTTCCTGTCCGGCGAGCTCCTCAAAGAGTCGGGGGCGGTATTTGCGCGCGAGACCGAGCTGCTGGGACTTCTTCAAGGGCTCCTCTTCCGTCGGGGCGCCGTACGATACCACAAGGCTTCCCATCAAGTCAAATATGAAGGGGACCGGAAACGCGGAGAAATCGCATGCGATTTCTCCGCGTTTCCGGGATAATCCAACAGCCAAGATAAGGAAGATGGACGAATGATGGAATTACTGATAAACTGACGGGATGAAGACCGCGCTTGCGCTGCTCATCGTGGCGGCCTTTGCCGCGCCGGCGCGCGCGGCGAAGGCGGGGGAGGCCCTCCTCTGGCAGGAGCGGCATTACTGGGACGGGCTCCTCCAGGCGCGCGACCGCGCCGCGCGGCAGTCCGCGGACCCGGCCCTGCTGGAGGTCGTCCTCGCCCTGGCGCACCAGGCCGCCCAGCAGGCCGCCAACATCGAGCAGATCCAGGCCTATGTGCGGGCCCAGCTCGACAACCTCAAGTTCGCCTTCAGCCAGGAGGATCCCAGGCCGAGCCTGGCCGTCATACAGAACAACTTCACCACCCTGGCCCAGGGCGCCGAGCAGGTCCGCAACAACCTCTACTACCTCACGGCCCGCGCCCGCATGGCCGCGACCCAAGCCCTGCCCGATCCCAAGCTCTCGGAGAATTCGACGCTCTTCATCGCTCAGATCCAGAACATCCAGCTCAAGCTCAACGCGCTCTACGCCGACGCCTCGGCCGCGCACGCCGGCGTCCAAGGCGAGACCTGGGCCGTGGACGATTTCTTTCGCTTCAGCTCCCAGAGCCTGCTCTCGGCCGTCATCTCGGTCCAGGACTCGGTCTTCGCGGTCTACAACGCGTCCTACGAGCTCTACACCCTATCGAAATAATGGCGGAAGAGCTCTCCCCCCTCCTCCTTGGGCTCCCCGGACCGCGCGCGGACCGAGAGAGCGTCCGGCTCCTGCGCGAGACCGGCGCCGCGGGCGTCCTGCTGCTCGCTCGCAACATCCTCTCCCCAGCCCAAACGCGCCGCTTCGTGCTCGAACTCCAGGACCGCCTTGGCCGCCCCCTCATCGTCTCCATCGACCACGAGGGCGGCTGGGTGCTGCGCTTCTCCAAGGGGCTGACGGCTTTCCCCGGGAACGCGGCCTTGGGAAAAGCCGGCGACCCCTCCCTGGCCCGGCGGACCGGGCTAGCCATGGGGCGGGAGCTCTCCGCCCTCGGGATCGGATTGAACTTGGCGCCGGTGCTCGACGTCGTGGGCCCGGCCTACAATCCTGGGATCATCATCCGTTCCTTCGGCGACGATCCGAAGGCGGTTTCCCGGCTCGGCGCGTCATTGATCGCCGGCCTTCAGGCCGGCGGGGTCCGGGCCTGCGCCAAGCATTTCCCGGGCAAGGGGCCGGCGCGCCAAGACGCGCACATCGCCCTTCCGACCGTCCGCCTCACCCGCGAGGAATTGTTCCGGCTCCATCTCCCCCCTTTCCGGGCCGCGGTCAGGGCCGGCGTCGCCTGCGTGATGACCTCGCACGCGGTTTACCCCTCGCTCGACCCCTCGCGAAAACCCGCCACCTTCTCCCGCCGCATCGCCCATGGCCTGCTGCGCGAGCGTCTGGGCTACCGGGGAGTCCTTATCTCCGACGACCTATGCATGGGCGCCGTGACCCGGGACCGGAGCATCCCTCAGGCCGCGCTGGAGGCGTTCGAGGCGGGACATGACCTGCTCATCATCGCTCACGCGCCCCAGGCCCAGCGGGAAGCCTCCGAACTTCTTTTCACCGCCCTGAAGGAAGGGCGTATCCGCCGTGAGCGCTGGGAGCTCTCGCTCAAGAGGGCGCGCGGGCTCCTGCGCACCCCTCCCCGGCCGGGCCCCTTGCCCCCGGCCGACAACGCCACGGCGCGGGCGGTCTCCAGGGCCGCCTTGGAGATGCTCCGACGCGGGACGGTGCGCCTCCCATTGGACCTCTCGGGCAATCCCCGCCTCGCGGTGCTCTGGCCGGATCTGCGCGAGGTCAAGGACCGCTTCACTTTCGAGGGGGGGGTGGACGGCCCCTGGAAGCGCTTGCGTTCGAGGCTCTCCCGCTGGCCGGCCCGCATCCGATTCTCGAAAACCCCCCTGCTCTCAGGCGAGGGGGTCGGACCCATGTTGAAGAGCTGCCGGGACGCGGACATCGTCCTTTTCTTCTGTTTCGAAGCGATGCGATTCGAGGGTCAGCGCAAGACGCTCGATGCCCTCCAAAAGGCCTGCTCCGAACGCCTGGTGGCCGCCCTCTTGCGCAACCCCTGGGACAAGGCCCTGCTCGCCCCGCGGACCACCGCCCTGCACGCGTTCGGGTATCGTGAATGCCAGGTGTCGGCCATTCTGGAGGCATTAGTAAGACGATGAAGAGGAAACTCAATAAAACGGCACAGGCTCCCCGAAGGAAGCACCCCCCCGCGGGGGGGGCGCTAGTATGATCCTCCTATTCCTTCTGTCGGCCATGGCCCAGAACGAAGCCCCGCCCCAGGCGTCGACTTCGACCATCGTCGTGGAATCGCCCAGGAACAGACGGACTGTGGCCCAGTTGGCCACGATTGCCACCGAGGCCACGGATTCCGTGGACAGACTGGACGCGCTTGATGAACTCAGCCGGACGGAACCCCGGAATTTCGACGATCTGCGTCTTCTCCTGGACCTATTCACCCGCGGCGAGCCCAGGGCCCGCCAAGCCGCGGAGGAAAGCCTCGGCCGCCTTTCCCGGGAGGCGCAATCCTTCGGTCCTTTCTTCAACAATCTGCTCCTGGATTCGGACCCGTTCTTCCAGACCTTCGGCATGATCGGCGCCTACCGCCTCCGCTACGCTCCGGCCCTATCGCTCATCCGAGCCCTGGCCTCCAAGCCTTTCAAGGCCCCCCACCCCGGCCCCAGTATGGTGCCCCAAGAAGCCAACCGGTGGCACTCCCAGTTCCAGGCTCTCCGGGTCCTGGCCCTTTGGGAGGGCAAGGAAGCCTTGCCGTTGATGACCAAGAAAGCCAAAGAGGCTCCTTCGGTCGCCTCCCTGATGGCTCAACTCCTATGGGAGGATTCCCTGGACACGATCGTCTCCTGGTCCGAATCCTCCCGCGCCAGGGCCAAGGACTGCGCCAAGGCGGCCTG
>CAYHRV010000119.1:0-9907 GCA_964359165.1 uncultured Elusimicrobia bacterium
AACGCTTCGGGTTTTTCGATGGCGGAGGTGGAGGCCGCCTCACTGGACCCGGATTGGTATACCCTCGACCCCAAGAGCATCCACATCGAGCGCATCAAGGACGCCGAAGCCCAAGGGTCGGAGGAAGGCTCCGCCCCGGTCCAGACCCCGGCGCAACCCGCGCCCGCCCCGGCTCCGGCGCCCGCTCCGAGCGCGCCGTCCTACGACTCGGGCTTGGGGGAGGAAGACCCCTTTGTCCTCATCGACAAGATCATCAACCTCGGGGAGAAGATCTGGGCCATCATCGAGAAGAACAAGCCGGTGGTCAACGTCCAGAGCACCTACGCCAACGCGGTCCCGCAAGGCATCACCCATTGGGATCAGCTCGAGGGCTGGAGCGAGCCCAAGGTGCGCACCTACGCCTTCATCGCCAAGAACGTCTACGGAGCGAAGATGGTGGAAGTGCGCTACCAAGTCATGATGAGCTATGGGGGCAACTACAAGGGGAAGGGGAAATACATCACCGGCGTCTCCATCTATCCCCTCCTCGTCGAGGTGGGCTGGGGCTATAAGTTCAGCATGGAGAATTCCGTGCCCAGCGTGAGCAACGTCGGCACCAGCGAGAACCCCGTCGCCTCCCTCGTGGCAAACATCAAGTGGACGATCTCCACCGCGGTCAAGGAGAGCCAGGGCACCTCGGTCTACTACATGCAGGGCACAGGCGCCATGAAGGAGATCGGCGGGCCCTTCAAGCAGGCCTTCCACCAGGACTCCGCGAGGTCCCTGGACCGCGCCCGCCTGGCCGACCTCGGCGGCATGCGCATGCCTTTCCCGGCCCCGGCCCCCGTCCTCATCGGCCGCTGAACCCGTCCCGAAGCGCCCCTGGCGCCCCGTCCGTCTCAAGGACGGGGCGCCTAGGGGTCAGACGTTGACTTTCGGACCTTGTTTCCACCCTTGTCAAATAAGTACTAATAGTCAACGTCTGACACCATGGGGCATCTTCAGGAGTTGAAGCGGGAATACCGCGACCTGGCCGACAGGCTGGGGACCGGGACCGTGGGGTTGCCCGAGCCCGAGAACGAGAAGGCGCGCGAAGGCTGGCGCGAGATACTAGAGATACTCTACACGCCGGAGGAAGCGGCGCTCGCTTCCCGCCTCCCGGTGCTTCCCAAGCCCATCAAGGACATCGCCCGCCGGGTCGGCCTCACCATCGACGAGCTCAGGCCCAGGCTGGAGGCCATGGCGGAGAAAGGCCTCGTGCTCGACCTGCCCCGGCCCGATTCCTCCGAGGACCTCTACCTGCTCGCCCCTCCGGTCGTGGGCTTCTTCGAATTCAGCATGATGCGCGCCCAGGACATGATCCCCAAGAAGCGCATGGCCCAGGCCATGGAAGCCTATTTCTGGGAGGACACGGCCTTCGTCCAAGAGGTGTTCGGCCATGAGACCCAGATCGGCAGGACGCTGGTCCATGAGGACGCGCTAGCGGAGGAATCCGCCGAGGTGCTCGACTGGGAGAGGGCGCGCGCCATCGTGCGGGGCGCCCGCACCCGGGCGGTCTCGCTCTGCTATTGCCGCCACAAGGCCGGGCATCTCGGGAAATCCTGCGGCGTCCCGGTGGAGACCTGCCTCTCGCTCGACGGCGCCGCGGAGTTCGTGCTCCGCCGGGGCTTCGGCCGCAAGATCGACGCCTCCGAGGCGGCCGGCATCCTCGACCTCGCCCGGGAGAAGCGGCTGGTGCACATCGCCGACAACGTCAAGCGCCGCCCCTCCTGGATCTGCAACTGCTGCGCCTGCTGCTGCGGCCAGCTCCAGGCCGTCAACCGCGTGGGCCTTCCCGCGGTGACGCCCAGCGGCTTCGAGGCCAGGAACCGACCCGAGACCTGCACCGGCTGTTCGCGCTGCGCCAGGGTGTGTCCCGCTGGGGCCATCGTCATGGCGCCGGTGCGCAAGGGCGATACCCAGCGCAACGGGCTTCTTCCGGAAGTGGACTACGGCCGCTGTCTGGGCTGCGGAGTCTGCGCGGAGGAGTGTCCCAAGCGGTCGATGCGCATGCACAGGCGCTCCAAGAGGCCTGCGGTGCCCTTCAACGGCGTGGAGAAAGCCCTGCGCATGGCCCTGGAACGGGGACGCCTGCCCCATCTGCTCTTCGACGCCGCGGCCGGACCCGGTCCGAAAGCCCTCAACGCGCTCCTGCAGGCCCTCTGCCGCTTCCCGCCCGTGGAGAAGGCGCTGGCCTCGGAGCAAGTCCGCTCCCGCTTCGTTCGCTTCGTCCTTAAACGCGTCCCGAGCCGCTGACCGGGTTCATGCGGGTCACGAGGAAAACCCATGCCGCAGAAATTGCTCCACGGATAAATCCGCATGGGCGCCGCCGATGCGCACGGGGCTTGCCCCGGGATAGCGTAACCAAGTCGGTAATTCAGTAAAATGACGCGATATGGATATCCCCGCTTGCCCCTTGTGTCAGACTCGATTTGATAAAGAACCATTTTGTGAATTTGAGCGGGGCGTTTTTCATATACGGTGTTTGCATTGCGGAGATTATCGGTTTTCAGATATAGCGCTCGATCAGATAAACCAACTTCCTCAGTTGCAGAAGACGACACTATCGGTTTTCGTTCGGGAACGAACAATCCGGAAAAGTAAGCCGGTAACCTTCGTATTTGACCCAGCAGCGGAGACGCGCGCAAAACCCGGCGAATTCTCCATCTCCATAGATCGCGTCCTCCGAGAACATCCATTACCATCAGTTCCTGAACGGCTGGACCGTATCATATTGAACTTCTCTCATCTCTGCCGGTATCCCGGTGATCGGATTGAGATTAAAGAGAAAGATAACATGCTCGTATATGCCGAGAATGTGCGAGCGGCTCTGTTTTTGCTTTCTCAACTTGATAATCAGGGATTAATTGAGTCTATCCCGAGTTTGCCTGGAATGACGACATTGACTGCCGAAGGATGGAAACGGATTTTGGAACTTCAAAAAGGGGCTGGAGAATCCCGCCAGGCATTTATCGCGATGTGGTTCCACGAAAGAACTGACGAGGCGTATGAAAAGGGAATCAAACCTGCTGTTATAGACACCGGGTTTATTCCGCTTCGTATTGACTTTAAGGAACATAATAATCAGATCACCGATGAGATTGTGGCAGAAATACGCCGGAGTGCTTTTCTGGTCGCAGATTTTACTGGCCATCGACAAGGCGTTTACTTTGAAGCTGGGCTAATGAAAGGTATCGGTCGGGAAGTAATCTTCACCTGCCACAAGGATGAGTTGGCTAGCGCCCACTTTGACACCAGGCAATACGCCCACATTGATTGGGATAACCCTGAAGATCTGAGAGCTCGCCTGATGCGGCGGATTCAGGCGACTATACCCGGAGCAAAATAGGACTCACTTGCCTCGGACCTACGAGTATTTGGAGGATATGGACCGGCCGGGCAAGGTTCTCGTTAAGCGGGGAAAGAATCGTTTTGCGTTTAAACGTCATAAAATAATACTTATTAAATAAATATTTTTATGTATAAATACAATTTGTTCACAATACTGAATAAATTGTAATTTTAAAACCTCCCAAGATTCAAGGCGATGCGGGTCAGTCGCAGACTTCGGTGCCGACCAGCTCGACCTTCACTTTATGCGCGGAGAAGAACTTCTCCCAATCCCCGGCGGGCGGGTCTCCAAGGCGCGTGCGGAAGGCGCCGTTGACGCAGTTATTCCACCCGAACCGGGCCGCCTCGTACTTGGCCTGCCGGTCCACGGCTTCCTCGACCTGCTTGAGGGCGTCGGCGCAGAGCGCGGAAGGGTCCAGCCAGGAGTACCTCTCCTTGAGCGCCTCGGTCTTCCAAGACTCGTAGAATCGCAGGCGGGTCTTCTCCATCCACAGGGAGAAGGACATGGACTCCCGGACATGCGCGGCGACTTTATGGAGTTCCTTGGGGACCTTGAGCGCCTTCACGCGCTCCAAGGACTTCGCTCCCTGGGCAAGGTTGACCCTCGCGTTCTCGAAGAATAAAGGCGCGCCCAAGCGCCGGGTTCCGCAGTCCCGATAGAGCGGGCTCCCGCTCACGCAGAGCTCCAGCATGTGGATGGTCTGCAGTTCCAAGCCCTGCGCGGTATTCAGATCCAGTTTCAGGGATTTCCTCAACCGTTCCTCGCTGATCACGGCGGGGTCGAATGAATATTTCCTCTCGCCGCAATCGGCTTCCAGGGTCAGCGTCTTTTGCCCGGCTTGAGCGGGAAAGCCGACGAGAAGGCAGGCGGCGGCGAAGAGCAGTCGGCGGCGGAAGGGAGGAGTCAGCGGCATGGGCAGGAGAGCTCCTTGAGAGGTCCGTAGTCCTGGGTGGCTGAGAAGGCTTCGAGGGCTTTGCGCACTCGGGCGTCGCAGCGGCCGCAATTATGGAAGGTGCCTCCCTTCACGGCCAAGCCCTCGGTGTCGAGACCGACCTGGATGGGGAGGCCCAAGTTCTCGCAAGGGAGAATGGAATCCACCACGGTCCACAGCCGCGGGGGGACATAGCCCTGTTCGCGGAATTCTTTTTCCAGCCTCGAGCCGCGCGCCACATAGGCCGGGTTGAGATGCGCGCTGATGGAGAGCCCCAGGCGCTTGCCCGTGGCCGCGAGGTGGTCGAGCGTGCGCACCGCCTCCAGCGCCGCGCGCGCGTCCGAGAGCGCCACATCGGGCTTGACCATCACATACGCCTTCAGGCGCACTCCCTTGGACGCCAGGAGCGCGCAAAGGTCCTGGAAGGCGCGTTCGCTGAGCCCCTTGCGGAGGATGCGGTTGCGCATGCGCGCGTCGCGGGCCTCATAACCGATGGAAAGCTCCAAAGCCGCCCGGCCCAGCCTGGCCTTCAGTCCATCGAGCTCCTGGGGCTCGACGAATTCCGCGCGCGTGTCGAGGCTCACAAGCGCCAGTTCCGGCATGGCCGCGACCTTCTCGATGAGATGGAAAAGCGCCGGGGTGGGAAGCGTCCTCTGGTCCAGCACGGACCCCGAGTTATAGACGGACACCCGCCGCACCCTCGCGAGATCCCGCCCGGCGAGCGAGGCTAGGGCGAAGTCGGCCTGGGCGCGGATGTCCTCATCGCCGATATTCAGCGCTCCGGCCGAGAGCGCGGGCAGGGAGCAGAACGAGCAGGCCCCGTAGAGGCAGCCCCGGGTGTAGAAGGCGATGACCAACTCGGTGCCGGAGGGGGACTCCCTCAAGCCGTGGTAAACAGGCCGACGGGGATCCGGGGGCATCTACGCACCTCCCCCACGGGGAGGTGCGTACGTTCCGAGGGGGATAAGCGCCGAAGGCGTTTTTACCAATAGCCTCTCCTCCATGACCAACGCATCCACCTCCGTCCTCAGATAGGTCGCCAGCGCGTCCTCCGGCACCCCCACGATAGGCTCGCGGTCGTTGAAGGAGGTGTTCAGGAGCGCGGGCACCCCGGTCCTCTTCTCGAAAGCTCCGAGCAGGGCGTGCAGGCGGGGATGCTCGCGGGCTCCGATGAGCTGGGGCCGGGCCGTCCCGTCGGCGTGCAGGGCGGCCGGGATGCTCTCATACGCCTGCGCGCGCGCGCGCACGGCCGCGAGCATGAAGCGGCAGGGGAGCCGCGCGGCCTCGGGGATCTCGAAGAAGCGGTCCGCGTCCTCCTCGCGCAGGACGGGTCCATAGGGCCGGAACGGCTGGCGGTGCTTGATCCTCTCGTTGAGCCTCCGCTTCATGGCATCGGACCTCGGGTCCGCCAGGAGACTGCGATGTCCCAGCGCCCTGGGGCCGACCTCCATGGCGCCTTCATACCAAGCCACGATCTTCCCCGAGGCCAGCAGGTCCGCCGCTTTTTCGACGAGAGCCCGGGGGCCGAGAGCCTCCCCCTTGAGTCCGCGCGCAGACAAGGCGAGCTCCGCGGACCCGGCCTTGTCCGGGGCGCCGAGGAAAGCGTGCCGCCACTCTTCCCGTACGGGAGGGCCGCGGCGCTTGAGCCAAGCCATGGCCGCGGCGCCGAAGGCGGTGCCGCAGTCCTTGGCCGCCGGGAACACCCAGAGCCGCTCGAATATCCCGGAACGGGCCAGGGCGCCGTTGGCCTGGCAGTTGAGGGCCACGCCTCCGGCCAGGGCGAGGTTCGCCGATCCCGTGTCCTTGCACAGTTTCCCGGCCAGACCGAGGATCAGCTCCTCGGTGAGTTCCTGGAGCGAGGCCGCGGCGTCGGCGTGGCGGCGGTCCGTTCCCGCGAAGACGATGGGGACGGCCGCCTCGCGCTTGGGACCGAGCAGGCTCTCCAGCCCGGCGACATCCCCCGAACGGAAGCGCGCGAAAGCGGGATCGGCCCTGAAAGTCCCGTCCGGCTCCGGTCGCAGGACGCGGCGCAGGGCCTCCCTGAAGCGCGCCGGATCGCCGTAGGCGGCCAGAGCCATGACCGTGCCCTCGTCTTGGTTGGCCTGGAGGCCGAGCCAGCGCGTCATGCTCTCCCAAAGGAAACCCAGCGAATGGGGGTAGCCGATCGAGCCGGTCCGCTCCACCCGGCCCGCGCGGCCCAGGCCCCAGACGCAGGTGTCCTGCTCGCCTATGCCGTCGACGGCCAAGAGCGCCGCCTCGTCCCAGGGGCAGGAATAGTAGGCCGAGGCCATGTGCGCCTCATGATGCGGGATGAACACCACGGGCACCCGCCGGCCGTATCGCACGGCGAGGAGTTCTTCGGTCTGGAGGATGAGCTCGCGAAAGCGCTTCTCCCCGCGGCGGCCGCCGTAGCCGTCCTCCGGCACCCCAGGGTCGGCAGGCGCGCCCTCGAGGGCGCGTCGGCGAAGTTCCGGGTCGAAGGAGTAGGCGACGCAGTCGAGGTCCGCGAAGGAGAGGCCCGCAGCCTCCAAGGCCCGCGACACGGCCCGGTAGGGCAGGTCCGCGGTGGCGTCCACGGCCGCGCGCTTCGCCCCGCGGACGCGGCTGTAGCGCTCCTCCTCCGCCAGGACGGACAAGCGTCCCTCCGCCAGCACGGCGGCGGAGGAGTCGTGGAACACCGCGTTGATCCCCAATATGGCTTTCAAGGGCAGGCCCAGCGGGAATCATAAAAGATATAATCTTTACATGCCATACGCGGTCCAAGAGCTCGTCCCGGGCGCCCTGCGCCACGACTGGTCCATGGAGGAGTTGGAGGCGCTCCACGCCAAGAGCCTCCCGGACCTCATCTTTCTGGCCCAGCAGGCCCTGCGCGCGCACCATGACGCCTCCAAGGTCCAGCTCTGCACCCTCCTGAGCGTGAAGACTGGCGGCTGCGCCGAGGACTGCGGCTATTGCCCGCAGAGCGCCCATCACGAGGCCCCGGGCATCGCCCAAGGGCTCTTGGAGGTCGACGAGGTCCTGGCCAAGGCGCGGGAGGCCAAGGCCGCGGGCTCCGCCCGCTTCTGCATGGGAGCGGCCTGGCGCGAGGTCCAGGACGGGGGGGATTTCGACCGGGTGCTGGAGATGGTGCGCGGGGTCTCGGCTCTGGGGCTGGAAACCTGCTGCACCCTGGGGATGCTCACCCAGGAGCAGGCCCGCAAGCTCGCGGACGCCGGCCTGCACGCCTACAACCACAACCTCGACACCTCGCCCGAATACTACGGCAAGATCGTCTCGACGCGCGGCTACCAGGACCGGCTCGACACGCTCGACCGGGTGGACCGGGCGGGCATCACGCTCTGCTCCGGCGGCATCATCGGGATGGGCGAGTCGCTCACCGATCGCCTGCGCCTGCTCCAGACCCTCGCCAACCGCGACCCTCACCCCGACAGCGTGCCGATCAACGCCCTGGTCCGGGTAGCGGGCACTCCGCTCCAGGACGCCCCGCCCCTAAAACCCTTCGAGCTCGCGCGCATGATCGCCCTGGCCCGCGTCCTCATGCCCAAATCCTTCGTGCGCTTGAGCGCGGGCCGCGCGTCCATGAGCCCCGAGGCCCAGGCCCTCTGCCTGCTGGCCGGGGCCAACTCCGTCTTCTCCGGGGACAAGCTCCTCACCACGCCCAATCCCGGCTCCGATGAGGACGGCCTCCTCTTCTCGGGGCTTGGCCTTTCCCCGCTAGAGCCGCGCTGACGCGTGAGGCGCTCCTTCTCCTCCGAGCTCGACGCCCTGCGCGCAAAACACCTCTATCGCTCCCTGCCCGGCCCCAACGACGGGCTCGTGGACCTCTGCTCCAACGACTATCTCGGCCTTTCGGACCACCCCGGCCTGAGGAAGTCGCTCTCCAAGGCGCTCGAACGCCTCCCGCTCGGAAGCACGGGCTCGCGCCTGGTCCGCGGGGACCATCCGGCCTTCCGGGCCGCGGAGGAGCGCTTCGCCCGCTTCAAGGGCGCGCAGGCCGCCCTGCTCTTCTCCAGCGGCTACTTAGCCAACCTGGGCCTGCTCCAAGCCCTGGCCGGTCCCAGGGACACGGTGTTCTCCGATGAGCTCAACCACGCCAGCCTCATCGACGGCATGCGCTTAAGCGGCGCCGACAAGATCGTCTATCCCCATCTCGACCTCGCGGCCCTCGAGCGAGCGCTCAAGAAAGCGCCCAAGTCCGGCCGCCGCCTCATCGTGACGGAGAGCCTCTTCAGCATGGAGGGGGACATCGCGCCCCTCGTCCGCCTGGCCGAACTCGCCGAGGAGCACGGCGCCCTGCTCATCGTCGACGAGGCCCACGCCGTGGGCGTCTACGGCCCCCGGGGCAGCGGGCTTCTCGAGGAGCAGGGCGTGCGCTCGCCGGTGGTGAGCGTCAACACCTGCGGCAAAGCCCTCGGCCTAGCCGGGGCCGCGGTGTGCGGACCCCGGGAGGTCATCGACCTCCTCGTCAACCGCTCCCGGAGCTTCATCTTCTCGACGGCCATGCCGCCCTTCCTGGCCGAAGGCCTCGTCGCGGCCGTGGACTTAGTCGAACGCGCCAAGGGCATGCGCGAGAAGCTGCTCTCCCTCTCCCTGGAGGCGCGCTCCATCCTCTCCAAGGCGGGACTGCCGGTCAAGGGCGAGCGCTCGCAGATACTCCCTATCCTCGTGGGAAGCAGCCGCGCCGCTCTCGGGGCCGCGCAGGCCCTGCGCTCGGCGGGCTTCGACGCCCGGGCCATACGCCCGCCCACCGTTCCCGAGGGCACGGCGCGCCTGCGGGTGACGGTCACGCTCCGGCTCGACGCCAAGACGATCGAGAAGGCGGCCTCGGCCCTGCGGCGCGTCCTAGTATGAAGAGGAAGCCCTCGGTAAAACGGCGCAGGCCCCCCGAAGGAAGCACCCCCCCGCGGGGGGGACGCTGACATGGGGTTCTTCATCACCGGGACCGACACCGGTGTGGGCAAGACGGTCCTGGCCGCCTGCTGGATGCGGAAATTCGGGAAAGGGGGGGACCTTCTCTACTGGAAACCGGTCCAGACCGGGACCGACGATGATACCGCGACGGTGAGGAAGCTCTCCGGCTTGCCCGCCTCCTGCTTTTTAGATGAGGGGGCGCGCTTGGAGCGGCCTCTCTCCCCGGACCAAGCCGCGCCGCTGGAAGGACGGCGGCTGAGCGTCTCCTCTCTACTCCGCCCGTTGAAGGGCGTCGAAAAGGGCCGGTCCCTGCTGGTGGAAGGCGCCGGAGGATTGCTCGTCCCGCTCAACGGCCAAGAGCTCATGGCCGATCTCGCCGCGCGCCTTGGACTTCCCCTTCTCATCGCGGCGCGTTCCGGGCTGGGCACACTCAACCACACCCTGCTCACCCTGGAAGCGGCCCGGAAACGGGGGCTCCGCGTGGCCGGGGTCGTGCTCATCGGGCCGGCCAACCCGGCCAACCGCCGCTCCATCGAGCGCCACGGCCGAGCGCGGGTGATAGCCGAGCTCCCCGTTCTCAAGCCCTTCGGCCCCTCCGCTCTGCGTTCCTTCGCGGACCGCCGCTTCCATCTCCTATAAGTGTCGCGCGTTTTTTAATATGTCATGTTCGCCCCAAGTAGAAATGTCATGTTTCG
>CAYHRV010000120.1:0-9862 GCA_964359165.1 uncultured Elusimicrobia bacterium
CTCTTTCTCTTGGCGGCGCCGCTCGCCGGCCTCGGCCGCGGCGGCCCGCTCCTTCTGCGCGGCCGTCTCCCGGGCCCGGAATTCCGATTCCAGCTCCGCCCGGCGCTGGAGCCAGGCTTTCTCCGCGGAGGATTCCTTCTCCCGGCCGCGGGCCTCCATCGAGTTCTTCTCCCGTTCCAGCTCCAGCAGGCGCTTCTCGAACTCCGATTGGAGCTGGGCCCTCTGCTTCTCCATCGCCGCCTGCAGCTTGAGGCGCGACTCCTCCTCCCACTGCGCCTCGCGCTGGGCCATCCTCTCCGTGAAGGCCTTGAGTTCCAAGCCCAACCGGGTCTCCGACTCCCGGCGGGAGATCTCCTCTTTCTGCGCCCAATCCGCCTTGAGCTCGGTCTCGAGCTGGAGATAGGTGCGCTGGAGGGTCTCCTCCCTGTCTCGATAGAGCTTGTCGAGCCCGGTCCTCTCCTTGGAGAGCTGGGCTTGCAGGTCGCCCGATCCCTTGAGCTCCCTCTGGCGGAGCTCCTGGAGCAGGGCTTCCTCGCGGGACTTGTAATAGGCTTCCAGGGCCAGGCGCCTCACTTCGAGGTCCTTTTCCCGGGATTGGCCCTCGGACGCCGCCACTTCCAGGGCCTGGCGGTGCTGTTCGTGCAGGCGCTCGGATTCCTGCGCGAGCTCGTGCTTCTTGCGCTCGAACCATTCCGCATCCTGCTTCTCCAGGAGCTCCTTGGCTTTCTGGACCTCGAGCCGGCTCTCCTCGGAGAGCCGCCGTTTCTCCTTCTCGAAGAGGGCCTCGCGCTGCATCTGGGCGTCGCGGGCCTCCCCCTGCAGGCGGTCCGTCTCGTATTTCACGCGCGCCCGGTAGGCCGCGCGCTCCTCTTCCACCTTGGCGAGCAGTTCGCCCTCGCGGACCTTCCATTGGGACTCGAGAGCCTGCTCCTTCTGCAGGTGGGCGGAGTCCAGGCGCGCCTCCTTCTCGCGCGCCTCCTTCTCGACCTGCGTCTGCCGCTTCTCGAGCTCCAAGCTTCGCCGGTCGTAGTCCTCCTGAAGCGCTTCCCGAAGGGCCTCCAGCTCCGCCGCTTTGCGCAGCTCGAATCCCTGCTCCCACTGCGCGGCCTTGCGCTGGGACTCCTCCTCGCGCACCTTCAGCGCCTGGCGCAGCTTGTCCTCCATGTCCGCCGCCGCGATCTGCTCGCGATGCGCCCAGGAATCCTTGAGCTCGCCCTCGAGGGCCAGATAGTTGGCGTGCAGGGTCTCCTCGCGCCCGCGGTAGAGCGCGTCGAGCGCGGCCCGTTCCTTGGCCAGCGTCTCCTGCTGCTCCTCGATGAAGCGCTTCTCCTTGGCCCGCCACCCCTCGGCGGACTCCTCCTCTTTCCGGCGGAAATACCCCTCCAAGGCCTCCCGGCGCTTGGCCAAGTCCCGCTCGCGCTGCAGCCCTTCCGCGTTGAGGGTGTCCAGGTGCGAGCGGCCCTGTTCCTGCAGGGCCTCGCGCTCCCGGATGAGGGCGCGGCGCTGGCGCTCCATCCAGGCTTCCTTCTCGCGTCCGGTCTCGACAGAGGCCTCCTTCTTCCACTCCTCGAAGCGGGCCTGCAGGCCGGCCTCGAGCCCGGCGAGGGCGCGCGCGTGGGCCTCGCGCTCCCGCTGGCGCTCCGCTTCGATGCCCTGCACGTCCGCGGCGAATTTCCGCGCCTGGACCGAGAGGGCGTCCTCGTGCTGGAGAAGGAAATCCCTCTCCTTGGAGGTCCAGATCTCCTGGAGGCGGCGCTCGAGGGCGAGGTACTTCTCCTCCCGCTGGGCTTCGCGGGCCTTCTGCGCCTCCTCCATGGAGAGGCGTTCGGCCTGCAGCTTGGTCTCGCGGCCCTGCAGTTCCTCCCAAAGGGCCGCCTTCTCCTGCTGAGCCTTCTGGGAGAGTTCCCGCACGCGCAAGAGCTCCAGGTCCTTTTCCGCGAGTATCTTCTCCAGGTCCTGGACGCGGGCCTGGTGCTTCTCCTTTATAGACTTGACCTCCAGGGCGTGCTCTCCGGCGCGCCGGAGCTGTTCGTTCTCGAAATGCCTCCCCTGCGCGCTCAGGGCCTGGTCATGGCGCTCCCGCAGGCCCGCGAGCTCCTCCTGGTGGGCCGCCCGCAGTCCATCCTCGCGGCGGGCGGCGCCATCGGCGAGCTCGGCTTCCATGCGCTCGTAGCCCAGGCGCATGGACTCCGAGCGGGCGAACATCTCCTGTTCCGCCGTCTTGAGCTGGGTCTCATACTGCGCCTTGGTCTTGTCCCGTTCCAGGGCCGAGGAGCGCCTCTCCTGCTCGAGGGCGGCCTCATAGCGGCGCACGAGCTCCTGTTCGCGCGCGTGCCATTGCGAATCAAGGTTCTTCTCCTTGAGCACGACCTCCGAGAGCGCGGCGTCCTTCCAGGACCGGTACTGGTCCTCGAGCACCGCCTGCGTGCGCTCGAGCTCCACGACCCGGGCGGCGTAGGATTCCTCCAGGGCGCGCGACTTCTGCTCCGCTTGCGCCGAGAGGGAGGCCCGCTCCGCCTCGACGGCCGCCTCATGCTCCTCGAGGAGCTCCATCTTCCGGCGCGTCCAGTCATCCCCCAGAGCTTTCTCCTTGCCCAGGAACCGCTCCTGGAGCTCGACCGTCCGTTTCTGGAAAGCGTCCTCGAGACGGCGCTCCTTGTCCTCCGAGTCGAGCTGGGCCTTGATCTGGCGAGAATTGAATTCCGCCTCGATGCCGTTTCGGATGCGGGCGGTGTCCTTGTCGAGGTCCTCTTCCCTGCGCCGCAGGGCATCGAGACGAGCGCGATGCTCGTCCTCCGCCCCTGCCCGCAGCCGGCCTTGCTCCTCGAGCAGGGCCTGGCGCTCCTTCGCCGCCGCCTCTTCGGAGCGCCGGAGGAAATCCGCCTCCTTTCGCGTCCACTTCTCCTGCAGACTCCTCTCCATCCCGGCGTAGCGTCCTTCGAGCTCGCGGCTGCGGCTGAGGAACTCCTCCTCCAGCTGGGCGCGCCGCTTCTCGAGGAGAGCTTCGATCTCCTTGGAACGGTCGGCCAGGGCGCGCGAGCGCTCCGAGAATTGGGTCTCCACGGCGGCGTCGAGCTTCTCGCGCGCGTCCTTGGTGCGCTGCCAGAGCCCGTTCTCCAGGTCGGACCAGGCGGCCTGCAGCTCGGCCTCGCGCTTGGAATATTTCTCCTGCATCGCGATGTCGCGCGCCCGGTATTCCTGCTCCAGCGCCTTCTGGCGCTCCTGGAGCTTGATCTCCGATTCCTGGGCGGAGGCGGCGAGCACGCGCTGGAACTCCTCGTTCTTGCGCTGAAGCTCGGCGATCGAGCGCTCCTTGGATCCGAGCTCATGGTCCTTGAGCTTGAGCGTCTGCACGATCTCCTCGTCGCGCTTGCGCCTGAGTTCCTGGAGCATCATGGAATCCTGCTGGATGCGCGCGAAGATGTCCGCCTTCTCCCTCTGCGCCGCGACCAGCTCCGCCTCACGGCGATGGAGCAGGTCCTTGAGCTGGCCCGACTCCCCCTCGCGCGAGCGGTGCAGGGACTTCCACTGCTCCACCTCGGCGGCCAGGCGCGAGAGCTCCTCCTCCGCGCGCAGGCGGTCGGCGTCGATGCGGCGCCGCTCCTCCTCGCGGACCTCCAGGCGCATGCGATCCTTGATCTTCCCCTCGTTCTGGATCCGGAGTTCCTTCTCACTCTCCCACTTGCGGCCGACCTCCTCCCACTGCGCGAGCTGTTTCTTGAGCTCCGCGTTCTCGCCCGAGGCCATCCGTTCCCTGCTTCCGGCCTCCTGAAGATTACCCTTGAGGCGGACGTTGGCGTCCTGAAGGTCCCGGATCGTGGCCAGGGCCCCCCGGATCGCCAAACGCGCCGCTTCGAGATCGGTCACCTCTTTGTAAGATTCTTCATCC
Organism: uncultured Elusimicrobia bacterium; assembly: GCA_964359165.1. Taxonomy (GTDB): domain Bacteria; phylum Elusimicrobiota; class Elusimicrobia; order UBA1565; family UBA1565; genus CAYHRV01. Next base: position 3,890 of record CAYHRV010000120.1, read on the forward strand.
CATGGATTCATCGCGCGACCTCCGTTCCAACGGCATCAGCCCCCCACGATGGGGCCGCGCAGAACGACGCGCGGTGAATGGCTTGCGTCTTCGAGTCGTCAACCGTCTGGTTCAGGACCTTAGAAATCAGTTCGGACATAGTTCACCCGATGTACTGTTATTATGCACGGTTTTTGCCAGGTCAATATCTAAATATAACTGATTTAAATTACAATAATGTTTCTTAATAACTACATTAGTGTATATCTATATATACATTTATGATTATAATTATATACACATACAATACAGACAAATAACGGGAAATCAAGAGGAAAGGTAGGAGAAGAACTTCAGAAGAACGGGGCTTGGATGACCGCTTTCGGGTTAATCCAAGCCGCCTTATCTTATCGTACAGGGACTTCCTGTTGATGCCTAACAACCGCGCGGCCTTGGCCTTATTATCCCCGGCCCGGGCCAACGCCTCCCGGATCAGGGCGGACTCGGCGCGCATCGTGGCCTCGCGGACGGCTTTTTTTAGATCCAACACCTTGGTACCGGCCACTCCGGGCCCGGCCGCCTCCGCCTCATGCTCCGCGGGAGGAGTCGGGGGGGAAGCCGTGATGCCCAGATGCTCCGGCTCGATGGTCTGCTCACAGAGCAGGGCGGCGCGCGTCACCGTGTTCTTGAGCTCTCGCGCGTTGCCGGGCCAGCCATGGGAGGCCAGGACCCGCAGCGCCTCGCCCGAGAAGGAGGCCCCGCTCTTTCCCAGCTGGCGGCAGGCCTCCCGCAGGAAATGCCGAGCCATGGGCTCGAGGTCCTCGGGCCTCTCCCGCACGGGAGGAATGCGCAGCATGAATTGGTTGAGGCGGTGGAAGAGGTCCTCCCGGAAGCGGCCCGCCCTCACCTCGGCGGCGAGGTCGCGGTTGGTGGCGGCGAGTATCCGGACTTCCACGGGCACGTCCTTCTTGCCCCCCAGGCGGCGCACGCGCCGCTCCTGGAGCACGCGCAGGAGCTTGGCCTGCGCCTCCAAGCCGAGATTGGCGATCTCATCGAGGAAAAGCGTCCCGCCGGAGGCGAGCTCGAACTGGCCGGGCTTCGTCTTCTCCGCGCCGGTGAACGCCCCCCGCTCATAGCCGAAGAGCTCGCTCTCCACCAGGGCCTCGGGCAAGGCTCCGGAGTCCACGGCCACGAAGGGGCCTTCCCGGCGCGCGCTGGTCTCGTGGATGAGGCGGGCCAGCACCTCTTTCCCGCAGCCGGATTCGCCCTGGAGCACCACGGTCAGTTCCGTCGGGGCGACGCGTTCGAGGGCTTCATAGACCGCGGCCATGGACGGGCTCGAGCCGCGGAAGACCGGCTCCCTCTCCCTGCGGGTGAGATGCTCCCGCAAACGCGCCACCTCGGTCTCCAGCCGCGCCTCGCGCAGGGCCCTTTGTACGCGCAGGGCGAGGTCCTCGTTGCCGAAGGGTTTGACCAGATAATCGTTGGCTCCCAGCCTCATGGCGCGCACCGCCACGGCGATGTCCGCGTTGCCGGTGAGGATGAGCACGGGCAGGTCCGGCTCCAGGCGGCGCAGGGACTCCAGCACCTCCAGCCCCCCGGCGTCGGGCAGGCTCAAATCCAGGAGCACCAGCTCGACGGGTTCGTTCTCCACGGCCTTGAGCGCCGAGCCCGCGTCCGGCGCTTGCAGGGTGGAATGTCCCTTGGCCTCGAGGTAGCGGACCAGCGCGGCCCGCAAGTCCGCGTCGTCGTCCACCACGAGGAGAAGAGCCATCTACCTAGCGCTCGGAGGGAAGCGGATGAGAGCCCGGGTCCCCCGGGAGGGGGCGCTCTCGAAGGAGATCGAGGCGCCGTGCTCGGCCAGGACGCGCTTGGCCAGATAGAGCCCGAGGCCGGTGCCGGTCTCCTTGGTGGTGAAGAACAGGCCCCCGGCGCGGGAGAGCACCTCCGCGGTCATCCCCGGGCCGTCGTCCTGAACGCTCAGCAGGACCCCTCCGCCGGCCTCCGCCTCGACGGAGACCAGCACCTTCCCCCCCTCGGCCACCGCTTCCACGGCATTGACCAGGAGGCTGAGCACCACCGCGCGCACCTGTTGGGGGTCGATGAGGATGGGAGGAAGCTCCCCGAGCCGGAGCTCCAGGCTCACTCCGCGCGACATCGACGACTTCTCCACCGCCTTGGCGGCGGAGCGGACCACCTCCTGAAGGGACGCCTCCACGGGGCGGGCCCGTCCGGTCTTGGCGAAATCCAGGAGGGACCTGATCGATTGTGCGGCGAGTTCCGCGTTGCGCGCTATCATCTCCAGACTCTCCTTGACCTTGGCCTCGGGGGAGAGGAACTCCAAGGAGAACTCGGCGGTGCTCGATATCACGTGAAGAGGAGTGCGCATCTCATGGGCGAAGGCCGCGGCCATGCGTCCCAGGGCCGCGAAGCGCTCCATGCGCAGGAGGGCCTCGCGCACGGCCTCCGGCTGTCCGGGCGCGTCCAGATCCCCGACCGCGGGGGCGAACTGGGCGAGGAACCCGGAGCCCTCGGAGAGCTTCCAAAGGCTCACGAAAGTCCGGCGGTGGGAGCCGTCCTTGCAGGAGAGCGTAGCCTCGAAATTGCGCAGGACCTCTCCGGAGAGCGCGGCCTCCTTGGCCCGGGTCCAATCCCCGGGGGCGGAGAAGAACTCCGCCACGGGACGCCCGAGCGCTTCCTTGGCGGGGACGGCCAGGAACTCCTCGGCCCCCCGCGACCAGGATCGGATGACGCCCTCCGAGTCCAGGCCCGCGCGAGCCGCCGGCGACTCCTCGAACGCCCATCGGAAAAGCGCGGACTCAAGCATCATCGGCGGCCCCCCCGTCTCAAGTTCACGAGCATGAGTATAGCCCCTCGGAGCGGGAAAATCAATCCGCCCGGCGGAAATGTGCTACAATCTTTTCCAATGAAATCCGAGTCCGCGGTCATCACCGAACCCGCGCAGGTGCGCGAGCGCCTCTGGCGGGTCAAGCTCACCGGCTCCAAGGGCCTCATCAAGATCGGCGTGGCCAAAAAGCACGCCCAAGCCAACTCCCTTTTCCTCGAGATCAACGGCGCGCGTCGCTTCGAGATCGGCAACGACTGCGACACCTGCCACTTCTGGTTCAAGTGCCTGCGCGATCCGCGGCCCTCGGTCCAAAAGAAGATCTTCAACCTCCCCAAGACCATCTCCCTGCCCCGGCCCCTGGACGCGGAAATGATCCGGGAGCTGGTGCCCTTCCTCGACATCATGGACAAGGGCGAATACTACATGTTCAACGCGGAGTTCCGTCTGACCGGACCCTTCCGCGGCGACGACGAGTCCTGCTATTTCCACAACACCGAGTTCCTCGAGCTCTGGGACATCGACGACCCGGCGGCCGAGGACCTGCTCTCGGACTGGGAGCACTACGAGGGGAAGACGCCCCGCGTCTACCGCCACGAGGGCCTCATCGAGAAGCAGTTCGAGTTCGTCGTGCCTCTGGTGCCCAACGCGCGCCTCAAGCCCGAGAACATCCGCATCTACCAGCAGATGATCGCCAACGGCGACCGGCCGCGAGTCTTCCTGCTGGGCCTGCTCCAGCGGGGCGTCCCCGAATCCGTCACGAGCGGCCGCGCCAAGAACCTCCACACCTTCTTCTCCACCTTCGTGCTCGACGGGCACCACAAGCTCGCCGCCTACCAGCGCGCGGGCGTCCCGGCCAACTGCCTGGTGCTCCTCGCCGTCAAAGCCAGCAAGCTCGTGGCCCTCAAGGACGAGACCGGCGAATTGCGCACCCGCCTAGAAGACCGCCTAGCCACCCTGGCCGTCTGACCCCCCCTGGCGATTTCGTTGCCCTTTACGGTGTCAGACGTTAACAAGATTAACTTTTCCAGTGCCGGTTCATCCGATTTGAAATAAGTTAATCTTGTTAACGTCTGACACCAATGAGGAACGTTCCGGCTTATATTTGCGGAGTGTTGTTGGCGGCGCATTTCCTGCGGGTTGGGAGTTTGCTGCTGACTTTTGTTTGCCTAGTCCTTCCCTTCACCCTGCTCTCGCGTCGGCTCTGGTCGCTTTACGCGACGCGGGGCCTGTTGGGACTGGGAGTGCTCATCTGGCTGGAGACCATGGTCTCGCGGATGATGGGGCGCTTAGAGTACGGACAGCCCTTCCTGCGCCTGGCCCTCATCCTGGGCGGGGTAGCGGCGTTCAACGGCCTGGCCCTAGCCCTACTATCGACCCGCTCCGTGCGGGAACGCTTCAAATAGAGACGAGCGCCTCGTAGGCCGCGGCGCAGAGCCCCTCGTCGGCCGGGCCGCGATCCTCCTCCGTCGCCTTCCGGTTCATTTCCACCAAGGTCCCGAGCTCGAGTCCCTTCTCCCGGCCGAGCCCGGCTTGCAGGGAGGCGAGCACGCGCGGCCGACGCAGGGCCTTGGCTGCGTGTCCGGCCAGGATGGGGTGTGTCCCCTCCCATATCTCGTTGACCACCGCGTCGGCCAAGAGGCGCGGGAGCGGCGAGAAATCCTCCAGTATGCCGTGCCCTCCGATGAGGAGCTGGGCTTCCAGCACCAGGGCGCTCGCCCGCCGAGAGATCTCCACCTTGGCCATGGGCACGAGGGCCTCGGCCTCCGGAGCGTCCTCGCATACGGCCTTCACCGCCAGGAAGAAGGCCTTGAGCATCCCCTTGCGCTCCTCGCGCATGCGCTCGAGCCTTCCCCGGGCCGAGGACATGTCCGCCACCCGCTTGCCGTAGACCACGCGCCAGGCCGCGAAGGTCTCGGCTTCCAGAAGCGCCCGTCCGGCGAAACCCAAAGCCGCGGCGGCCACATGCTCCCGCGAGACGGAAAGCACTTCCACGAGCAGGACGAGCCCCTCGCGGGCCTTGCCGATCAGCTCCGCCTCCGCCCCCGTATACTCGACTTCCACCGTGGCCTTGCCCTTGGTCCCGGCGATGGCCTTCTTGCGCAGTATGCGGTGCCCGTTGAGCCTCCCATCCGCCAGCCTGCGCCGGACCAGGAAGAGTCCGACCGGTCCCGCTGCCCCGGCCCGGGCCGTGGTGACCCAGAGTTCGCCCGGATTCGAGCAGAACCATTTCTCCCCGGTGAGCGACCACTTGCCCCCCGGGCGCGACTCGGCCACGGCCTCGTTGGCCGCGACATTCGAGCCCCCCTGCCTCTCGGTGATGAATTGCGCGCCGGTCAGCGCCCACTCCGGGTCGTCGGAGCGCAGGCGCTCGATGAGCGCTTTCTGTCCCGGCAGGCCGCGCTTCTCCAAGAGTCCGATGAGCCCCTCGGTCATGGCGAAGGGACAGCCGATGCCCCCCTCCCCGTTCATGTTCGCGAGGATGGCCAGAGTCATGCGCTCCGGCAGGCCCAGGGGCCCGTCGCCGTAAGCGGCCCGGGCCAGCATGCGCCGGGCCTCGATCTGCTCAGGGCAGTACGCGACGGCCTTGACCTTCTCCCCCCCGAACTCCGACTCGGCCAGACGCGGGAGATTCTCTTCAAGGTGGGCTTTCTCGATGAGCTCCCCCAACCGCCCCCCGGCCAAAGCCCCGAATTCCGATAGTCTCTTTGCCGCGGCCTCGCGCTCCCCCTCCGGGATCAGCGGCAAAGCCGCCTCCCGAAGGTCCCCATCGGCCTCCCAGAAATTCAGCCCCTTTGTCCCCGAATATCCCGGCAAAACCGGATCGATGTTCATACCCGCAGAATAGGAAATCCTCCCGGAATCCGCAAGGCGGATTCCGGGAGGATTTCCACTTAGGTCCATGGGCCTATTGACTTCTGGGTCTTGCAGCGCTGGCAGCTTAGGCCTTGCGAACGCACACTATAGGTATGGAGCGGACCGAAGGACCCAAGTTCCAGAGACTCACCCTCGCCGCGCTCTTCTCCCTCCTCCCCGCCCAAGCCCTTTGCGAGGAGCCCAAAGCCCCCCCTTCCGCCGCCTTCTCCGGTCTCTCCGCGCTCCCAAGCGAAGACCAGTCCCGCGCCTTCGACAACGCCGCGCTCCTTCCC
>CAYHRV010000121.1:0-9802 GCA_964359165.1 uncultured Elusimicrobia bacterium
GATGTTGGGATGGTGCAGGGAGGCCAGGGTGCGCGCCTCTTTGATGTAGAGCTCCCGCGCCAGAGCTTCCTGCTCGCTCGAGCCGAAGATCATCTTCTTGACCGCCACGACCCGGCCCAAGGAGTGGTCTTGCGCTTCCCAGACCTGTCCCATCCCTCCCTTTCCTATGATCCGGGACAATTGGTATTTCCCGGCGAGCAGGCCGTTGTCCGAGGCCTTGGGCGCGGGAGAAGAGGCGAGCTGGGCGGCCATGTCGCTCTGGAGCCTCTCTCCCTCCGGCATGAGCAGGTACGCGATCTTGGAGCGCAACAGGAGGATGACGCCGGCCAGCACCCCCAAGAGCGCGGCCAGAGTCCCCAGTATGGCCATGGGACCCACCCTGCGCCCGCTCACCGCCGCGATGGAGTCCGAGAGCATCCCCTCCTCCGCGTCGGGGTCGAAGAGACGCTCACCCCTCCTCGCCGCGCGCGCCAGCTTCGCGTACTTCGCCGGAGCCCGCTCGGCCGCCTTCTCGATGTCCGAGAGCGACTCCTCCTTGTGGCCCAACTGCTCGTGCGCGAACGCCCGCACCGCGTAGGCGTCCGCGCCCCGGGGCTTGAGCTGGATGGCGTGCGAGGCGGCCTCGATGGTCCCGATGTAGTTGCCCAGCCTCAGCTTGGCCCAGGCCACGATCTCATAGGCCGCGGCGTTCTTGGCGTCCATGCGCAATGCCTGCTCCGCCGTCTCGATGGCTTTTAAGTAGAGTTCCTGCTTCTCCTCCTTCTTGATCCCCTTCTTCGACGCCTTCTTGATCAGGACGCTTGCCTTCGCGTTGAGCGCCCGGGTGTTGGGGACCGCCTTGAACGAACGCTCCGCGTCCGAGATCGCACCGTCGAGGTCCCCGATCTGCGCCTTGGTCTCCGCCGCCGAGAGCGCCGCCTTCGCCTCCAGCACCTGCGCGTCGTCCATGTCACGGGTAGTACCGTCGGGCAGCGTCACCGTATTGTCGAGAGGATTCCCCTTGGAGTCCATCTCCTCCGAGGCCTCCTGTTCGGGTGCCGCCACGCTCCCCGCGTCCTCGATATCCTTCCTCCCCACCCGCCGCGCCAGCTTCGACTTGTCGAATCTCTCCTTCACCGCCGGGGTCGGATGCGAGATGGCGGTGATCTCCGGAGCGATGGGCGTCGGCTTGCCCCCGCCCTTCTCATCGATGATGTCCAGATCCTTGGTCTTCACCGGAAGGATCTCCGGCTGCTGGTCCAGCCGGGGCTTGTCGAGTTCGGTCCCGTAGCCGAGGCCCGGCTCAACCGGGGCGATCCAAACGGGATCCGTCCTGCCGACGGTGACCGGATGGGGGAAAATGCTCGCGGGCTCGGTGGGCGCGCCTATCGAAACCTGGCCGGTATCGGCTCCTGAACCCGAAGACCCGCCCCCGTCGGACTGCCTATCGTTGCTGTCCTCATGCCGATCATGTCTGTCGTGGTGCGTATCGATCCCGAAAAACTCCCCCAGATCCCGGAGGAAATCCCTGAAAGACCCGGCCTGGGCGCGCATGGGACAGACAGGCAGGAGCAGGGCCGCCAGGCCCAATGCAAAAAGCCAACCGCGCCTTCGCTGAGAACGGAGCGAAAAGGTCATGTTTTTCCTCCCCTTGGCTATACTCTGATACTCGATTTAGTATTGGTCTAAAACGAATTCTTGTCAAGGTTTTTGTATATAATAATGTAAATTCTCAGAAAAGAGATCCCATTGGCCATTTCCCAACTCCCCGTACAGACCCCGGAAACCACGGACCGTTCAGGGTCTTCTTTCGCCTGCCGCGTCATCCTTTTCAATTGCGATTGTCATTCTTTCGACGAAGTGGAGACCCAGCTCATCAAAGCCGCGGGCTGCACTCTCTCCCGCGCCCGCGCCCTCTCCTGGGAGGTGCACAGCAAAGGCTCGGCCGTGGTCTACAACGGCGTCCTCGAACGCTGCGAGGCCGTGGCCGCCGCCCTCGAGGACATCCGCTTGAAGGTCAAGGTGCTCCGATGAGCGTCCCTGCGGCGTCACCCGCCGCGGGGGCCGCGCGCCGGAGCCTGGGCCGCTCCGGGCTGGAAGTCTCCTCCATCGGTTTCGGGGGCTGGGGCATCGGAAAATCCATGTGGGGGGACACCGACGACGGAGAATCCCTGCGCGCCCTGCGCGCCGCCCTCGACCTCGGGGTGGACTTCTTCGACACGGCCTTCGTCTATGGGCACGGGCACAGCGAGAGGCTCATCGCCCAGGCCCTGCGGGAAGCCGGAGGGCGGGCCTGCGTGGCGAGCAAGATACCGCCCAGGAACATGGAATGGCCGGCGAACGCGCGCACGCGCCTGGCCAACGCCTTCCCCCCGGACTGGATACTCTCCTGCACGGAGCGGTCGCTTCGCAATCTTCGGACAGACTGTTTGGACATCCAACAATTCCACGTCTGGACCGACTCCTGGCTCAAGGACCCGCTCTGGCGGGAGTCCCTGGACGCGGTGCGGTCCCTGCGGGCCCGGGGCAAGATCCGCCTCTTCGGCGTCTCGATCAATTCCGATGAGCCGGACTCGGCCTTGGAACTGGTCCGCTCCGGAGCGGTGGACGTGGTCCAGGTGATCTACAACCTCTTCGACCAGAGGGCCGCGCGCAGGCTTTTCCCGCTCTGCGCCCGGATGGGGGTCGGCGTGGTCGTGCGCTGTCCCTTCGACGAGGGCTCCTTGACCGGCTCGCTCGAGCCCGACACCCGCTTCCCCCCGGAGGACTTCCGAAATTTCTACTTCGGCGGGGACCGCCTGGGCGAGACCTGCCGGCGTGTGGAGGCTCTGAGGGCCCTCCTGGTCGGCCCTCACGCGGCGAGCCTCTCGGAGGCGGCCCTGCGCTTCTGCCTCAGCCGCGAGGAAGTCTCCTCGGTGATCCCCGGCATGCGCCTGAAGGCCCACGTGGAGAGCAACGCGCGCGCGGCCGACTGCCTCCCCTTCGATGCCGCCCTGCTGGATGCTTTAAGGGAACATGAGTGGATAAGAGACTATTACCGTTAGCTTTCAATCGGAAACTGATCGTTTCGAAAGGATGCGCCTCTTAGAAAACGCGCAGCGCACTTCGTGCGCCGCGTGCATGTAATGGAAAGTTAACATCGGCCTGCTACAGTCCGTGATGGAAGGCCTGCCGAGAGCCGACACCCGCATGAGCATCCGATTGACGGCCGCAGTCTGCCTTGCCCTGGCCTCCGTCCCCTCGCACGCGTCCGCTAAGGGGGACAAGGCCAGGGCCCGCCTCTATTTCGACGAGGGGATCGAGTATTACCGCCGCGGCGATTTCAGCGAGGCTCTCAGCAGCCTGACGCGCTCCATCACCGAGGACCAGGGCTTCCTTCCGGCCTATTCCATGCGCGCCCAGACCCGCCACGCCTTGGGAGACGACAGCGGCGCATCCGACCTCAAGCGGGCGCTCGGCATCTCCAGCCTCAAGCACCCCGAGGACGCCGTGGCCCGGGGGACTGCCCGCCTGCTCGCCGGAGACCGCAAGCGCGCCCTCGAGGATTTCGAACGCGCCCTCAAGCTCGACCCGGAGAGCCCCGACGCCTACACCGCCCGCGGGCGGGCCCACCGGGCCGGGGGGGACCTCGTCTCGGCGGTCAAGGACTGGACCCGGGCGCTCAAGATCCATCCCCAGCATCTGGTCGCCCGCTACAACCGGGCCCGCGCCTACCGCGACCTCGGTCACTCCGACAAGGCGGTGGAGGAACTGACGCAGACTCTGCGGGAGAACCCCCGCTTCCATCTGCCCTACGGCCTCCTCGGGGTCATCTTCGCCGAGAAAGGCGACACCGACAGGGCGATGAAGGCCTATTCCAAGTCCCTCCAGCTCCATCCGGATTATGCCTTCGCATACTTGGGGCGGGCCGCGGTCCGCTTCAAGCTGGACCAGCCAAAACTCGCCCTCCAGGACCTTGACGAAGCCGTGCGCTCGGCGCCGGAGGATTACGCCCCGTATCTCAATCGCGGCGAGGCCCGACTGCGTTCAGGGGACCGGGAGGGGGCCTTGTCCGATTTCAAGGCTATCCTGGACCCGAAGGTGGCGCTGGCTCATCCCGCCTCGGCCGTGGCGGTCGGCGACCGCTTCCGGGAGAACGGACTGGCCGAGGAAGCCATCCGCATGTATACCCGGGCCCTCCAGGCGGCTTCCGTCGACTCGACTTCGCTCTCGAAGGCCGCCGCGGAAAACGCCCTCCTTAAAAGGGCTTCGGCCCTCGCCTCCCAGCATGAGGACGCCAAGGCGCTCAAGGACCTCAATGAAGCCGTGCGCCTGAGCACCGGGTCGGCCGCGGCCTATACGGCGCGGGCCGGCCTGCTCCTGAGGACGGGCGGGGATTTGAAAAAGGCGGAGGAGGACCTCCATCGCGCCTTGCGCCTGAAACCGCGTCACGCTGCGGCTCTCTCGACGCGCGGAAGCCTCCGGGCCCGCCTGGGGAAGGTGGAGGAGGCGCTCAAGGACTTCTCCGCGGCCATCGTCGCGGACCCGGACTCGGCCGAAGCCTACAACAACCGGGGGGCCCTCTACGCCAACGCGGTCCGGGACTATGACAAGGCGGTGGAGGACCTATCGAAGGCGGTGGAACTCGACGACTCCGTGCCCGCCTACCATCTCAACCTCGCCTCCGCTCGGCTTCAGCGCAAGGATTTCTGGAAAGCGGTGGAATCCTGCGACGCCGCGCAAAAGCTTAAAGGGGGAGTTGAGCAGACCTTCGGCATCCGCGCCCAGGCCCGTTTCCAACTGGGCGACCGGGTCAAGGCGATGCAGGACGTGGAAGAGGCCCTCTCGCAAGTCCCGAAATCCTCCTCGCTCAACGCCCTGCTCGGGGTGTTAAAGCTCCGCTCGCGCGACTACGGGCAGGCCGTCGCCCAGTTCGACAAGGCCCTCTCCCTGGACAAGAAGAACGCCCGCGCATTCTATTACCGCGCTCTGGCCTACGGAGCCATGGGAGAGTACCGCAAGGCCCTGAGGAATTTCGAGGACGCCGGGGAGGCGGACAAACGCTTCGCCGACGCCTTCGTCGGCGCCTGCCAAGCCCAGCGTCTGCTCGGAAGGCCCAAGGACGCCGTCCGGGCCTGCGGCCAAGCCCTCTTCATCGACCGCCAGCATCCCGCGGCCATGCTCCAGCGCGGCCTCTCCTATCTGGCCCTCGGGGAGTACCGCGAAGCCGTCAAATACCTCGACGAGGGGAACCGCCTGGGCGTGGCCTCGGCGCAGGCCCTGCTGGCCAGGTCCATCGCCCACGCGGCCCTTCGCCAATACAAGGAGTCCGATGAGGCCTATCGCGAGGCCATGAGCGTGGATTATCTCGCCCGGGTCGCGGACATCAACTTCGGCGAGCCTCCCAACCAGAAGCTGGACTACGCCGCCCAGATACAGGCCCATTCCGAGATTCTGGAGCAGGACCCGGACAACCCGCACATGTACCTGGTGCGGGGGAACGCGGAGTCCAATTCTCTGCATTTCGACCGGGCCATCCAGGAATACACCCGGGGCGTCGAGACCGACGGCTCCCTGGCCGCCGGCTATCTTGACCGCGGCCTCTCCCTCATCGAACAGCAGTCCCTGGACTCGGCCGAGGCGGATATGCGCAGAGCCCTGGAGTCATCCCCCAAGGACCCGGAAGCGCACGAGGGGCTCCTGACGGCGCTGACCGCGCGCGCGAAATACGCCGAAGCCGCCAAAGCCGCCTCCGAGGCGTTGAAGCTGCATCCCAAGAACCCGCTCCTCCACATGAAGGCCGGCAACATCCGTTTCTTCCTCAAGGACCTCGCCAAAGCCGAGGACCATTACCGGCAAGCCCTGAAGGCCGACCCCTCCCACGCCCCGGCCTACAACGGGCTGGGTCTCTGCCGCTTCTCGCGCAAGGAACACTCCGCGGCTCTCGAGGAATTCAGCCGGGCTCTGTCCCTGCGCCCGGAGGCCGACCGTTTCTACCGCAACCGAGCCTCCACATTTGTTAACATGGGTGACTTCGCGAACGCGGCCAAGGATTACAAGGCCGCCATCGACGCGAGCCAGGACCCTGAAGCGGTGGAGGAATACCGGAAGCTCATGCAGAACGCCCAGTCCCGCATCCCGCGCGCCGCCGAGAAGGACTCCTCCCGCCTTTTCGAGTGAAGATCCCCGTCCTTTTCACCCAGGGCCGACCGGTCTTTTCTTTCGAGTTCTTCCAGCCCAAGACGCCGCAGGACGACGCCGCCTTCCGCGACACGGTGGGCCGCCTCAAGGCCCTCTCCCCCGATTTCGTCACCATCACCTACGGAGCCGCGGGCTCGGCCCGCGAGAAGACCTTCGACACCGCCGAGTGGATACGGCGGGACGCGGGCCTGGAGACCGCGGCGCACCTCACCTGCATCTCGCACACCCGTTCGGAACTCTCCGCCATCCTCGACCGCCTGCGAGGCGCGGGCATAGAGAACGTCGTGGCTTTGCGCGGCGACGCGCCCAAGGACGCGGCGGTCCCCGCCGCCTCGGCCAGCGAACTGCCCTACGCCGCGGACCTCGTGCGCTTCATCCGCTCCCGCGAGGAGCGCTCCCGGGGGGATTTCGCCCTGGCCGTGGCAGGCTACCCGGAGACTCACCCCGAGGCCGCCTCCCCCGAGGAGGACCTGCGCCGGCTCAAGGAGAAGGTGGACTCGGGCGGCGACTGGGTCATCACCCAACTCTTCTTCGACAACGCCGAGTACTTCGCGTTCGTGGAACGGGCCCGCAGGCTTGGAATCACCGCCCCCATCGTCCCCGGCATCATGCCCGTCACGAGCTTCCAACAGACGCGCAAGTTCACCCAGATGTGCGGCACGCGCCTCCCCGAGCCCATGCTCCGGGACCTCGCCGCCCTCGCCGAGGACCGAGAGGCGGTCATCGGCTACGGGATCGAATACGCCGTGCGCCAATGCCGGGAACTCCTCGCCCGCGGAGCCCCGGGAATCCATTTCTACACGCTCAACAAGTCCCACTCCACCGAGACCATCTTGGCCGAACTCCGTCGAAACTGCTAACCTTCCTCGCTATGCGAGCCCTCGTCCTCGCCGCGGCCGTCCTGGCGGCGGGACCTCCCCTCCGGGCGGAAGACCTCTCCGCCTCCTCGGGCACGGTCGGCTCCGTCACCTTCCTGCGCAAGAACGTCTTCGACCCCTCGGTGGCGGGCGAGGATTGGTGGGTCTTCACGGCCGCCAACCGTATCCACATCCTGACCCGGGAACGCGTGGTCCGCGACGAGCTCCTCCTCCTTCCCGGCCGCCCCTGGGACGCTCTGGCCGCGCAGGAGACCGAGCGGAACCTTCGTTCGCGCAACTTCATCCGCCGCGCGGAGCTGCGCTCCAAGCCCGGGCCATCCGGACTCCTGGACCTCGAAGTCCTGACCCAGGACGCGTGGACGCTCAAGCCCCAGATGTCGGTCGGGACTGAGGGAGGCGACCGCTACCTCATCTACGGCGTGGAGGAGAACAACATCCTCGGGCTGGGCAAGACAGTGTCCCTTTACGGAGCGGAGGTCGGCTCCGAACGGCGCAGCGAGGCGCGTTACGCCGATCCCCGCGTCTGGGGTACCTGGTTCCAACTGACCGGCCTCTACTCCAAGACGCGGCGCGGCGACGAGATCGGCGTCCTCCTCGAAAGGCCGTTCTTCTCGCTGGACACGGACAACTCCACCCGCCTGGCCTGGACGAGGACGATCCAGGAGGACAAGCTCTACGACTACGGGGCTGAATATTCCAAATTCATCCGCAACACCCATGTCACCCAGCTCGAGTGGGGGTTCAAGGCGTTCCAGACCGAGTCCCAGACCCAGCGCGCCCGCATCGGCTATGAACTCGAGAAATCTTGGTTCGACTCCGAGCCCGAGACCCTGCCCGGCTCCCTGCCTAAGGACCGCACTCTCTCGGGCCCGGTCGCGGGCTGGTCCATCGTACGGCCGGACTACATCAAGGAGACCTACATCGACCGCATCAAGCGCGTGGAGGACTTCAACCTCGGCAACGAGTTCTCGGTGCGCGGCGGGCCGGCGCTGGAGTCCTGGGGCTCGGACAAGGACCGCTGGAAGGTCTCCGCCATGGACCAGCAAGGCCTCCGGCTCTGGGAGGAGGCTTTCCTCCTGGGCCAGGCGGGGATCCAGGGACGCCTCTCGGGCGGCCTCACAGAGAACTCCCTCTTCTACGCGAACCTCAATTTCTTCGACAAGCTCCGCCGTCCTTTCTCCCAGACGCTGGTCGGCCACCTGGAATACAACGCGACCGGCCGTCTCGACGGGGAGAACCAGATACTCCTCGGCGGGAACACGGGGCTGCGCGGCTACAAGAACAACAGCTTCGCCGGGACCCGCTCCCTGCTCCTGAACTTCGAGGACAGGTTCTTCCACGACCGGGAGTGGTTCCACCTCCTCTACCTCGGCGGCGTGGCTTTCGTCGACACCGGGTGCGCGAGCCCAGGCTCGCTGGCCAGGGGGCAATGGAAGACGGACGTGGGGTTCGGGGTCCGGGTCTCCCCATCCCGCTCCGCCAGCGGCGGGGTCCTGCGCATCGACCTCGCCTACGCGCTCAACCCGGGCCCTGGGGGAAGCCGCTGGGTGCTCTCCCTGCGCGGAGGCCAGGCCTTCTCCATCTTCAACAGCGCCAACCGCCGCGTCCTGCGCCGGGCGGAGGGGGCCGTCAGCGAGGAGGGCGCCGGGACCCGCCTGCGCCGCCGCTGAATGAACTACAATTACCTCATGAGGAGCAGAAGCATCCGCATCGCGCGGCGCTGGGACAAGCGCCCGCCGCGGGGGGGCATCGCGGTGGTCATCGACGTGATGCGCTTCTCCACCACGCTCTGCGCCCTGCTCGCCGCCGGACGCCGCACGGTGCGCGTGGCCCTCGGCCCGGCGCAGCTGCGGGGCGCGCGCGGCATCGAGCGGGCCGACGTGTTCTCCGAACTCCGCTTCGCCTGCCCCGGTCGGCGCCGCGACAACTCCCCGCATCAGGCCCTGCGCTCCGCGGGCCGGGACGCGCCCGCGTATTCCACCACCACCACGGGAGCCCGGGCGGCCTTCCGGTCCCGCTCCGCGCGCCGGGTGCTCATCGGCTGTTTCGCGAACTTCTCGGCGCTCCTGCGCGTACTGCGCCGCTCGCGCGGCGCAATCTGCCTGGTGCCCGCAGCCTCGCCCACGCCCCATCCGGGCCGCGTCGAGGACGAGGCCTGCGCGGCCGCGCTCAAAGCCGCGCTCTTAGGCGTGTCGGGCGCCGGTCCAAGAGCGGTCGCCGCCGTGCGCGCCTCCGGGCGGCCCGCGCAGTTCCTGCGCGAGCGGCCGCGCTGGGGGAAGAAAGACCTCCCTCTCTGCCTCGGGCTCGACCGCTGGCCCCATGTGCCGGAACTCCGCTTCCCCGCGTCCAGCCCCGGCATGGCGCGGGTGCGCGACGCCTCATGAGGAAGAAAGCGATGCTCCGGTTCCTCGCCTACGCCGCGGCCGCGGCCGTCGCGGCGCTCCTCGCTCTCCTGCTCGCCCTGCGGGTCCTCTTCCCTCCGGAGACGGTGAAGTCCATGGCCGTCGAGCGGCTGAGCGCCGCGCTGGGCAGGCAGGTGCGCGTAGCCGCGGTCTCCATCGGGTTGCGCGGGGCGGACCTGCGGGGCTTGGAGATCTCCCAAAGACCCGATTTCTCGGCGGGGACTCTCGCCTCCGTGGAACGCCTGCGCGTGAGCGCGCGCTGGCTGCCCATGCTCTTGGAGAAGCGCTTCGAGGTCGGCGCGGTCTCGGCCGAGGGCTGGACCGTGGACCTCAATCCCTCGAGCTTCGCGCCGCAGGTCGGCG
>CAYHRV010000122.1:0-9749 GCA_964359165.1 uncultured Elusimicrobia bacterium
CGGGAATTTGACCACCTTGTCCTCGATGGAGGGGCAGTAGCGCGGTCCCAGGGCCTTGATGCGGCCGGAGTAGAGCGGGGAGAGGCCGAGGTTCTCCCGGATGACGCGGTGCGTCTCCTTGTTGGTCCAGGTGATCCAGCAGGGCAGGAGCGTGTTGCGGACCTCCGGGGTGAGGTGCGAAAGGGGCCGCGGCCTGGGCATGGGGTCCTGTCTTTCCAGGCGCGCGTAATCGATGAAGCGGGAGTTGAGGCGCATCGGAGTGCCCGTCTTGAAGCGGCGGACTTCGAAGCCTAGCTCCTCCAGGGAGGCGGAGAGGCCTTCGCAGGGAGGTTCCCCCCCGCGGCCGCACGGGGTGGTCTTGAGGCCCAGGTGCGCCCGGCCCCGGAGGAAGGTGCCAGCCGTCAGGATGGCGGCCGAACAGTCGTAGACGGCTCCCCGCTCCGTCTCCACCGCGCTCACGCGGCCGCCCTCGGTCCTCACGGCCCGGGCCTCGTCCTGCCGGAGGAAGAGGAGATCCTGGGATTCCAGGGTGTCCTTCATCGCCGCCCGGTAGGCCCGCTTGTCGCACTGCACCCGCGGGGAGCGCACCGCGGGACCGCAGCTCGAATTAAGGACTTGATAATGGAGTCCGGCCCGGTCCGTGTTCAGAGCCATCCGCCCGCCCAGGGCATCGAGTTCCCGGACCATCTGCCCCTTGGCGATGCCTCCGATGGAGGGGTTGCAGGACATCTGGGCCGTGGTGTCGAGGTTCTGGGTGAGCAGGAGCGTCCTCAGGCCCATGCGCGAGGAGGCAAGGGCGGCCTCGCAACCCGCGTGCCCGGCGCCCACGACCACCAGGTCGTAGCGTTCCCGCAGTCCGCTCATGACGGCCTCATGCGGCCATCAGGGCCTTGAGGACCCCCTTGGGCAGGAGGCCCAGGAGGTAGAAGGCATAGACGAGGACCACTTGGCAGAGCAGGCCCAGGAACACCGCGCAAAACGCGCGCGCCGCCGGGATCCGGGCGATCCGGCCGGTCCCGTAGGTGGCCAACCCCAGGGTCCAGAAGAGCAAGGTTATCTCCAGGGCCTGATAAAGGAGGGCTGAGCGCGCGAGCACGGCGCAGGCGAAAAGAGGGAGCAGGGCGAGAGCCGCGGCGTTGACTGCCATGAGCCAGGAGGCCAAGGCGCGCCAGGAGGGGCCGGGGACCGCGCGAGCCGCCGGAACGGCGGCGGCGCAGAGGGCGAGGAGGCCTGCGCCCAAGGTCCAGCGCGGCATGCGCGTATTGGTGTAGAAGAGCACCCAGAGCAGGGGCAGGAGCGCGGCGCCGCCGGCGGCGAAGAGCCGCATCGGGAGTCTCCCGCCGGTCAGGAGCCTGGCGAAAGAACCGGTGAGGAACACCCATAAGGCGGTGAGCACGGGGCTCCACGCCTGCACCTTCACCCAGAAGAGCAGTCCCTCCTGCCCGGGCGCGGGGAGAGGCGCGTCAGGCCCGGCGGGAGGGAAGCCCGCGGGTTTGAGCGTGTAGAAGAGCACGGCCGAGGCCATGTAGGCGAGGAAGATGCGAAGCGAGTCCTGAATCGCGGAGTCGTCCTCATCGAGGCGGGCGGCGGCCTTTGAGGGTCTCAGGAGAATGTCTAGGAAGAAAGAAATAGGCGACCATTCAGGCATAGGAATCCTCCGCAACGGGCGGCCCCAAGGCCGCCGTGTCCGCTTCGACGTACTTGGCTCCCCAGAGGCAGAGGAGACCGGCCAGGCCCAGGAAGGCCATGGAGCCCAGCAAGGCGGGCCGCAGGCCCCAGAGGTCGGAGACCCAGCCTATGAGCGTGGGGCTCAGGGCGTCGCCGAGAGCGTGGATGACGAAGATGTTGGCCGCGAAGGCCATGGAGCGCACCGGGGCGGCGGTAACGGAAACGATCACCCCGTTGAGCGGACCCATGTTAAGGAAGGCGAACATCTCGGTGAGGAACACCGCCGCGAGGGTGAGCTCGAGCGAGGGCGCCAGGATGGCCGCGCAACCCGCGGGGAAGGCCAGGAGCAGTCCGGCCCCGGAGACCAGGAAATAGGCCTTGCCCGTGACTTTCAAGAGGCGGTCGCCCAACCAGCCCCCGAGCAGGCTGCCGGCCAGACCGGCGGCCACGGTCACCCCCCCGAAGACGATCCCGGCTCGCGCCACGTCCATGCCCCAGAAGCGGTTGAAGAAGCTCGGCATCCAGACCGCGAGTCCGCCCAGGCAGAAGGTGAGGGAGGCCATGGCCAGGGTGCTGGCCAGATAGGACTTGCAGCGGTAGAGGCCGGCGTATTCCCTCAGTCCGGGAGGCCCGGCGCCGGATGCGGGCGAGGGCCGGGGGTCTTTCAAGCGCGAGGCGAGGACGGCCAGGAACAGTCCCGGGAGGCCGACGATCGCGAACGCCGCGCGCCAGCCGAAGCTTTGGCCGAAAACCCCTCCCAGGATGTAGCCCAATGCGCTCCCCACCGGGATGGCCATGGAGAAGAACGCCAGCACGCGCCCGCGCTTCTCCGGAGGGAAATGCTCCGCCGCGAAGGAGGGAGATACGCTGCCGTAGCAGGACTCTCCTATGCCGACGACGCTGCGCGCCAGGAAGAGCTGGGCGTAGGTCCGGCAAGCGCCGGAGAAGAAGGTGGCGACGCTCCAGACCGCCACGCCCCAGGCGATCCAGCGGGGGCGCGAGGACCGGTCGGCCAGGTAGCCGATGGGCGGGGCCGCGCACATGTAGACGAGCATGAAGGCTGAGGCCAGCGCCCCCAGGCGCGCGTCGCTGACCCCCAGGTCGGCCTTGATGAGCGGCAGGAGCGCGTAGACGATCTGGCGGTCCACATAGTTGACCAGGTTGACCGCGAAGAGCAACGCTAATATTTGTTTTGGTTGCATTCGTCTTTCGTCGTCGTTCCTGTCGTTCCCCTTAGCGGAGGTTTCGGGAGATTTCGAAGAAATATCCCGAAACCCTAAGAAGCGCTTATTTTCCGATGCAGAAACGGGAGAATATCTCCCCGAGCACATCCTCGGTGGTGGTCTTGCCCGTGACCTCGTCGAGAGAGCCGAGGGCGCCCCTAAGGCGCGGCGCGGCGAGTTCCGGCTCCTTGCCCTCGCGGAGGATGGCGGAAGCTTCCTCCAGCTCGGTCGCGCTCGCGCGCAAGGCGTCGCGGTGGCGCCGGGAGACGGCCTCCACTCCCGTCTCCTCCTCCGGTCCGCCGCCCCCCCCGAAAAGCAGAGCCGCGGCGCGCTCCTCCAAGGCATCCAAGCCCTCGGAGCGCAATGCGGAGACCTCAAGCGCGTCGACACCGGGGAATTCCCGGGCCAGAGTCTCCCGGGTGAAAGCTCGCTTGGGCAGGTCGGATTTGTTGAGCGCGACCAGGACGAGGCGGTCCGGATCGGAGGCGGCGGCCAAGGGGCCGCCGTCCCCGGAGGGCGGTCGTTCTCCGCTCGCGGAGGGGGCGAGTCGCCTCAAGAGCGCGCTTTGTCCCCGGAGGGGGCGGCTCAGGTCCAAGACCAGGACGACCAGGTCCGCGGCTTCGAGGACGGACTCGGTGCGGCTCATGCCCAGCGCTTCGACCCCCCGCCCCTTCGGGGCGGAGGGTCTGAGGCCCGCAGTGTCGGTGAGGACGGCGCAGGCGCCGCCGAGCTCCGCCGACTCCTCGAGCGTGTCGCGGGTGGTGCCCGGCGCGGAGGAGACGATGGCTCGCTCCCGCCCCAGGAGGGCGTTGAACAGCGTCGATTTCCCAGCGTTCGGCCTGCCGACCAGCGCGACGCGGGGCCCTTCCCTCTGGAAGCGCCCGCGCCGCTGGGACCGGAGCAGGGAAGCGAGGCGCGCGCGAGCGGCCTCCAGGATATCGGACAAGCGTCGCCCAGAGAGGCTCTGGGGCGCATCGTCGGGATGATCGAGGGCGGCTTCGCAGAGCGCCAGGCAGCCGGTGATCTCCTCCCTCAGGCGACCGATCTCCCGGGAAAGCCCTCCGCCCAAGCGCAGGGAGGCGGACCTGTGGGCCCGCCGGGAGCGCGAGGCGATGAGATCGCAGACGGCTTCGGCCTGGAGGAGGTCGATGCGCCCGTTGAGGAACGCTCTCTGGGTGAATTCCCCGGGCCGCGCCGGCCGGGCGCCGTGCAGGCAGGCGAGCGCCGCGAGCCGGTCCATCACGAAGGAGGAGCCGTGCGCGGAGAGTTCCACCATCTCCTCCCCCGTATAGCTCCGGCCCGAGGCGAAGCGCACTGCCAGGACCCGGTCCAGAGTCTCGCCTCCGTCCAGGGCCTCAGCCAGCACCGAGCGCCGCTCCGGAAGTTCCAGGGTCCCGGAACCGGGGGCGGGCTTGCGGAGGAAACGGAGCACGGTGTCCGCGCAGCCGGGGCCCGAGAGGCGCACCACGCCCAAGGCTCCGCCCGGAGCCGTGGCCGGGGCCACGATGATGTCGTTCACTTAGCGCGCGGCTTGAGCACCACTTTGCGCCAGGAACCCTCGCCCTCGGAGGAGGTCTCGACCTCCGGATGCTTGGTGAGCTTGCGGTGCACCAGGCGGCGCATCGCGGGTTCCATGGGCTCGAGCTTGAACGCGCGGCCCGTGGCCTTCACCTCGGAGACGGCTTTCTCGATCTCCGAGACGATCTTCTCCTCGATCTGGCGCCAGTGGCCTTGGCTGTCCACCTGGACCGCCACCGGGACCTTCATGCGGCGTCCGGTGATGACCGTGGTGAGGAACTGGAGGGATTCCAGCGTCTTCCCCCCTTTCCCGACGAGGAGCCCGGCGTCCGCGCACTCCACTTCGGCGCGAACGCGCCATTGTTCGGAGTCCCAGGCGGTCTTGATGGAGGCGTCCGAGATCCCCATCAGCGTGAGGATCTCGCGCAGGACTCCCTCGGCCGTCTCGCACGCCTTGGCCGTATCCACCGGGACGTCCTCGGCCGGACGCTCGGCGTGTCGGGGCTCGGGGGACGCATGGGCATGGCCGTTGGCGGCCGCGGGCCTTTCGCGATGCTCCTCCCGGGGGCGGGAGCGCTTGGGAGCCGGCGCGCTCTTGGACGCGGGCCGGGCCAAGGGCGGCTCGGCGGGGCCGGAGGCCGGATCGGCCCAATGCTTCTCGCGCAGGAGCACCTTGGCCGGCTTGGCCCCGATGCCGAGGAATCCGCTGGAGCCCTCCGCCAGCACCTGCACCTCTACTTGGTCGCGCCGGAGGCCGAGCTCCTTGAGCCCGGTCTCCACGGCGACGGTCACTGATTTTCCTTCGATCTCGAGTTCTCTCATAATCTCTCCTTGAGCGCGGCCTGCGTGATCACGCCGAGCACGCTGTTGGTCAGCCAATAGAGCACCAGCCCGGCCGGGAAGTTCAGGAACATGAAGGTGAAGATCACCGGCATGTATTGGAACATCTTGGCCTGCATCGGGTCGGCGGCTTGCACCGGGTTCATCTTGCTCTGCAGGAACATGATCCCGCCCATCAACAAAGGGAGGACGTAGAAGGGGTCGTGGGCCGAAAGGTCCTTGACCCAGAACATCCAGGGAGCGCCATGCAGCTCCCAAGAGTTCCTCAGGGCGTTGAAGAGAGCCACGAACACCGGCATTTGAGCGAGCACGGGAAGACAGCCTCCCAGCGGGTTGGCCCCGTGCTTTTTGTAGAGCTCCATCATCTCCACGTTCATGCGGCTGGGGTCCTTGCTGAATTTCTGCTGGATCTTCGCGATCTCCGGCTGGACCCGCTTCATGGCCGCGGCCGATTTCATCTGCTTCCAGGTCAGGGGGAAGAGCGCGAGCTGCAGGCCCACGGTCATCAGGATGATGGCCCAGCCGTAGTTCCCGGTCAGGCGGTAGAGGCGGTGGAGCACCTTCAGGGCGAAGCGCCCCAGCCGGGTGAACCAGCCGAAATCGACGGAGCGCTCCAGGCCGAGGCCGAGGCCCTGCATGGCGGTGTAGCTCTTAGGGCCGAGGTAGAAGGGGATGTCCACGAAGACGGAAGCGCCGGGCTCGAGACTCACGGGCAAGGCCTGGACTTTGAGCCAGGGCGCGAGCTGCGCGTCCTTGCCTATTTTTTCCGCGCCGGTCGCGTAGCCGGAGAAGCGTTCCTCCGGCGGGAAGACGGCGGCCAGGAAATAGCGGTTCTCCACGGCCAGCCATTTCCACGGCTTCTCATGCGCCAGGGGCTCCTCCTTCACCTTGAAGGTCTCGATGCGGTCCTGTGTGCGCCCCGCGGCGGGCGGGAGCAGAGCGGAGGCCTTCCATTGGGAGGAGTTCTCCTTGAGTTCGCTGGGCACCGTTCCCAAGCCGGGGCCCAGGGAAAGCTCCCACGCGGGGAGAGCGCTGGGCCCCTTCCCCGGATTGGAGAAGGTGAGGCGCAGGGTATGGAGCAGAGTTTTGTCGTCGAAGCGGAATTCTTTTCTGATAAGGAGTCCGCTCGGATGCTTAGCCGAGAAGACGAGAGGGCCCGCCTCGGTAGAAACGGCTCCCGAGGCGGCCCTCTCGGTATCGGGGTCCGGAGCGAAGCGCAGTCCAGGCAGGGTGGAGAGGAAGCCCGGGTCAGGGTGGGCGATGAGTTCCACGCGGCCCAGGGGGCCGGGATAGCGGAATCCGGAGAGCGCCGCGCCATCGGCGCGGACGCTGACCCCGAGCCCGCCGGAGCGGAACTCCCAGGTTCGTTCATCCGCCTCGGGTTTCCGGGCGTCGAAGCGCGGCTGTTCACCGCCGGTGAAGGAGGCGGCGGCGGAGGGGCCGCGGCTTGCGGGGGCGTCCGGCGTGATGGAAACCCCGGAACCGGATGCCGGAGTCGCCCCTGCGGCGGCGGAAGCGGCCTTTGCGGCCGGGGCCGGGGGCTTAGGGTAGAAGCGGTCGATGAGGGCGAACCAGCCCACATAGACGCAGATCGAGAGGGCCACGGCCAGGATGAGATTGCGTTCCATTATCACCGATCCTTAGGGGTTGTGAAACAAAAATATGGACACTTTGGCTGAGGTGATTTTGGAGCGAGACAAGGAGCGAGGAGCGCGCATACCCTCTGCGGTATGTAAGCGACGAGCGACGCGGTCGCAGCCCAAAAGCGCCCAGCCCCTTCGGGGAGGCCCATCTTTGGACGACTTCTTCGTTGCTCGTCGGTTACAATGCGCTGCGGCATTGCTCCCTCCTCGCGCCTCGAATTCGCCTCAAACATGGGCCTCCAAAGTGTCCGTATTTTTGTTTCACAACCCCTTGCGGCGACGCCCGTTGAGATCAGACGACCGGGTCGTGACCGCCTGGGTGGAAGGGATGACAGCGGAGCAGACGACGGAGGATCTGCGGGGCGGCGCGGCGCAGGGGATAACGCTCCAGGCTCTCCCGGGCGTACGCGCTGCAGGAAGGCAGGAACCTGCAGGTCGGCGGCAAGAGCGCCGACCGGACGGCCCGATAGAGGTCCAGGGACTCGAGCAGGAGGGTGTTAACCATTGCGGAAGATGCCGGCTTTCCGGCACAGATCCAATACGGCTGTCTCAGCTTCATCCAGACCTTTCCAACGGCAACCCGGGCGGGGGTAGAACACGCAATCCGCCCCGGGGGATATCTTGTCCCGGTTGAAGCGGAACGCCTCCCGAAGGAGGCGCTTCAACCGGTTGCGGCCGACGGCTTTTCCAAGTTTTCTGCTGACGGAAAGCCCGAAGCGTGCCCCGGAGGCGGGCTCGCGCTTGCGCAGCCAGAGCACCAAGTCCTTGCGCGAGAGCCTGCGCCCGGACGAGAACACGGACTCCATGTCGGAGCCTGCCAGCCGGACCGTCCTTGCGAGCTTCCCGGTGCGCACGGAGAGCTCGATGGCTAGGGGTTGAGCCTCTTGCGGCCTTTTCTGCGGCGGCGGCTGAGCGTCTGCCTTCCCCCCGCGGTGCTCATGCGAGCTCGGAAACCGATGTGTTTTGCACGCTTGCGCCTGTTAGGCCTGAATGTAGGGAGCATAAGCAGTCATTATATATTAATTATCAGTAGGAATCACAAGAATCAAGTGCGAGGAAAAATAACGGGGAGAGGAATTCCCTAAAAACGGATTAAAACGGGACACAGCGGCTCGCCGGATGCGAGCAGACGTGTCGGCTTGCGCCCACGCTGGAATTTCAGTTTGATATACGCCATGGACATCGACAGCTTGCTCAAGGAAACCCGGCTCTTCCCGCCTGATCCCGGATTCTCCAAGAAGGCCCATATCTCGGGCCGGACCGCCTTCCAGCGGCTCTCCCGGCGGGCCGCCAAGGACCCCCAGGCGTTCTGGGCCGCGGCCGCCCGGGAACTGCGCTGGCGCAAGCCGTGGAAGCGGGTGCTGGAGTGGAAGCCCCCTTTCGCCAAGTGGTTCGTCGGCGGGCGCCTGAACGCGAGCGAGAACTGCCTCGACAGGCACCTGGAAGGGCCGCGGCGCAACAAAGCCGCGATCGTGTGGGAGGGCGAGCCCGGGGACACGCGCACCTTGACCTACCTCCAGCTCCACCGGGAGGTCTGCCGTTTCGCCGACGCCCTCTCGAGGATGGGAGTGCGGCGGGGCGACCGCGTCGCCGTCTACATGCCCCTGGTCCCCGAAGCCGTGGTGGCCATGCTCGCCTGCGCGCGCCTGGGCGCCGCGCACAGCGTGGTCTTCGGCGGCTTCTCCGCCGACGCCCTGCGCGACCGCATCCTCGACGCCCAGGCCAAGCTCGTCATCACCGCGGACGGAGGCTGGCGCAAGGGAGAGGTCGTCCGGCTCAAGGACAGCGTGGACGCCGCCGTGGACGCCTGTCCCTGCGTGGAGAAGGTCGTGGTGCTCAAACGCACCGGCCAGGCCGTGCGCTGGACCGAGGGACGCGACGTCTGGTGGGAGGACGCCCTCAAGGACGCCCGCGCCGACCGGGCTCCCGAGGCCTTCGACTCCGAGAATCCGCTCTTCATCCTCTATACCTCCGGGACCACCGGGAAGCCCAAGGGGGTGGTGCATTCCACCGGAGGGTATCTGACCCAGGCGGCCCTGACCGCCCGGCTGGTCTTCGACCTCAAGGACGAGGATGTTTTTTGGTGCACCGCGGACATCGGCTGGGTGACCGGACACAGCTACGTGGTCTACGGTCCCTTGGCCGCGGGAGCGACGGTCTTCCTCTATGAGGGCGCGCCGTTATTCCCCCAGCCCGATCGGTTCTGGTCGATGATCGAGGAGCACCGCGTCACGGTCTTCTACACCGCCCCCACGGCGATACGCACCTTTCTCCGCCTCGGCGCCCGGTGGCCGGAGGGCCGCGACCTCTCCAGCCTCCGCCTGCTCGGCACGGTCGGCGAACCCATCAATCCCGAGGCCTGGCTCTGGTACCGGCGCGTCATCGGCAAGGACCGCTGTCCGGTGGTGGACACCTGGTGGCAGACCGAGACCGGGGCCATCATGATCACCCCCCTCCCCGGAGCCGTGGCCCTCAAGCCGGGCTCGGCGACAGTCCCCTTCCCGGGGATATCGGCCAAGGTCGTGGACCGCGCCGGCCGTCCGGTGCCGCCGGATGCCGGGGGCTTCCTGGTGGTCGACAAGCCCTGGCCCGCGATGTTGAGGACGATATACGGCGCCCCGGAACGTTATAAGACCCAGTATTTCAGCCAGATCCCCGGAGTGTATTTCACCGGGGACGGGGCGCGCCGGGACAAGGACGGCTACTTCTGGATACTCGGCAGGGTGGACGACGTCATCAACGTGGCCGGGCACAGGCTCTCGACCATGGAGATCGAATCCGCCCTCGTGAGCCATCCCAAGGTGGCGGAGGCCGCGGTGGTGGGCCACGCCGACGACATCAAGGGACAGGGCATCAC
>CAYHRV010000123.1:0-9697 GCA_964359165.1 uncultured Elusimicrobia bacterium
TGCACCGGGACCTCAAGCCCTCCAACATCATGGTGGGCAAGGACGGCTTCGCGCGAGTCTTAGACTTCGGCCTGGCCCGGATGGCCAAGGACTCGGTCTCGGGCCTGACGCGCAGAGGGGTCTCGGGCACGCTCGCTTACCTGGCCCCCGAACAGCATCTGGGCTCAAGCCACCGCGCTTCGGACATCTACGCCTTGGGCGTGACGCTCTACGAGATGCTCACCGGCGAGCTTCCCTTCCAGGGGCCCGACCTGCTCAAGCTCAAGGAGGCCGGCCTCTTCGTCCCCCTCTCGGCCAAGGACCCCTCCCTGCCGCAAAGCCTCGACGCGCTCATGGCCGCGGCGCTCGAGCCGGACCACGCCAAGCGCCTCTACCGCTCCATCGAGTTCCTTCAGCGCCTCAACTCCTGAACCGCGAAAAAACGCGCCGCGTTCTTTCACGGTTCAGGGCGTTTATTTCCCCAGATCCAGAGCCGCCGATAACGCGGAGGCGAACTCCCCGGCGGTGGGGTAGCGGTCCTTCCAATCGAGGGCGAGCGCCTTGTCGATCGCGTCCGCGACTTTCCCGGGGAGGTCCAATCCCCGGGCGCGTATGGGGATGACCTTGTCCTTGAGGACGGCCACGCAGGGGTCGCCGACGGAGCCCAGGTCGAAGAAGAATTCGCCGGTCAGCATGTTGTAGAGCGCGGCCCCCATGGAGAACACATCCGAGACCGGACGCGTGCCGCGGAAATCCCTGAGCTGTTCCTTGGGCATGAAGCCGAATGTCCCGCCCCCGTCTCCGGAAACCGTCATCCCGCTCATGCCCGCCAGGGCGAAGTTCTTCGAGAGCCCGAAATCCGCGATCTTGGCTTTGAGGCCCTCGCGCGAATCGCAGAGGAAGATGTTGTCCGGCTTGAGGTCCCTGTGCACCACGCTCCTGGAATGGGCGTATTCGAGCCCTTTGAGCGCCTGCAGGATGATGTCCGCCGCCTCTTCCAAAGGCAGGCGGCCGCCGGCCTTGCTCATGCGTTGGCGCGCGCTCCCCTTGTCGCAGTATTCCATCGCGAAATAAAGCGACCCGCTGGAACTCCCCCCCTCGATGAATCTCACGATATGGGGATGCTTGAGCGACATGGCTAGCTCCATCTCCCGCTCGAAATACTTCGCCTGTTTCTCCGAGACCTTGCGCTTGCCCGGCTTGACGACCTTGATGACGGCGTGCGAGCCGTCCTCCTCGCGGCGCACCAGATAGACCTTCCCCATCCCCCCGCCCTTGAGCTCCTTCTCGACCGCGTAGCCGGGGAACCGCGTCTCCCCTTCATCATCGGCCTGCCGGACTATCCCCGCGAGGAAATTCGTGAAATACCCGCCCTTCTTCTCCGCTTGAGCCGGCGCGGCCTTGGGCTTCCCGATCGCCGCTTCCGCTTGCCGGGGAGCTTCCTTCTTTTTCCGGCAAAGCTCGCAGGCCGGCGTTTGCGGCGAGGCCCAGGCCTTCTCCACCCCGCCCACGGGCAGTTCGAATTCTTTTCCGCAGTCCGCGCAGTCGGCGAAGGCGCGTAGGATGACCAGGAATTCCGTGGCCCCGGCCCGGACCATGTCCCCATGCCCCACGCGCACGCCCCTGGCCCGCCGGGCCGCATCCTGCGCCGCTTCTCCCTTATCCCTTCCCCCGATCCGCAGCCCGTTGAGAAAGGTGCCGTTCTTGCTGCCCAGATCCCTCAGCTCACAGTCGGGAGGGTCGATCTCGAGGAGGAAATGATTCGTCGAGATATACGGATCATCCGAGATGGAACAGCCGCAATCCGGGGAGCGGCCGAAGATGAAGATATCATGCTGGTCGAAGGGGAACTCCCGGCCCTTGGCCGGCCCTTGCGTAGCCCTGAGCGTCACGCACGCGCGCATCAAGCCGCCTTCGCGAACTCCACCACCAGCGCGGTGACATTGTCCGCGCCCCCGGCCTCGTTGGCCTCGGCCACGAGCCTCACGCAGGCCGACTCAGGGCCCTCGGACTCGGCGAGCGCGGTTTTGATCGCGTCATCCGGGAGCATGTTCGTGAGCCCGTCCGAACACAGGAGCAGTCGTTCCCCGCCCTTAAGCCGGAGCATGCGGGTGTCGGCGACGGCCTTTCCGTCCATCCCCGCGTAGCGGGTCATGGAATGCCGGGCGGGGTGGACCTCGGCCTCCTCGGGAGTGATCTTCCCGAGTTCCAGCATCACGGCCACGATAGAGTGGTCCCTGGTCAGGCGCTGGAGGGTCCCGTCGGAAAGGAGGTATGCGCGGCTATCGCCCAGGTGGGCGATATAGAGACAGCGCCCATCGATGAGCGCCGCGACCACGGTAGCGCCCATCCCTCCGAGCCGAGGGGTCTCCTCGCCTTTTTCCCTAAGCCCGGCGCTGAACTCGGCCAGAGCCCCCCCGAACGCGGCCTGGACCGTCTTGCTCGTGCGCCTGGGAAGCGCCGAGAGCTTCTCGCCCAGTATCTTGGGGAATATCTCCGCCGCGGCCTTGGAGGCGAGGCCTCCGGCGGCCAAGCCCCCCATCCCGTCGGAGACGAGGAAGAGCCCGGACGCCGAGTCCGCGAACCAGGCGTCCTGGTTCTCCTCCCTGCGCCGCCCGATGTCGCTCAGGCAGTAATGGACGGCCTTTAAAGCTCCCGTCATAAAACGAGTTTATGATAGGTCCCGCTCGAAAACAAGCGATGGAATGGGGAAAGGCGATTGACATGGATATTTTATCCGGATAATCTTGCCGAATGGGTATGATTATCCAGCGCTCATGAGCCGCGTGGAACTTCATGTCATTGACGGCCCCCACAAGGGCAAGGCGTTCTCATTCTCCCAAGCCGACCGCTTCCTGGTGGGAAGGAGCGAGGCGGGAGTCGAGGCCCATTTCCGGCTCGGAGCTGAGGAGCCTTGCGTTTCCAGGCATCACTGCATATTCGACATCTCCCCTCCCGCCGTCCATGTCCGCGACCTGAACAGCCGCAACGGGACCTTCGTCCTTCCCGCCGGACAAGCCGAATACTCCCGCGTGGAATCCGCCGAACTGCGCGAGGGCGACCTGGTCTGGTTCGGCTACACGGTTATGAAAGTGAGGGTCTCTGCTGGGGAAGAGGGGACGCTCAAGCTCCCCTGCGTCCTCTGCGGCAGGAGCTTCTCCTGGACGGACACGCAGCCGGAGCGCGATCGGGGGGATAAGGGCGGCGTCTGCCGCCAATGCCGGGAAAAGGGCCCTCCCTCGTCCCACCGCCGCCGGGGCCGCCCAGGCGTCCTCAAATGCGCGGACTGCGGCTCCTCCCTGCCCCCCCTCCCTCCGGTCGACGCCGGACCCGAGGAGGCCGCTTCGCGCATCTGCGGGCCCTGCGCGCAGAAACAGCGGCGCGTGCGCGCGGAGGACATCGGCCCCTACAGGATACTCTCGGAACTGGGACGCGGGAACATGGGTGTGGTCTACAAAGCCTGGCATGAGCCCACGGGAGAGCTCCGGGCGCTCAAGAGGGTCATGACGGAGCAGGGCGTGCATCCCAAGCAGAGCATGCGCTTTCGATGCGAGATGGCTGTGATGGGCCGCCTCGCTCATCCGAACATCGTGCGCCTATTGGAACAAGGAACGGATGAGAAGGGACACTACTTCGCCTCGGAATACCTGCCCGGCGGCGATCTGGAGAACCTCGTCCGCGCGGTCCATAAGGGGCCGGTCCCATACCCCGAGGCCGTGCGCCTGATCTGCGAGACGCTCAAGGGGCTCGAATACGCGCACGAAGAGGGCTTCGTGCACCGGGACATCAAGCCCCAGAACATATTGCTCGGCCCAGGCGGACCGGGCGTCGCGAGCCCCAAGATCGCGGATTTCGGCCTGGCCAAGAGCTATTTCACCGCGGGCCAGTCGGGGTTCACCGACCCCTGGGAGATCATGGGCACCCCGCTCTACATGGCGCCCGAGCAGTTCACCAATTTCCGCTTCGTCAAACCGCCCGCCGACCTATACTCGATAGGGGCGACGCTCTACTACCTTCTCACCGCGAGCCATCCTTACGATACCGCGGCCAAGCGAAAGGACCTGATGCTCGCGATATTGGAAGACGACCCCATCCCGATACTGGAGCGCGATCCGAAGCTCCCCCGGGCCCTGGCGGAAGCGGTGGACAAGTCGCTGAGAAGGGACGCCCGCGAGAGGTTCCAGACCGCCGCCGGCATGAGGCTCGTCCTAGCCCGCGCACTCAGAGAGGCGCATGGATAATGAATAACCTTGCGGCGCCTTGAAACTTAGCCTTTTACGGTATATACTGAAATAATGGAGTTCGATTGGGACGTAAAAAAGTCCGAGACGAATGCCGTCAAACACGGCATTTCCTTTGAGGCCGCGGTCACGGCATTCGATGATCCGTTCCAACTGAGAGCCCCCGATCCAAAGCATTCAAGCCCGAGCGAGAAACGAGAATGGCTGATCGGAAAAGCCGACATGGGGGTATTGGTGATCATTTTCACCATCCGTCTGCCGGGGAATATCTTTCGGATCATCAGCGCGAGAAAAGCGAACCGTCGCGAGAGGAGGCAATATGAGCGGAGCAAAGGAATTCCCTTTTAGAGAGGCCCGTCGAGTCACCAGCCAAGAGGTGGCGATGGCCCGGAGGGCCATTGAAGCCAAGCTGGGCGTCAAGAGACGCGCCCGTGGGCGGCCCCCGAAGGGACTCGACAAATACAAACCGATTCAGATTCGGCTCCATCCAAAAGCCATTCAGTGGGCCAAATCGGAGGCAAAGCATAGGGGCATCGGCTACCAAACGGTGATCAACCAGGCTCTCCTTATGATGCCGGGGCCGGGCGCAAGGACCTGACGGTCGCGATAGCGGTGGACAAGTCGCTGAGAAGGAACGCCCGCGAGAGGTTCCAGACCGCCGCCGGCATGCGACTCGTCCTCGCCCGCGCACTCAGAGAGGCGCATGGATAATCTCCCCAGGGACATTCGGTCGCTTGCCCGGCGCGGCTTCGCACGCGCCGGGCCGCGCTCCACGCGGGAAAACCCCGCCAAGGGTAAAAGGGTCCAAGGGTAAAGTGTAAAACGGCGACCTCAGCGAGCGGGCCGGAACCCGCGGCTGCCGTCGCGGATGCCCGGGTCGATGTTGCTGCGGTAGGCCGACCGGACGAAGCCGGCGTCGCTGCGCCAGGAACCGCCCCGAAACACCCGGGCCGAGCCCGCCGGATACTCCCACGCGCTCCCATATTCGGGAGCGCCGTCATAAGAGGCATGATCCCAATCCTGCGTCCATTCCCATACATTGCCCGCCATGTCGCATAAGCCTTGGGCGGTGTTTCCGGCAGGCTTGGAACATGCCTGCCATGTCGATCCTCGTCCACAGCCGGGACCGCCGTCATTCATGATGGCCCTCCGGCAACTCGCGGTCTCATCGCCCCAGGGATATTCGATGTTCTTCCCGGCTCCACGAGCCGCGTACTCCCACTCCGCCTCGCTCGGCAAGCGTCCCCCGGCCCACTCCGAGAAGGCCTTCGCTTGATTCCAGTCCACGCAATTGACCGGATGGTCCTCGCGTCCGGAAACGCCCCAATTACAGGACTCTCCCCTTCCGGGAGCGGCGCACGCTCCCGCGTCCACGCACGTCCGCCACTGCGCCACCGTCACCTCGGTCTTGGCCATCTGGAAAAGCCTCATGATTACACGATGCACCGGCCTTTCATCAGCATCGCCTTTTGCCGACCCCATCATAAAGCGCCCGCTCGGGATGCTGACCCATTCGATGGTCGCGCCGCCCTTGGAACTCGCGGGCCTCCGCTCCGCGGCCGTTTCGGGTGGAGCGGGCGATCGCCCCGATTCATTCGACTTATTGGAAGCGCCGTCCCGGGCGTCGGCGCCGAGCGCGCAGCGGAACCCAGTGCCGACATTCCTATCTCCCGGCCCGAGCTTGGCGCGGCCGGCCACCCGAGAGCCGCCCACGTTGACGAACCAGGAAGCGCCGCGGGCGACGCGATGCCATTCCTTGTTGTACGCTCCCGGCAATTCAGGACCTGTTGGATTCCTTCTTGGACTCGCCCCGTAATAGTCTTCGTCGTACCAATCAGCGGTCCACTCTGAAACGTTGCCGCCCATGTCATACATGCCATAAAGGCTTTGGTCCGCGGGATGATTTCCCACGGAATCCGTTTGGGCGGCCGCGTATGCCTTGCCTTTCGTATTCTGGTAGAAATATTTCTTCCAAGCCTCGGTATCCTTCAAATCCCTGCCCGCCCACTTGGACGCAGTGTTGGACTTATTCCAATCCCACTCATCGCCCCAGGGATATCTCCTCGCCTGGGGCCCGCGGGCCGCCTTCTCCCACTCCGCCTCGGTAGGAAGCCGCTTGCCTGCCCATTCGCAGTAGCTCTTGGCGTCTTCCCAATCCACGCAGTTGATGGGATGCTTTTCTCGGCTCGTCCGGCCGAAATTGCATTTCTCCGAATTTCTTAGGGTCCCGGGCTCCTTGCATGTTCCCCGGCCCACGCAGGCCGCGTATTCCTCTACCGTCACCTCATACTTGTCCATGTAGTAGGAGTCTAGGTAGATTTTGTGCTGGGGGTACTCGTCGGCCTCGCCCTCCCCCCTTGGCGAGCCCATGAGGAACTCCCCAGATGGAATTAGAACCATCCTATTCGTCCGCGATGGGTCTTTTTTACCAGGCTGTTTTCCATCTTCCGTCTGAGCGCGCCAGGCTTCCTCCTGGGCTTTATGCTGGGCTTTGGCTTCCGCAGCTATGAGGGCGAGTCGCTCTTCGGTTTCGTGTTCGCGCCGCTGGCTATCTCTCTCCAACGCTTTTTCAGTGGAAGCTGGGTCCGAAATCACTAACGCTGAATGTTTCTTGCCTATCCCAAAGCTATTAGACTTCATCATTGAGAAATAAATCAGACCAGAAAATACCAATCCAACGGCGCCAGCAGCTGAGCCCCACCATAGAAGATTCCGCTTCTCGGTCTTCTCATCATCATGGGTGAAAGCAGAGGCAGAGGCTGAAGCCTTCAGGCCGGGAGCGGGCTTGCCTTGGCTGATCGCTTCCAGCCAGGAGCGCACGCCTTCCGGGGTGAGCCAGCCGAGGCCTCTGCGGCCCAACTCGGCGAGGAAGCCTTGGAACTCCTCTTCGGTCCATGTCGGGCCCTTGCCCGAGGGCTTGCGCGACTTGAGCACTGCCAGGAATTGGTCGGCGTAAGGTTTCGCGTCCTCGCTCCAGTCGGCGGGCTCAGGAAACACGTATTCCCAATCGAGCTCCCAGACCCGGATGCCGTCCGCACCCGCGGATGCCGCGAAGCGCGCCTGGGGCGATATGTCCACCGAGCCTATCCCCGCCCCGTGGCCTTCGAAGCTCCAGCTCTGCTTGCCGGACTCCAGGTCCCAGAGCCGTAGGACCTTGTCATCGCCCGCGGAAAGGGCGAATCTCCCCTCCGGCGAAAAGCAGGCGGACCGGACTGGGCCGAAATGGTTCATCGTCTGTTCCGGACGCCCCGAATCCAAGGACCAAGACCGGAGCATCTTATCTTCCGAGCCCGAAACGGCTTTCCGACCATCCGGCGAGAGCCGCGCGGCCCTCACCGCCCAGCCATGTCCTTCCAAAGTCCTTATCGCCTGGCCCTTGGCGATATCCCAGACCTTCAGGGTCTTGTCCGCGCCGCCGGACACCGCGCGGCTTCCATCAGGGCTCAAAGAGGCCGCGGTCGCGGCCCCTTCATGCGCCGGGATGCTCTTCTCCAGTCTGCCTGTCGCCATATCCCAAAGCTTGAGCGTCTTGTCATCGCTCCCGGATAGGACTTTCCCATTCGCGCTCGCGCTGACCGAATTCACGGCTCCCGCATGGCCCACGAAGGCGCGCACGCACGCGCCCGTGCCCGTATCCCATTGCCTGAGCGTCCCATCCGCCGAAGCGCTCAAGACTGATTTTCCATCATACGCCGCGCAGACCGCGCGAACGGGCGCCGCGTGCCCCGCTTGGCTCCAGATCAGCTCCCCGGAAGCGTCCCAAAGCCGCACGGTCTTGTCCGCGTGGCCGCTGAACAGTTTTCCATCCGGCAGGAAGCACACGGCGTTCGCGCCGTCGGAGCCGTCCAAGAGGCGCTTCTGCCACGCGGCTTTGAGCTTGCTTCGCGCGCCCTTGAGGCTCAGGCGCTCCAACAGGTCCATCGCGGCCTGGGCTTGCTCGAAACCCTGCATGCTCCGGGCCTTGCGCAGCGATTCATAGGCCTTGGCGAAGGAACCGGAGGCGAGCTGCTTCTCCACCCGTTCCAAGAGAGCCTTGAACGCGGATTCATCGCTCAAGGTGAGCTCGGAGCCGCGCGGCAAGTCGACGAAAAGCTCCAACTCCCCGGAGCCGTCCTGCGCTCCCTCGGCCCTGCGCTGAGCCCTCCGTATCAGGGCGTTATCATGCGAGAGGAAGGAGGCCTCTTCCAACTCGGAGAGCGCCGCGGGCGAGTCCCGCCGCCTCAGGTGCATCAGCCCCAAGAGAAAGCTCGGCGCCCAATCCGCGGGGCGGGCCTTCTTGCTCTCATTGAGGCGGCCGAGGATCTCGGACTCGGAGGCTCGCCCTTCCCTGAGCAGCAGCACCCCCCGGTTGTAGGCGGCGCCGGGATGCATGGGGTCGAGCTTAAGGGCCTGCTCGAAGAGCCTCAACGCCTCCTCCGAACGGCCCAGGTCGGCCATGGAGACGCCCTGATTGCTGAGCGTGCCGGCCAAGGGAGGCACTTCCTTGACCGCCTCGCGGAAATAGGGCGCCTGAGCCTCGCGCTGATACGCGGATTCGAGCACCTTGGTGATGCGCGAGAAATCCGCCGGACGATTTCGCGGGTCTTGGGTCAGGCAGAGCGAGATGATCTCGGATAGCCCTCCGGGCAGGCCCTTGGGCTTCTCGTATTTCCAATCACTCTCCAGGAGCCGGACATAGAAACTGTCCACCGGCTCATCCTCGGCCAGCTCAAAAGGCTTCCTGCGCAGGCATAGCTCGTAGAGCATGACGCCGAAAGCCCAAGCATCGGCCGCCGGGCCGGCATCCTGGGGCTTATTCCACTGCTCGGGGGCCATGTATTCGGGAGTGCCCAAGCGTCCGCTCTGCGACGCGTCCTTGACCCGGGCGATCTTGGCGCCCACGGTTTCACCGTCGCCTCCCATGGACTCTTGCGCGCCCGCCACCTTGGCCAGGCCGAAATCCGTCACCTTGAGCACTCCCCCGGGAGTCATGAGGCAGTTGCCGGGTTTTAGGTCGCGATGGATGAGGCCCTTCGAGTGCGAATACTCCATGGCGCGGGCGATCTGGAGGGCGATGTCGAGCGCCTCCTTCATGGCAAGAGTCTTTTGGGTCCTGAGCCATTCACTGAGCGTGCCGCCTTCCATGTATTCGATGAAGATGCGCGGCACTCCCATGAGGCGCACGAAATAGCAGGTGACGATGTGCTGGTGCAGGCCGAGGCCCACCCAGGTGTTCGCCTCCTGGACGAAGCTCTCCAAGGCCCGGCGGTTGGCCACCCGGTCGGGTCTTGGCGATTTGACGGCCAGGTCCAGGCCCCAGCCGAGATGCCGGACCTTGTGCACGGAACCGAAGCCGCCCATGCCGAGCTCGTCTTTGACCTCGAAGATGCCGTCGACTATTTGGCCGGGCTCCCAACCGAGCGCGTCCCCGGAGACTTCGGCTTCGGCCCGGGCATCGGGCAAGGCCGGACCGAGCATGGTCAAAGTCCGCTCGGTCC
>CAYHRV010000124.1:0-9667 GCA_964359165.1 uncultured Elusimicrobia bacterium
CGAAAAGTGCGTGCCGAAGCGCTCCTCGAGCTCGGCGGAGGCCACGACCACGGGGGGGAGCTCGTAGGCGAGGGCGTCTAATCGGGCGCGGGAGTATCTCACGGCGCGCTCAGCGAGAAGCCTTTCATCTGATAGATGAGCAGGCCGTCGACGGAGAGGAAGCCGTCGGCCTTCAAGCGCTTCTGGCGGTCGTCGACCTCGGTCACCACGGCCTCGACGGTGACGACCTTGTTGCGCGGGATGACCTGCCCCCGATAGACCCATTCGTGCCTCTCGCCGGGGACTATGGGGGTCCAGCGCGCCTCCTGCGGGCACTCCGCGGCCCAGCGCTGGCGGCCGAAGGCCTTGAGGAGCTGCTGGAAGGACTCCAGGCCCAGCGACCCGGGACAGACCGGGTCCTGGAAGAAATGCGCCTTGAAGAACCACTCCGCGGGGTCCACCTTCTTTATCCCCCGCAGGAAACCCAGACGCGCGGGGCCCCCGTCTGGGATGAAGAGCGGGATGGAGTCGAACATCCGGAAAGCCCGGGCGGGCAGGGCGAGCTTCTCGGGGTCGGGCAAGGAGGAGTCCTCGGGGTCGAGCGGGGCGCAGGCCGGGATATCGAGTTCCACGCCGCGGGCCCGCTCCTCCGCGCTGGGGGAATAGGGCGAAGCCGAGAGTATGCCCTTCTGGTCGGCGAGCGCCTCCTTGGAGAAGAAGCCGAAATAGGTGTCGCCCTGGTAGACCAGGCGCGGGCCGCGGCGGACCTCCAGGTCGTAGTTCTGGATGATCATGCCCGCCGACTGGGAGACGCGGGTCATCTTCACGCGCGTACTCAGCGTCCCCGCGTCCGGGAACACCTCCTCATGCAGGACCGCCTTGCCTCCGAGGTTCCGGAAGGAAAGGTCCGACTCGCTGCGCAGGGCCGAGCCGAGATAGGCGGCCAGCCAGCCGCAGGGCTGGAGCGCGGTCTCCAGGAGCACCGCGAAAGGCATGCTCTTCTGCCGGTTGGCTCGGAAGTACCAGGCGTCGGGCGGCACGTCGTACTCGGCCGTGACCTCGGCCCCGGCCTCCAGGACGAAGGGCTTCGCGCCGCGGATATCCGTGATCCGGTCGAGGAACTGGTAGGGCGGCCCGGGCAGGCGGGCGATGACGCGCTCGGAGTCGAAGACCTTGTAGGGCTCTCCGAAGGCCTCGGAGGGTTTTCCCACGGCGAAGGCGAGGATGCGGTCCGTGTCGAAGAGCGGGGCACGGCGGGCGGAGCCCTGGCGGTCCCGGAAGGGACGCCGTGCCGCGTCCGATAATTGGAATGGCGCGGTCCGGCGCTCCCAGAGCGCCTTGAGCCTGCGCTCGTCGGTGCCGCGCAGGCGCACGGACATGTCGGTGATGAGCACGATGGGATGGCCGTCGGCGTACATTAAGGCGTCGGCCTTGGCGTAGGGCTCGGGCGAATAGCCGACCTCCTTGATAGAGAGCTCGTAGGTGACCTTCTTGGTGGAGGGGAGCACCTGGCCGCGGCACTTGAGCCCGCTCGCCTCCCCGGGGAGCGGCTCGAAGGAGCATTCCTCCTCCTCTCCCACCCAGCCCATGCGCATGAGGAAGATGCGCAGGGTGTGCATGCAGCACTCATACATCAGCGTGCCGGGCATCACCTGGTCGTCGATGAAGTGGCAGGTCAAAAACCAGTCGTCGGGATGGATGTCGGCTTCGGCGCGGATGAGGCCCAGCCCCCAGCGTCCGCCCGCGGGGTCGAGCGTCTCCACCCGGTCGACGAGGCGCATGCGGCCTCCGGCCCCTTGGCCGCCGCCCTCCCCGGGCAGGCGCAGGGGGGAGGCGAGATTCAAGCCCGCGAAGGCCGGGCCGAAGGCTTCGGCCAGCCGCCCCTCGCGTAGGGCGTCCACCTGCCGGTCGCCCAGGGACTCCACGCGCATGGGCGCCGGCGGAGACCAGTCCGCAGGCCGCTTGCCGTGCAGGGGGCGCCGGTCGAGCTCGGTGAAGACGATGCCCTTGCCCGCGGCCAACTGCCCCTGGGTGAAAAAGCCCGCGCAGCCCTTGCGCATGCTCAGGAGGGGGCGGCCGTCCACCGTGCCCTCGAAGCTGAAGAAGAAGAGATGCGTGTCGCCTTGGCGCGCGAAGCGCTCGATGCGGATGTCGTAGCGGATCGCTCGCCCGGGCCCGGGCAGGCCTTGATGGAAGGTCACCTCGGCGTCGAGGAGCCGGTACATGGCCAGGCCCCGGGTGTGGGAGTCGATGCCCAGGTAGCCGGAGAGGAATAGGTCGGCCTGTCCCGCCTCCACCGCGATGCAGGTGGGGATGCGTCCGGCGTCGAGATACCACGCGCCGGGCAGGATGTCGTGCTCGGTCACCACGCGGCCGGAAGTCATGGACCGCGCCTCCCCCTCGACGGAGAGGATGCGGTCGACGAGCATCAGCGGCTCATCGGGCAATCTCACCCGCGTGGGGTGCGCGTCCACCGCGGCGAAGGCGGGGCCCAGCACGCTCCCGATCCTGCCGATCGCGAACTCCAGGCATTGCGCCCGGTCCATGAATACCGCGCCTCTTCCTGGGCGCGGCTCGCTGAGGGGAGCGGGGACCGGCCGCGCGGGCGGCGGGGAGGCTGGAGCCTGGACTTGGGGTTGAAGTCCGAGGGCCTTGAGCTGGGCCTGCGTCGAGAATTCGGCGAGCTTGAGGAACTGCGCGTGCGCCTTGGACGCGGCCTGGCGCGCCGCCACCAACCCGGCCAGCGCGGGACTCCCCGCGAGTGCCGCGGCCGGGACGGGGGAAGGCAAGGGCCGGGCGAGGGGGAGCGCCGGGCGGTCCGCGGCGGGGGGCCTCGGCGAAGCGGGGCGCGCGAGAGGAGCGGGCTTGGGCGCCCCAGCCGCGGGAGGAAGGGCGGGCCTGGGCTCGGGAGCGGCCGGCGGAGGCGTCTGGGCGCGGCGGAAGAGGGGGTGGTCGAGCGGGATGCGCACACTCGGGCCTTCGGGCTCGGGGGGACGATGGCCCGCGGCGCGCGACTCCCCGCCGTAGAGGGCCCCCAGGTCCACCGCGGCCCGCTCGGCGCTCAGATGGCCCAGCAGGCGCAGGAGCGTGGAGACGCCGTCTTGGTCGCGCACGCAGGCCGAGCGCGCCATGTGGGGCCTCTCTCCCAGTATCTTGGAGATCATCCGGGTGCAGCTGTTGCGCGGCCCGAGCTCGATGAAGACCCGGACCCCGTCGTCGTAGGCGCGCTCGATGACGGCCGGGAAATCGATGCCGCCCACGGCCTGGGCGGTGATGGCGTCGGCCGCGCTCTCGCGGTCCACCGGATAAGGCCTGGCCCAGGCGCCGCTGTAGAACTGCAC
Organism: uncultured Elusimicrobia bacterium; assembly: GCA_964359165.1. Classification (GTDB taxonomy): domain Bacteria; phylum Elusimicrobiota; class Elusimicrobia; order UBA1565; family UBA1565; genus CAYHRV01. The sequence goes on from CAYHRV010000124.1 coordinate 3,321, forward strand.
CGCGCCGGGATCATGGGTCGGGAGCAGGTGGAGCTCCCGGTAGGCCGCCTCCACCTCCTTGGCCACGCTGCAGTGCACCGTGGTCACGCCCTGCAGGGGGAGGAATGTCCCGCCCAGCTCGGAGACCATCTTGCGCACCGCGTGCCGGGCCCCGCCCACCACGCATTCCTTGGGGGTGTTCACGATGAGCACGAAGACCTTCTCCATCCCAGAGACCGCGGCGCGTACGAGCTTCTCCGGGCGGTCCACCACCCCCAGGGCCCAGTCCACGGCCTCGTGGGCGGCCAGGCCCCAGCTGCGGCGGGCGGCGTCGCAGGGCCCGGCCAGGTCGCTGACGAAGAGCGTGGAGGCGTGCATGCGTCGGAGCATCTCGTCGCGGTCCCTCCAGACGCGCAGGGAGAAAAGGCCGGCGGTCTCGCCCAGGCTGTAGCCGATGACCGCGTCGGGCTGGACGCCGAAGGAGCGCACCAGGTCGCTGAGCACCGTGCCGTGGCTCACCTGGCCGAAGATCATGGCCTTATGGTCCTGGGCGAGGCGCTCGAGCGCCTTTTCCTCCCAGCCCGGAGGAGTCCCCAGGAGCCAGGGGGCGAAGAGGTGGGGGACGCTCTGGTCGAAGAGGCGGCCGTTCTCCGCGTCCTGCGCCCTCAAGACCTCCGGCCACGCCGCGCCGGCGCCCAACCCCATCCCCAGGTACTGGTTGCCGGAGCCGGGGAACACGAACGCCACGCGCCCCCGCCGCCCGACCGGAAGGGGGGAATAGAAGATGCGGTCGAGCCCCTGGATAGGAGAAGCGGGGTCCTCGATGAGGGATTTCTCGGCGCTCAGGCAGAGCTTCTGGAGCTCGCCCTTGTCCCGCGCCACGAAAGCCACGGCCAGCGGCCGGCGACCCTGGCCGGCGGACTGCGCCCACCAGGCGCGGGCCAGGGCCTCGACGCCCGCTTCGGGCCTGTCCAGTATCCACGAGCGAAGGCGGCGGGAGGCCGCGACCAGCCCCGGAGCGCTGTCCTCCTCGATGACGAAGAGCCCCTCCTTCCTTGCGCCCAGCGGTTGTCGCCGCTCGATGGGGCGCTCGGAGAGGGGAGGCGGGGAGTCCAACTCCTCGAGCACGGCATGCACGCAGGTGCCGCCGAGCCCGATGCTCGTGACCCCGGCCAGACGCGGGCCATCCGCCCGGTTGCGCAGCCAGTACTGGGGGACGCGGGGGGAATGGAAGAGGTCTTGTCCGGCCGCGAGCTCGGGCCGGGCCTCCTGCAGGACCAAGGGGGGGAGTATCTGCTGATAGAGGGCCAACGCCGCCTTGGCCACGGAGGCGAGCCCCGACGCCGCGCCGGCCCGGCCGATGACCGGAGAGAGGCTGCCCAGTGCCGCGCGGGGTCCGTGCTCCTCTCGGGGTCCGCCCTTCCCGAAAAAGCGCACGAGCGCGGTGGACTCGGCCGCGTCCTCCCCGGGGACCCCGGAGCCGTGGGCTTCCAGCAAGCCGACCCGGGCCGGGTCGGTTCCCGCGGCCTCATAGGCTCTCTCCAGCGCAAGGCCGATGCAGTCGGCCGAAGGCGCCCCTGCGACCGGTCCCCCCGAAGCCGCACCGATGCCCTTGAGCACCGCGTATACCCGTTCGCCCCCCTTGAGCGCGTCCTCGAGCCGCTTGAGCACGAGGCAGACCGCCCCTTCCCCGCTCGCGCCGCCGCGAGCGGAAGAGTCGAAGGGCCGAGGGGCTTCCGCGGAGGAGCCGAGGCGGCCGAGTTCGATCTCGGCGCGCACCGCGCGCGGGTCGCCGCCGATGTCCACCGCGCCGACGAGGGCGCAATCGAGCTCCCCCCGGCCCACGGCGTCGGCCGCCGCCTCCAGCGCCCGCAGGCCCGCGGTCTCGTCGCTGGCGATCGTGAAGCTGGGGCCGCCGATGCGGAATTCCCGGGCGATGCGGCTGGCGATGACTCCGCCGAGCGCTCCCATGGTGCGATTGGCCGTGAGTGGCGGTCCCGCGCGCTCGCGCTCGCCCTCGGGCAGGGACCAGCGGAAATTAAAATTGGCGGTGTTCGGGTCGAGCTCCATGCCGATGAATACCCCGGTGCGCTCCTGGGCGCGAGCGGAAGCGCCGGCCTCGCGCGAGGCCGCGTCCCGCAAGGCGGCGTCCGCGCAGCGGAGCATGAGGACTTGCTGGGGGAGCATCTCCTCGAGTTCCTTGGGGGGGATGCGGTAGGCCTGGGCCGGGATCGAGAGCTCGCGGGGAAGGCGTCCCTCGGCCGGGACCGAGCCGAGCGCCGCTTCCTGGAACTCCTGGAGGCCTCCCAGGGAGCCGAAGCGGGCGTCCATGCCCACGATGGCCACGGCCGCGGGTTTCGGGGCCGGAGCGGCGGCGGGCCGCTTCGACCGGGGGGAGGGCTCGAGCCACTCCTCGAGGAGGACATGGGCGTTGATGCCGCCGTAGCCGAAGGAGGACACCGCGGCGCGGCGGGGGACGCCCTGGGCCCGCGGAGCCCAAGGCTCCCCCGCGGTCGGGACGCGGAAAGGAGTCGCGTCGAAGTCCAAGCCCCCCACGGGCATCGAGTAGTTGGCATGCGGGGGGATAGTCTTCGCCCGCAGGGCGAGCAGGACGCGCATGAGCCCCGCGGCCCCGGCGGCGGTGAGCATGTGGCCTACATTGGCCTTGGCCGAGCCGAGGGCGCATTGGCGGGGCGTCCAGCCCGACTCGCCCCAGAGCGCGCGCAGGCTCTGGACCTCCACCGCGTCCCCGACCGGGGTGCCGGCGGCATGGCACTCGATCAAGTCCACGTCGAAGGGAGCCCAGCCCGCGCGGTGGTAGGCGGAACGCATGGCCCGCAGCTGTCCGTCCCCGTCGGGGGCGAGGAGGCTGCCGCCGATGTCGTTGGAGAGCCCGATCCCGCGCAGGACGCAGTAGATCGAGTCCCCCTGTGCGAGCGCGTCGCTCAAGCGCTTGAGCACGAACACCCCGGCCCCTTCGCCGACCACGAGGCCGTCGCCGGAGGCGTCCAGGGGGGCGGGGCGGCCGGTGGGGGAGAGGGCGCGCAGCTGGCTGAAGCCCATCTGGGTATAGAGGCACTCCGGCCGCGAGACGCCGCCGGTGAGCATGGCGTCGGTCTTGCCCGAGGCGAGCGAATCGCAGGCGAGAGAAAGGGCGTAGAGGGAGGAGGCGCAAGCCGCGTCGAGGGTATAGGCTCCGCCTCCCAGGCCCAAGGCCCGCGCCAGCAAACCGGCGGGCAGGCCGGCCGGATACCGGTTAAGAGGGTGGTGGACCCCGACCGGAGGGAGCGTACCCTCATAAGATTCCTTAGCGGTCGGCCGAGCGGCCGGGAACCGCCTAGAGAACTCCTTGTCGAGGACTTTCCGGCTGAAGGCGGAGAAGGCGTCGGTGGGAAGCGCGATGTTCCCCAGGATGACCCCGACCCGGCGGCGGTCGAGGCCTCCGGTCTTCGCGTCGCGCCACGCCTGGCGCCCGGCATGCAGGGCGAAGTGGAAGACGGGGTCGAGGCGGGAGAGCAATCCGGGGTCCGCGTCGAGCCCTTCGGGGTCGAAGGCGAAGTCCTCCACGAAACAGCCCCGCGTGGAGTAGACCTTGTCCGGCGCTCCCCGGACCGGGTCGAATGCCTCCTTCGGGGGCAGCAGCCAGCGCCCGGAGGGGACTTCGCGCGCCGCGCAGCGGCCCTGGGCGACGTTCTCCCAGTAGCCCGCGGGAGAGGCCGCTCCGGGGAAGAGGCCGCCGATGCCGACGACGGCGATGGGCTCCGGGCTCACACCGCCCCGCCGCCCGAACGGACTTCCAATACGGGCGAGGGACCGCGCCCCTCCGGGGCGACAGGCACGCTCTTGCGGAACGCTTCCTTGAGCCCCGCGTCGACGGTATGCTCCGAACCCTCGATGCGGGCGACCAGCTCTCCGCGCCCGTCGACGAAGTCGATGTCCGCGGCCGCGATGGAGCCGCCGCGCGTCGACGCGCTCACCAGCGCCCGGACCCCCTCTTTGGGGAACTGGGCGCGGAACTGGCGGTAGCGGCGCACGGAGTTGGGCAGGCAGGCCGCCCCGTTGCTCTCGAAACTCCAGAGGATGACGGCCTGAAAGGCCGCATCGATGGCCAAGGGCTCGGCCAGCCATGCGCCCCGCACGGGCTTCTGCATCCAGGCGGAAGGTGCGGGCGCCGCAGCCAGCTTGACGGCGATGCCCTCACCCGAGCAGCCCTCCACGGCCTCGATGCCCCGGAGCATCGGACCATGGAAGAGGAGGTCCCGGTAGGCGTCGGAGACGGAGCGGCCGTAGGCCGCGCCTTCCGCGAGGGCCCGGGCGGGTTCCGCCGCGAGTGCCCGCGCGCGGAGCACGGCGTCGGCCTTCGCGCAAAGCCCCTCGGAAGAGTGGAGCTCCACCCTCACGCGCCAGGCATCTCCTTCGCGCTCCGCCCGGCCCGCGCGCACGCGCACGGCTTTGGCCCCGTCCTTCAAGATGACGCCGCGGGTGACGCGCAAGCCGTCGAGCCCGCAGAAGACCAGCCCCGGGTTGGCGTGCAGGGCCGCGTGGGCGAGCCATTCGATCATCATGGCTACCGGGAGCACCGCGAGGCCGTTGATGACATGGGAGGTGAGGAAGGGATGGGAGCGGAGGTCCAACTCCCGCTCGAAGACCGTCTCCAGGCGGTCGTCGCGGACCGGGACGCTCTTCGCCTGGACCACGGTCTCGACGCCCGCGCTCGCGAGCTCCGCGACGAGATGCTCTCCGCCCTCCCGCAGGGGGAGCAGGGCCACCCCTTCGCCCTCGAAGACGCGGCGCAGGGAGGGGGTCACCATGCCGCCCTCCCAGGGACCCCAATTGATGGAGACAACCCGGCAATCGGGACGGCGCCGGGCGAGGCTCTGCGCCGCCTTGTTGAGGGCCTCGTTGGCCATGGCGTAATCGGCTTGGCCCGCGCGGCCGAAGCGTCCGCTCACCGAGGAGAAGAGGGCGAGGACCTTGAGTTCCCCGAGCCCGACGGCGGCGAGGATGTGCCGGAGCCCGGCCACTTTGGTGTCGAAGACCGGGCTGAAAAGGCCAGGCTCCTTGTCCTCGATGGATTTATCCGCGAGCACTCCGGCGCCGTGCACCACGGCCCGGATGGGGCCGAGTTCCCGGCGGACCCGCTCCACGGCCGCGCGCACCGATCCCGAGTCCCGGATGTCCGCGCTGATATAGAGAGCCTTGGACCCGGCTTCTTCCAGCCGCCGCAGAGTCGAGCGCACCTCCCGGTCGGCGACGATCGCGCGGTAGGACGCCTCGATCTCCTTGGGCTTGAGCCCGGGAGAGGCGCGGTGGACGGCCTTCTTGATGTCGGACTCCGCGCTCAGGCCCTCGAGCCAGCCCGGCTCTTCTCCCGGCGGCGGCGTGCGTCCCAAGAGGGCGATGGGAGCGCGCGTGGAATGAGCCAAGGCCAAGGCGGCTTCCGCCGTGACTCCCCGGGCGCCGCCGGTGATGAGGACCGCGTCCGAGGCGGCCAGCGCCGGCGCGCCCGGGCGCGCCGGCTCCCGGCGGAGCTCCAGGGTCTTGAGCCCGCTCCCGCTGATGCCGAGTTCGGAGGGTCCGGAGAAGTCCAGCTCGGCCCAGAGCCTGCCCAGTCCCGCTCCCGGCGCGAGATCGACCGCGCGGCAGCGGACCTCGGGCCACTCGGCCCGGGCCGTCTTGGCCAGGCCCGCGAGGGCGCCGAAGACCGGGTCGGCGTCCCCGGGGTCCTCGAGGCCGAAGGCGCCGTCGATACGCGAGACGGTCAAGAGCAGCGAGGGCGATCCGCGGCGCAAGGCCGGGGCGGCGGCCCGAGCCAATTGGAAGGCGGACTTGAGCCATTCCTCCGACTCGCCCGACCAAAGACCTGAAGCATCGAGCCGCGCGCGGGGAGCGAGGAGGATGAGCGCGGCCAGGCGCTCGGGGAACTCGGGCCTGGGGCCCTCGAGCGCGACGGCTTTGGGCCGGAACCCGCGCGCCGCGAGAGCGGCGAGCGTTTCCTGGAACCGAGCCGAACCGTCGTCGGTGACCCACACCTCGCCCCCGGCGGGAAGAGGCTGGGCTTGCCGCCCGTCGAGGAAGGGGACGGATTGGAGGACGGATCGCTCGATGGTGCGCGGACCCGCGGGGACCGCGGGAGCGGCGGCGGGGGCGGCGCGCAGGCCGTCCTCCTCCCTCACCGCCTCCCGTGACGCCGGAGCCTCGTTCGCGGCGAGGAAGTCGATGATCTGGCGCAGGGTGCGCAGGGAACCCACGTGCTGGGGGCCGACCGCCGGGGCCTCGGGCAATTTCTCGCGCATGGCCGCGAGTATCTCCACGCGCTTGATCGAGTCGATGCCCAGGTCGGATTCGAGCCCCATGTCCAGGTTGAG
>CAYHRV010000125.1:0-9377 GCA_964359165.1 uncultured Elusimicrobia bacterium
ACGCTGGCTGGGTTTCGCCCGAGAGGGTGGCCGGATTTGGCCGGAATACGCAGATCCAGGGATATTCTTGAGAGGACCAATATACGCAAGCTGGAAGCCGATTGGGACGGCATTATTACATCCTTCCACCTGTCCATTGAATTCGTCAAGACCAAGTTAAAGATCAACAACCTCGATTACTTGCCGTTTGATGCAATCCTTGTGCCCCTCACATACCTCTTCCACAAAAACCATGCTCTGAATAACGAGCAAACATTACTCGTTGAAAAGTGGTTTTGGCGTGCCTGCCTATCGAACCGATACGACGCAACGGTAGAAGCCCGAATCGAAGAGGATTGTCTAGCATTCGATACCTTGCTCGAAGGCAAAGAGCCCTCGTTTGCATTCTTGATTGACTGGGGCGAGTTGAAGAACAATCTTATTATGCAGCGATACAACCTGCGGAACGCGTTCGTGAAAACCGTGCTCGCCCTATATTCATACTCGGATCCCAAGAATTTGGTGGATGGGCGGGCCGTCTCTTTTGAGGGGGTATTTTCCGGCTATTACAAACACAACCTGCACCACATCTTCCCACAGGCGTATTTGCGGAAAAACCAGGCTCGACAGAAGGACTTCTTCGACAGTGTCGTGAATATCATGTTCATCCCAGCGATTACAAACAATAATATCAGCGATAAGGCCCCGAGCCTGTATTTTCGAGATCTCCAAAAGGCAAATAAGAACTTGGAAGGCATCCTACAACACCACTTCATTCCAGGGCTTGCCCAGTCGGGCCTTCTCGAAGACGACTTTACCCGATTCCTAGATTTTCGCGCCGAGCAGCTGGTAAAGGCATTCCGTGTTCGGACTGGAATCGGTTCCGCATCAGAGGAACTGTTTTCTACAGACCCCACAAAACCAATCTCTTTGCTGGAAACACGCTTACGCAATTTCCTTCATGGGACGTTGAAGGGAGATTCGTTGGATTCTTATTGGAAAGAAAGCATCCCTCCCGATATCCAGGATACGGTGAATAAAAAACTGCAAGAAGAGATGAAACGGCATCCCTATGGGAGAGCCGAGTTTGATAGAGACGAGGTTCGGATGCAATTCCTCGATGTCATGGACTATGCGAAGGTGATCCTTTTTAACTGGGGATTACTGGGCACACATTTCGGGAGTAAAGGCGAGGTTGAGAAACATTTTCTTGCATTTAAGAATTACCGTAACCCAGTCAAACACGGACGGAGCCTGAATGAGGTGGACAAGCGCAACGGTGAAGCTTCTGTTCTCTGGCTCGAAAACGTTTTGGGGCACGCTCAGGCGCAAGAGGACACCGGCGCCCGGGTGTGACCTGATGGAATCGGATTCAGCAATTTCTATGAGGTTGCCGCCAGTAGTCATCCCCAGGACATCCTAGCCCTTGTTATGTGATCGAGGTTCGATTCCTGCAGGGGACATGCATTCGAGTATCGTGAAAACACGAAGAATTCTATAGAATTCTTCGTGTTTTCCCTCCTTGACTCCCCGGATTATCCCGGAATCCCGACAAATCCGATTGGATTTGTCGGGATTGCGGTCCCGCCCCATCTAGGACCTTAGGGCAATTTTCCTAGGCCTCTTGTCCCCCTATCCTTCCTAGGCCTTCTATCCCTGGGCAGATTGGGCCTCAGGTGCTATATTCTTGGTGACCCTGTAATTCTTGGGATTCGGCCAAGAAGCATCCACCTCCGGGCCCAACTCGGAGTCACCAGGGGAAACAGCGAGACGCTTCGCATGTTTCCTCTGGTTTTTTTATGGGGTCAGAAAGACGCAGGAGGAACACGAAAGCATGATGAAGAAACTGAGCAGACTCGCCGTCCTCGCCGCGCTGGCGCCTTCCCTTGCCTATGCCGCCCCGCTGGACTTCGATCAAGGCTTCAGCCTTGATTCGGTGAAGACCTTCCTCCAAGAGGAGGGGGGAGCGGCGGTCCCCGAGATCAAGATCCTTTCCGCGGGGTCCCAGACCGCGACCAAGGACTGCGCGCCCATCAGCTTCAACTATGGGGATGAGGCCCTCTCCCAGCCGAAACTGCTCCAGAGCCATGTCTATCAGGAAGTCTGCAAGGAATACTATGGAGAGAAGTTCTGCTGGAACGAGCCGGTAGGAGTGTGGCGCAAGAACGTGTCCGTATCGCTCAAGGGAAACAGGTCCATGCTTCCCTGGGAACAGGACGTGTTCGTCGCCTGCCTGCAGGGAGAGACGCTCTCCGTGGAGACCGTGAAAGCCTCCCATGCTTATGAGCTCAATCAGACAGTCTCCCAGGACGCGATCACGGTGGAGGCCACGGCTACCAAGAAGCTTCGCACCGACCCGGATCCCTCCGGCATCACGGCGGAGTCCCTGGCGAACACGGCCGACGCCTCCTTCACCCTCACCCTCAAGGATAAGTGGGCTCAGTTCTACAAGGGAGAGAAGACCATCGTCCGCGTCACCCTAAAAAAGGAAGTGCCGCACTGGATGGACGCGGTCGTGGTAAAGAAGGAGTTCGCCTTCACCCCGGCCGACGCCTATGCCATCGCCTTCACCGCCTTCGCCCAGGAGTTCCGCCAGCCCCTGGAGACGGGCTCGCGCTACTACGCGGAGTGGGATTTCAAGCGGGAGGGAAAGGTCTCGGCCTCTTCCACCCAGACCGGCGGCGAGACCCCCCGGGTCGAATACACCTCGGCCCGCTGACCAGGAGATAAATAATGAGATCATCCATGGGACGCATGAAGAATCGACTCGCGCCGGCCCTGCTGAGCATCCTGATCCCGCTCCTGGGCTGGGCGGGTACGGCCTGGTCCGCGGCTCCGGCCGCGGAGCAGTTCGTCCGAGAGCACGGACCGGACTACAGCCTCAGCCTGGACGCGGCGGGGAACCTGTACTACAAGAAATCCCCGGTCCAGGGTCTGGCCGCAAGCGCGCCGGAACCCATGCAGGGGGTCGCGTTGGAGCGCTTCACCCAGCTGGCCGAGCGGATCCAGGGGGCCGAGCCGGACAAGGCCCTCGCCCCGGTCCTGCAGGCCTTGCTCCGGCCTACGCTCGGCGACGCCAACGACCTGGTGGGACGCCAGCTCTACACCGGGGAAGGCGAAGCCCGGGCTCTCACCGCCCTGGGCCGCAACGTCCTCATGGACCTCCTCACCGCCAAGGACGGCGTGGGCGTGGAGGATCAGATGAAGGCCATGCAGGGCGCTAGGACCTCCCGGCAGTCGGTCATCGGCCGGCTGAGGAAAGAGGGCCAGCTCGCGCATCTGGCCGAGAAAGCCGCCGACGGGTCTTCCTTCTTCGACCAGGCGGCTGAGGCCGTACCCCAGACCCTCCACTCCATGGAAGCCTTCGGCAAATGGGACGAGCTCGCCAAGGGCGGGGTCAAGGACTACTACGTCGACGAGAAGACGGGCAACCTGAGGCTCATCGTGGCGGCCGAGCGCACGGTGGCCGCGGACCGCTTCAAAGTCCTCGATCGCAAGGAGAGCAACGCCATCTACAGGGAGACCGGGCTCGACAAGGGCCTGATCTCGCGCTACGGCGGAAAGATCGTGCGCGCCATCGACAACCTCGTGGAAGTGGACGTCACTAAGGAGCAGGCGGCCCGCCTCGGCTTGGCGCTCGAGCGGCGGGGGATCCATTCCACGGTCAACATGGCCGTCAAGATGGCCGACGCGGTGGGACAGGGTTTCGCCCAGGGGCGCTTCCCGCTCTCCGGGATACTGCCCTTCTCGCGGAAGATATTCTCGCGCTTCTCCGGCAGCGAAGCGGTGCAGGCCCAGACCGCGGACTCAAAGGACATCCTCAAGACGGGCTCGATGTGGGACAAGGGGATGGACGGCGAGGGCAGCGTGGTCGGGATCGTGGACAGCGGGCTGGACATGAAGCACCCGGACTTCAAGGACCGGGTGCTGGCCTACATCGACCTGACCCAGAGCAACAAGGACACGGTCGGGCACGGCACGCATGTCGCCGGCCTGACGGGCGGCGACGGCGCCGCCTCCGGCGGCCTCTACAAGGGCATGGCGCCCAAGGCCAAGTTCGTGGTCATCCAGATCTTCGGCGGCCCGACGGGCGGAGGGGCCTCGGAGATGACCATCCTGGCGGCCATGAAGATACTCACCTCCCTGCCCAAGAGCGTGCGCCCCGACGTGGTCAACATGAGCCTGGGCATCAACCCGCCCATCGGCAACAACCTGCAATCCTCGGCCCTCATGGCCGACTGGCTCATGATCCGCGGCATGTTCATGTCCATCGCGGGAGGCAACAGCGGCCCCAAGCAGTACACCATCGGCGCTCCGGGCAACGCCCGGCACGTGCTGACGGTCACGGGCACCGACAAGAAGAAGGTCTTCCCCTTCTTCCCCTCGCGCGGCCCCGTCGTCAACTGGCCCTGGAAGGAATACAACAAGCCGGACATCTCCACGGTGGCGGGCGGGGTGGACAGGGAGAACCCCTGCCCCTACGCCCCGGGGCTCATCGCGACCCGCAGCGGGGAAGAGAACTTCCCGCAGGGCCGCGGCGAGGAGTGCAAGATCCCGGGCAACGACAAGTACCGCTACATGTCCGGCACCTCGATGGCGACCCCCCTGGCCACGGGCATCGTGGCCGACGTGATCGGCTATCTCAAGGCCAAGAACCTGCCCTATACCACGGCCGAGGTCAAGGCGCTCCTCATGGAGACGGCCGACGACCTGGGCCAGCCCGCCTACGTGCAGGGCGCGGGCTTGGTCAACGGGGAGAAGCTGGCCAAGGCCCTCGAAGAGCGGGCCAAGGTCGGAGCCTCGGCCGGGAACGTGGCCCTCATGCTATCCCGGGAGGCGACGCCCTTCCAGAAGTGGTATCTCGCCAAGAACAAGGGCATCGTGGCCACCGGAGCCGGGCTCCTCGACACCCGCGCCGGCCATATCGTCAATACGGACCAGGAGATCGACGCCCTGCGTTCCGCCGTGGACAAGGAGTTCGCCTCCAAGTCCTGGCTCGAGCGGGTGAAGATCAAAGTGGAATTCAAGCTCGCGCAGAATAACAGGGAGGAAGTTCAATGAATAAGAAGAGCATCTCGTTGTTCGCAGCACTCGCGGCCGCCATGGCCGCAGCCTCGGCCCAGGCCGCGGCCGGCAGCCTCGGCATAAACGCCCAGAACGCTCTCAACGAACTGCAGGGGGGGATGAAGGACGGCTCCTCCCTGGAGGAGTCCTCCCAGGGCGGCTTCAAGGCCGAGCAGGCCCTCATGGGCCTGGCCCAGAAGGGGGAAAGCTCCCTGGTGGACGCCTCCGGCATCGGGGCGAGGGGAGCGCAGGCCGCCGAGCAGACCGCGCAGGCCCGCCGGTTCTCCCTGACCGTGGCCGATGTGCCCGCTCCGGGCGCGAAGCCCGCGCCGGAGAAGCCGGGCTTCTTCGAACGGGTCAAGAACAAGGCCCTGGACATCGCGCTCAACGCCAAGGCCCATTACGATAAATGGGGCAAGGCCAAGCGCATCGCCTTCCTCGGGGCGATCCTGGCCGCGGAGGTCGCGACCTTGATCTGGCCGACCACCGCGATCACCGTGGTGTTCATGGGCATCGGCGCCCTGGGCATCATCGGCACCACGCGCGAGCTCATCGCCGCCATCCGGAGGGGAGACCAGTGAAACATCTCGCGCTTACCCTCGGCATAGCCCTGGCAAGTTCGGCCTCCGCCTCCGCGGCGGTCGGACGGTCGCTGGGCGGCGGCTACCAGGCGGAGCAAGCGCTCGGGGCCGGACTCTCCGGAGGCGGGGGGGCCGAAAGCCTCTCGCAATCCGGCTTCGACGCCCAACAGCTCCTGCAGGGGCTCGACACCGGGGGAGACAAGTCCGCGGTGGACGCCCGCGCGGCCCAAGCGGCCCAGGAGGCCGATAAGGCCGCCCTCCGGACCCGGGGCCTGGTCGTCAACGAGCCGCCGGCGCCCGTCAAAGGCATACTACCCGACCCCAACAGGGCGGGGGACCAGCCTCCCCAGGAAGCGCCCAAGAAGCGGGACTGGATGAAGATCGTCATGAAGTGGCTGCCCATCGGGATGTTCTATTGGGCGTCCATCAACGCGATCATCAATCCCATGGGCGCGGCCGCGCTCGGGATACAAGGGATCGCCGTCTACGCCCTCATCGGAACGGCGATGATGCTCTATAAGGAAATCAAGAACAAATAGACGGACCGGAACCCTGGCGAATTCCACTGGAATTCGCCAGGGTTCCGGGATAAGATTCCGAAATCAGCCGCCTGCGAAAAAGGAGCCCCCCGGAGTGGATGCCGGGGGGTTCTTGTTTAGGGAGGCTATTCTTCGCAGACGGGACCGGGACCGTCGGGCAGGATGACCTTGCCGTTATTGCCCGGGCCGCCGGAGCGGAAGCGCGCGGTGATGGGATAGTGGTCGGAGACCACCACGTCCCGGCTCCCCTCGACGCGGTGGATGAACTTGGGAGGGATCATGCCGGCCGACCCCTCCACATATTCCTCGTCGAACGCGTCGCCGGTGAGGAGGAAATGGTCGTAGTTGTTGGCGGGCTCCCCGTCGGCGCGGGAGGTCTGGTCGTCGACGAGCGCGTAGAGCGCGGTCGGCTTGCGGACCCCGTTGCCGTTGGCCTCCGTCTCGGAGCGGAACTCCGGGTATTCATCGATGATATCCTCGATGGGGGTCCATTTTCCCTGGCTCGAGCGCCGGCTGCCCTCCTTGCCCTTGCGCGTCGGGAGGTTGAAATCCCCCGTGATGATCACATCCGGGTCGTTCTTGGGGTCGGCGAGATACTCCTTGAGCCAGTCCAGGACATACTTCATCTCGCGCTGGGTGCGGCCTGGCTGGTCCTTGCCGAAGGCCAGATGCACGGTCACCATGGTAAAGTCGAAATTACCCGCCCGCATGTGCCCGAGCCGGGCCGGATGCCAGGACTTCGCGCTCCCTTCCTTGAAGAGCGTCTTCTGGCAGTTGACCACGATGCCCTTGCGGGTGAAGAAGCCGTTGTCCTGGAAATCATCGGTGTCGCCGAAGCCGATGTTCCAGCGCCCTTCCTTGCCGGGAAGGAGGTCGCCAAACTTCTCCGCTCCCCTCTCCTTGGACCCCAACTCCTGCACGGCGAGCACCTTGGCGCTGCGGCTGTCGGTGAACATATGCTCCAGGATGCTTTTATAGGCCTTGAGCCTCTCCACCGCGATCCCGTCGCCGAAATTCATCAGGTTCCAGGAGACGATGCGGATGGGCTCCCCGTGCCCCAGGGCGTCCTCGGGGCGGATCGTTCCCAGCGGACGGGCCTGCCGGGCGGCGCGCACGCCTTCCAGCACCCCGCTGAGATTCGCCTCGAAGCCCGGGCCCAGACTATCCACCGGCGCCGGGGCCGGCGCTTGGTCCTGGGCGAATAAAAAGGCGCCAGGCCGCGCGGCGGCCAGCGCCATCAAAAAACCAACGGCAATTCGGCAATGCCGGATCTGCATAGAGGGGTCCTGGTGCTTCGGCCATACTATAGACCCGGAAACTTGACTTGTCAAGGGCCTAGATTGTTTAAGGGGCTTGACCGATCAAGCTGGCTGGAAGAGAGGAAACTTATCCCCGGATCGCGAGAAACGCGATGCGTTTTATCGCGATCCGGGTCCGTTATTTGTCGGGAGCGCCCGTGCGGTCGGCCTGGCGGGCTTTCTGGAGCCAGGCCTCCCACGCGTCATAGTCCCGGGGAGGGAACCGCTCTCCGGAGAGCATCTGGAGGACGGTGTAGGCCATGTCGTGGTTGGAGGAGTTCTTGAGGCGCAGCAGCTTGAGCACCTGCTGGGCCGCGTGCTGGAGGATGAAGCCCCGGTAGACCGGGTGGTCGGCGAGCCCGACCAGGACGGCCAATCCCCGCGTCCGGTCGTCGACTAAGGGGAAGTCGAGGACGTCGGCGATCTTGGCCACGGGAAGGGGGGTCTCGCGATGGTAGACGGCTATGTCGCCGAACACGCGCATGGCCGCCTCCCGCACGCGCTCCTCGGGATCGACGACGCCGGGCAGTATCGCGGCGGAGAGTTCCTGGCCCTCTTTGAGGTAGGAGAGCAAAAAGAGGGCTTGGGCGCGGCGCGCCGGGTCCCCGTCCTCGTTGAGGATGCGCGCCAGCGCGTCTTTATGGACCGGGACTTCGTTGATGAAGCGCTCTTCCAGGGTCTTGAGAGCCGGAGTGGCCCCGCCCCAGGTGCAGTAGAATGCCGGACAGGGCACCCGATCGATGGGAAGTTCTCCCTTATGCACCAATTCCCAGCCCGTCTCCTGGTAGCCGGCCCAGGCGGCGAGCAAGCCCGCGGGGTCCGGGAAACGGCCGGAGGGAGCGACGCGATAGGGCAGCCGTTTCTCCGAGTCGACGGTCTCCACCGCGTCGAAGACCAGGACGATGGAGGAGCCGGAACTGTCGGCGTTGACCTTCTGAAGAGTGGAGAACGCGAATCCGCCGGCTTTCTGGAAATCGGATTCGATCTCCTTCTTCAGAGAAACGGCCTTCTGCGCGGAGGACTTGCTCCGGTCCTTGAGCGCCTCCTGGAGGAGCCACTGCCGTATCTTATCCGAGAACTTCTCCCGGAGGGCGGCCTCGTCGAACCGGACCGTGCCGTACACGTCGATCCCGAGGAGCGTCGCGGAAGAAGGCGCGGCGGCGGCCGGAGCGGCGGCGGCCAAGGCCAGGAGCAGCGTCGCGGACCTCATAAGCCAATGATAGTAAATTTTATCCTACTGCTCTGACCGGGTCAGACCCGGTCGGAGCACTAGCGGGGAGCGTGGCACACCGGGTATCATAGACGCCATGAGGAACGGGGGGTCGTATCGCATCCTCGGGGGAGAGGTGCGGCTCCTGACGCTCTCCCTCAAGGACCCTTTCATCACCGCGCTGGGATCCAAGCGCGAGACCGTCAACGCCCTTCTGCGCCTGCGCCTGGGCTCGGGGGTGGACGGCTGGGGGGAGGCGTCGAGCTCCATCGTCCACAAGGAACTCTCCGCGGACCGCCTGGCCCGCTCCCTGCGCCGGCTGCTCGCCCGGCTGAGGGGGCGCGACGTGCGGCGCTGGGAGAGCCTGAGCGCCGAGATCTGGAGCCTGTGCCCGCAGGCGCCCGCGGCCGCCGCGGCGTTCGAATGCGCCGCGCTCGACGCGCTCACCCGCTCGCTCAAGATCCCGGCGGCCGAATGGTTCGGAGGAGCCTCTGACCGGCTGGAGACCGACCTGACCGTCTCCGCCTTGCCCGCGCCCAGGGCGGGCGAGATCGCGCGCCGCGCCCTGCAAGACGGCTTCAGAACGCTCAAGGTCAAGGTCGGCACCCGAGACCGGAGAGAGGATATTTCGCGCGTGCTCGCCTGCGCCCTGGCCCCGGGCGCGCGCTCGCGCCCTCGGATCATCCTCGATGGGAACCAAGGGTTC
>CAYHRV010000126.1:0-1788 GCA_964359165.1 uncultured Elusimicrobia bacterium
CCCGCTCGCGCCGGGAGTTGAGATACAGGATGCCCAGAAGGTAGCCGGCCGCCACGAACGCGCCGTAGGTGGCCAGGCGGAAATCCCCCAGCCTCAGCAGTGTCGGGAACATGATCCTTTCATCGATCTTCCTTTGCGGGCGGCGGGAAGCGGTACTCGATCTCGCCCGCCTTGATGAGGCCGAGCTGGCTGCGCGCCTCCGCTTCCAGGACCCGGTCGCTGCGGGAGGCGGCCTCGACCCGGGAGCGGAGCTCGGCCTCCTCCTTGCGCAAGGCGTCGAAGTTCCGGCGCAGGTGGCGGAGCTCGAGCGTCTGGCGCACAAGGCGGCGGAAGCCGCGGTTCCCGAAGAGGAGCAGGCAGACCCCGGCCGCTATCACGGCGGTGAGCCATCTCTTGCGGGTCCGCATGCGGGATGCCCCTTCAGCGGGCGAAAGCGAGGGGTCCCGCGTAGCGCGCGAGCGCGCCCAACTCGCCCTCGATGCGCAGGAGCTGGTTGTATTTCGCCAGGCGCTCGGAACGGCAGGGAGCCCCGGTCTTGATCGCCCCGGCGGCGAGCGCCGCGCTCAGATCGGCGATGTAGGGATCCTCGGTCTCCCCGGAACGGTGGGAGATGAGGGTGGAGAACCCGGCGTTGCGGGCCGCGAGCACGGCCCGGACCGTCTCCGTCACCGTGCCGATCTGGTTGAGCTTGATGAGGATGGCGTTGGCCGACCCCTCCCGAATGCCGCGCTCCAGGCGGGAGAGATTGGTGACGAAGAGGTCGTCTCCCACGATGCGGACCTTGCCGCCGAGGCGGAGGGTGATCTCCTTCCAGGCGGACCAGTCGTCCTCGGCCAAGGGGTCCTCGAGGGAGAGGATGGGGTAGGAGCGCGCCCACTGCGCGTATCGCTCGATGAGCTCGGCCGAGGAGAGTCCCTTCTTCTCGAACATATAGCGGCCGTCCCGATAGAATTCGCTGGCCGCCGCGTCGATGGCCAGAGCGACCTTGCCCTCGAACCCGGACTTGGAGACCGCCTCCATGATGAGGTCCAGGGCCTCCGCATGAGAGCCCACGCGGGGCGCGAAGCCCCCTTCGTCGCCGACCGCGGTGGAGAGCCCGCGCAGGGCCAGGAGCTTCTTGAGGGCTTGATAGACCTCCACGCCCATGCGCAGGGCTTCGCCGAAGGAGGAGGCGCCCACGGGCACGACCATGAACTCCTGGACGTCCAAGCCGCTGTCGGCGTGCTTGCCTCCGTTGACGATGTTGAACATCGGCGTGGGCAGGAGGGGCTCCACGTCCGTCAGGTAGAAGGCGTCGCGAAGGACGCGGTAAAGGGGTTTTCGCGCCGAGAGCGCGGCGGCCCGGGAAGCGGCCATGGAGACTCCGAGCAGGGCGTTGGCCCCCAGGCGCCCCTTGTTGGGCGAGCCGTCCACGGCGATGAGCTTCTCATCGAGGGCCTGCTGGTCCGCGGCGTCCATCCCCGCGACGGCATTCCCCAGGACCTCGGCGGCGTTGGCTACGGCCTTGAGCGTCCCCTTCCCCAGGTAGCGCCGGGGATCGCCGTCGCGCAGTTCGACGGCCTCATGCTCCCCGGTGGAGGCGCCGCTGGGCACCGCGGCCCTGCCGAGCGCCCCGTCCTCGAGGAGCACGTCCGCCTCCAAGGTGGGCCAGCCCCGGGAATCGAGGATCTCTCGCGCGAAGACCCGCGTTATCTTGGCCATAAAAGTCGGAGCCTTCCCCCCTAATCCCCGGATCGGGGGGAAAACCCAAGGGGGTTGGGGGGGGGGGGTGGGGGTTTTTTAGGGGGG
>CAYHRV010000126.1:1798-9373 GCA_964359165.1 uncultured Elusimicrobia bacterium
CCCCCCCCCCCCCCCCCCCCCCGCCCCCCCCCCCCCCGTTGGTGCCTTGCCGCGATTCGGGTCTACTTTTTTCCGGCGATGATCTTCTTGCCTTCGTCCACGAGGACGGCCAGGGACTTGGCGTCGCCGGCTTCCGCGTAGAGACGCACCACCGGCTCGGTGCCCGAGAAGCGCATGCCCAGCCAGCGTCCGTCCTTGAGCACGAACTTGAACCCGTCGGACTCGTCGATGCGCCAGACCGAGGAGCCCGCCAGGATGGTCGGCGGCTTGACCTTCAGCCGGTCGCTGAGGTCGCGAGATAGCGTGGGGCCATCAAGGTGGAAGTTGAGCCGGACGTTGTGAAACTCCCCGTACTTCTTGAAGAGCTGCTCCCGGATCTTGGAGAGGGGCTTCCTCTCGAAGGCGACGAGCTCGAGCATGAGCAGGCAGGCCAGGATGCCGTCCTTCTCCGGGACGTGGCCGGCGATGGAGAGGCCGCCGGATTCCTCCCCGCCCAGGAGGAAGCCGCCCCCGCGCAGGAGGTCGCCGATGTACTTGAAGCCCACCGGGGTCTCCCGCACGCGCAGGCCGTGGGCCTTGGCCACCGCGTCGACGAAATGGGAGGTCATGATGCTGCGGGCCACGGCTCCGCTCATCCCCCGGTTCTCCACCAAGTGATAGAGGGTCAGGGCCAGCACGTCGTTGGCCGAGATCCAGACCCCGCCCGCGTCCATGATCCCGAAGCGGTCGGCGTCCCCGTCGCAGGAGAGGCCTAGGTCGAGCTTCTTCGCCTTCATGAGGGCGGCCAAGGGCGCCAGGGCCTCGGGCGTGGGCTCGGAGGAGCGGCCTCCGAAAAGAACGTCGCGCCCCTCGCGGTTGCCTTCCACCTTGAGCCCCAGGCCCTCCAGGAAGGGCCGGAGGTAGCCGCGGGCGGCCCCGTTGAGCGCGTCCACGCCGATCTTGAGCTTCGAGGACTTGATCTTTTTGAGGTCGAGGAGACCCCCGATCTGCTTGAAAAAGGGCTTGCGCAGGTCCACGCGCACGATCCAGCCGTCGCGGATGGCCTTCTCGTAGTTCATGGAGCGGATGGCGTGGTGCCCGAGCAGGGCCAGGCGCCTCTCGATGTCCTCGGTCACGGCCGGGGTCGCGGGGCCTCCCCAGAACGGGGTCCATTTATAGCCGTTGTATTTGGCCGGGTTGTGGCTCGCCGTGATGACCACCCCGCCCACCGCCTTATGGGCGAGCACGGCCCAGGCCACGGCCGGGGTCGGGGACTCCGCGTCCGCCAGGAACACCCGCACCCCGTTGATCGCGAAGACCTCGGCCGTCTCCCGGGCGAATTCCTCGGAGAGGAAGCGCGAGTCGTAGCCCACGACGACCAGGGGGGCCAAGGACGACATGGAGGAGGCGGCCTGGCCGTAGTCCGGGCTGTTGAAGCCGAATTCCAGGCTCTCCTTGACGTGCGCGGAGATGACGTGCGTGAGCTTGCGCACGTTCTCGAAAGTGAAATCCTCGGCGAAGACCGCCCGCCAGCCCGAGGTGCCGAATTTGATGCTCATATCGTCGGCGCCCACTATACAAAATGACCCCCGATGATTCAATGGGATAGGGGACCGAAATCCCGACAAATTCCAATGGAATTTGTCGGGATTTCGGGATAATACCTTTGCTATCATCGAGGAGGGTGGAACTCTCGGGCAAGACGGCTTTGGTCACGGGCGGGGCGAGCGGCATCGGCAAGGCCTTCGCCAAGCGCCTCCTGCGCGGGGGCGCGCGCGTGGCCCTCTGGGACTTGGACCCCGCGGCCGCCGAGGCCGCGCGCAAGGAGCTCTCCACCTTCGGGGAGGTCCGGGCGTACGGCGTGGACGTCACCGACCGGGCCCAGGTCGCGGCGGCCGCCGAGCGCCTGCTCTCGGAGCTGGGCGAGCTGGACCTACTCGACAACAACGCCGGCGTGGTCTTCGGCGGGGACTTCCTCTCCGTCCCCGAGGAGAAGCTCCTCAAGACCGTGGAGGTCAACCTCAACGGGACGCTCTGGTGCACGCGGGCCTTCCTCCCGGGCATGCTCCGCCGGGGTTCGGGCCATCTGGTGATGATGGCCTCCGCCGCCGGCCTCCTCGGGGTCCCGGGCATGGCCGTCTACTCCGCCTCCAAGCACGCGGTGATCGGCTTCGCGGAGTCCCTGCGCCTGGAGCTGCGCAACGCGGGCAAGCCTGGGATAGGCATCACCATCGTGTGCCCCAGCTTCGTGAGCACCGGGATGTTCGAGGGCGCCCGGCCGCCCCTGCTCTCGCCCTGGGTCGAGCCCGAGCGCCTGGCCGACAAGATCTTCACGGCGGTGAGACGGAACACGCTCTACGTCCGGGAGCCCTTTTTGGTCAAGCTCGTCCCGGCGCTCAAGGGCCTGACCTGCCCGGCCCTGCTCGACCCGCTCGGAGACCTCCTCGGCATGAACCGGTCCATGGAGGGCTGGAAAGGCCGCGCTGGTAAGAAATGAAAAGGGAGCTCTCAATAACACGGCGCGAGCCCCCCGAAGGAAGCACCCCCCCGCGGGGGGGGCGCTAGTATGGAGGACGTGGAGCTGCTCGTCATCGGCGGGGGCATCGTGGGCGCCGGCATCTTCCGCCGCGCCTCCCAGCTCGGACTCAAGACGCTCCTGCTCGAGCGCGGAGCGGCCGGGGCGCAGACCACCGGCTCCTCGACCGGCCTCTTCCACGGGGGATTGCGCTATCTCCCCTACGACGCGTCCACCTCGGTGCTCTGCAGCCGCGAGACCGGGCATCTGCTGCGCTGCTATCCCACGCTGCTGCGCCGCCAGGCCTTCCTCTGGCCCATCTACTCGGGCGACCCCCACGGGATGGACAGGGTCGAGGCGCTCCTCGAGTATTACGACCTGTTGGCGCCCCTGAAGGGGAGCCGCCGCCACCTGCGCCTGGACAGGCGGGAGACGCTCTCCCTCGAACCGGCCCTCTCCCCGGAGGGCCTCCAGGGCGCTCTCACCTTCGATGAGTGGGCCGTCGACGCCCGGGCTTTCACGCGCCGCCTGCTCGATGAAGGGACGGTGTTCGGGGGAGCCTGGAGGAGCGGATCCAAGGTGGTGGAACTCCAGACCCGCGGGGGACGCGTCGTCGAGGTCCGCGCCATCGACGCCGACGGCTCGCCCCGGAGCGTGCGCCCCCGCGTCGTGGTCAACGCCACCGGGCCTTGGGCCGAGCAGACGGCCCGGCTGGCCGGCTGCCGCGGCGTCCGCCTCATCCTGCGCAAGGGGGTCCATCTCGTCGTTCCCGGCGCTCCCCTGCGCCATGCCCTCATCCTCCCCGACGCCTCCGGCCGCCACATCGGCCTCTATCCCCGGGAAGGCGAGAGTTGGGCGGGCCCGACCGACGACCCCTATTCCGGCTCCCCGGACGACGCCCGGGGCACCGTTGAGGAAGGAGAGGCTCTGCGCGCCGCCCTACTGCGCCGCCTGCCCGGGCTCGAGTCCCAGGGCTCCCCCCGCACCGTCGCCGGCCTGCGCCCCATCGTGCGCTCCATGATGCCGGGCCTTCTCTCGCGCGATTACAAGGTCTTCGACCACGCGCGCGAGGGAGCGGCCAACTTCCTCACCGTCACCGGCGGGAAGCTCACCACCTACCGGCCCATGGCCGAGGAGACCCTCCACTGGGTGATGCTCAAGCTCGAGCGTCCGCCGGCCCCGGAGGAGATCCCCGAGGACCTGGGGACGCTCACCCGCGCGCTGGCCACCCACAACCGCCTTCTCTCCTTCGGGCTCTCCCTCCTGCTCATGGCCTTCTTCTGGCTGCGCCACCGCGCGCGCGGCGCTCCGGCGACGGGGGGGCTCGACGAGTTCAAGCGCATTTACGGGAGGGAAAGGTGAGGAGCGTCGCCTCCGACCTGCGCGACCTTCTCGGTCCTTCCGGAGTGCTCGACGGGGCGCAGGACCGCCGGGCCAGGGTGCGCGACAGTTGGCCCCAGTCCCATTGGTGGTCGGAGACGGATCTCGATAACCGGATGCCCGCCGCCGTCGCCCTGCCCGAAGGGGAGGAGCAGGTCGTGCGTCTGCTCGAATACGCGCATCAGAACGGGGTCATCCTCGTCGCGCGCGGAGGAGGCTCCGGAGTCCTGGGCGCCGCCGCTTCCCTGCTCAACTGCGTGGTGCTCGACACCTCCCGGCTCAACTCCGGCTTCCAGCTCGGCTCCGACGGCCAGGGACCCTTCGTCCGCGCGGGGGCCGGCATGCTCGGCGGCGAGCTGGAGAGCCGCCTCAACGCCGCGGGCTTCTCGCTGATGAATTTCCCGGCCTCCATGGCGGTCTCCTCGGTCGGCGGCTGGATCGCCACGCGGGCCTTCGGCCAACTCTCCACGCGCTACGGAGGCATCGAGGAGCAGGCCCTCGCGGTCCGGGCCGTGTATCCCGGCGGAGACCTCCGCGTCGAGAGCCCCGCCGCCCACCTGGGCGCCGAGGGCACGCTCGCGGCGCTCACGGAGGTCACTCTGCGCGTGCGCCCCTTACCCAAGGGAAGGGACGGCCTCGGCCTGGACTTCGGTTCCGCGCAAGAGGGCCTTGCGTGCGCGCGCGAAGCCCTCTCCCAGCTCGCCGTCCCCTCGGTGATGCGTCTCTACAGCCCCACCGACGCCTGGGCCTCCGGCCTGAGGGGGGGAGGCGGGGGCGGCTCCGGAGCCATCGGCGAACTGCTCCGCTCCACCGCGCTCAAGGGATTCCGCTGGCTCGGCTCCCTGGGGGGGCTCCTGGCGAAATCCTGGCTGCTGCTGCTGGTCTATGAGGACGTCCCGGAGGGCTCCGCGCGGATGATCGTCTCGCGTCTGGGCGCCAAGCCCTCCGCCGCCTCCGCCGCCCCGGCCGGGCGCTGGTGGGAGAGGCGCTATCAATGGGACCAGGACAAGCTCACGCGCACCTTCGAGAGCGGCTGTTTCGCCGACACCTTGGACGTGTGGGGACGCTGGGACTCGCTCGCGGCGTTGGAGAGCGGGCTCCGGGATGCCATGTCCCCCTTCGCCCTGGTGCTCACGCACTTCTCGCATTTCAGCGAGCAGGGAGCCTGCCTCTACGTCACCTTCGCCGGCTCGGGGAGCACCGCGCCCGAGACCCGAGGCCTTCATGAGTGCGCCTGGAGAGCCGGGCTCGACGCCTGCGTGCGCCTGGGCGGCAAGACCAACCACCACCACGGCGTGGGCCTGGCCAAGCTTCCCTGGATCAGGACCTCGGTGGACCCGGCCTGGCACGCGGACCTGCGCCAGGCCAAGGCCGCCGCGGACCCCAACGGGATACTCAACCCCGGCAAGCTGTGCCTATAAACGGCATCCGCGTCTACGCCCATCGCGGGGCCAAGCGGACCTCGCCGGAGAACACCCTGGAGGCCTTCCATCGCGCCCGCCAAGAAGGGGTGGACGGGATCGAGTGCGACGTGCGCCTGAGCGCGGACGGCGAGCCCATCCTCTTCCATGACGCGGACGGCTCCCGCTTGCTGGGCCGCGCGGCCTTGATCCGGAGCATGCGCTGGAGCGAACTCCGCTCCCTGCGCCTGAGCGGCGGCCTGCGCGTCCCGCACCTCGAGGAGGCCTTCGACCTCATGGCCGCGTGGAAGGCCGAGCTCTTCCTGGATCTCCATGAGGACCGGCTCGATCTGGTGGAAGCCGTGGTCCGCCGCCTGCCGGCCGCGATCAAGGACAGGACCTTCCTCCTGGATTTCTACGACAAGAGAAGGCTCCTGCTCCACGCGCGCGCCCTCGATCCGGAGGTCCGCATCGCGGTGATGCCCGGACTCCCCTGGCGCCTGCGCGCGAGCGCGGGCATCGGCGCCGCCTCGCTCTGCGTGGGCTGGGACGGCCCTTGGACGCGCCTGGGATATCGTGCCGCCTGCAAGTTCTATGACATCGGGGCTGATATCGCCGGAGTCCAAAAGGACGGAGTCCCCGTGAGCGGCGGGATCGCCAACGCCCCCCTTGACATCGCCTATTTCCTGGCTCAGGGCGTGTCCGGGATATGGACCGACGACTTGGCGCTCGCCCAGGGGTTCCTCGTCGGAGCCCCTCCAAGAACGTAGGTCCTTGGGCCCATTGACGGCATGGGCCCTTGGGCCTTGCGCCGCCATGGCCCGCGTTGTATACTAATAACGGAACTCAGCCATGAGAAACCGAAACAATCCCCTCCTATGGCTAGCGCTCCCGGCCCTGCTGGGGCTCCTCTCCGTTCCCGTTTCCGCCCAGGACGACTCCAAGGAAAAAGACTCCGGCTCCGCCAACTTCCTCACCGACCCCGACCCGCTCGGGTTCAAGAAGAAGAACTATGAGGAAGGGCAGAAGGACGTGGGCGGCTTATGGAACAAGGGCACCGTGGACAGCGCGGTGCAGGAGAACTGGAAGAAGGACACGAGCCTGACCCTGGAAGCCCCAAAGCTCAACCTCAACAACCTCTCCAACCCCGGCGGCGGAGCGGCCTCCCTGTTGGACAAGAACTCCCCCCTCTTCAAACCCATGGGACCTCAGGGGACCGAGGGCTGGAGCGGCGTCGGGGTGGATGTCAAGACCGCGGCTCTCATGGGGAAGTACAGCGACTGGTCCCCCACCCCCGGGCGCGAGGGCTTCTGCTCGGACAGCGCCCAACTCTGCGTGCCAGCGACCCCGGAGATGATGGGCAAGTACGACAAATCCGTGCTCGACGGCATCGCGGGCAAGGCCGGCGCCGACCCCAAGACCGGAGTGGACCCAAAGACCGGGGCACCCATGGACCCCGGCGCCATCAACGCCGCCAACGCGGCCGCCGGCGGACCGCTGGGCAAGACCGCCGAGGATTTCAAGAGCTACAATGACTGCATCGACGCCGGAGTGTGCTTCGGGCCGAAGGCTCCGGACGATGCCGGCAGCGCCTGCCCGGGCCCGGGCGGCATCCCCTGCTCTCTCGATACGATCGCCAAGAATTCCCCGAAAGCCTCGAGTTGCGACCCTTCCGAGGGCTGCGAGAAAGGCGCCTTCGAGCCCTTCAACTTCGACGGCGAGAACGCGGGCGACCAAGATTCGGCTTTGAAAGACCAGTTGGAGAAGAACGGCGGAGGCGCCGACTTCACCCCTCTCCCCGGCAATGGGGCCGAGGGACGGGATGGGGATTACGACGTGGAAGGAGGAGGCGGGGTCGGGACCCAGTCCTTCGACGGCGGGGGCGACTCCTCGCTCAAGCCCCGCGAGAAGAGCTACAACCAGATGACCCCGGACGAGAAGGACGCCTACCGCAAGAGCCTGCTCGCCCTGCGCGAGTCGGTCTATGACCCCAGCGATCCCGGCCCCTCCGGAAAGAGGATCTGGCAGGTCCGCGAGGAGGCCGAAGCCGCCATGGCGACGCGCACGGGCTTCCTTTCCGCGCTCCTGCAAGCCGTGGGACTACAGCATTCCGGCGAGGAAGCGCTCGTCATGACCGCGTCCCCCGGCGACAGTCTCGATGACGGCGCGGCCGCGGAGATGAACACCTACGACGGCTCCGCCAAGAACCGCAAGCCGCTGCGCGTCGAAGAGCGCCAGGACGGCGCTTTCGGCACCAAGCAAGTAGTCCTGACGCATCCCACCGAGCGATAGCCTCCCATC
>CAYHRV010000127.1:0-9317 GCA_964359165.1 uncultured Elusimicrobia bacterium
CGAGGCCCTGCGCCAGGTGGAGGAACGGGGGCGGGCCTTGGAAGCGGTCGCGGTCGAGCGAGAGGAAGCCCTCTCCAAGGAAAGGGCGAGGCTCGAGGAGGAGATGGAGGGCCGCCGGCGCGACGGGGAAGCCCTGCGCTCCCAATTGGAGCGGGCTTTCCGCGAGCGCGAGGCGGAGCTGCAGCGGACTTTCGCGGAGAAGGAGGCGGGGGCCGACCGCTCGGAACTGCAGAGGCGGGCGGCTTTCGAACGGGACAAGGCCGAGGCGGAGAGGGCCTTGCGCGAGCGCGAGGCCGAGACCCAGCGGCTCTCCTTGGACAAGGAAAAGGACCTGCGCGCCGCCTTGGCGGCGAAGGAAGCCGAACTCGCGGCGGGCCTGCGCTCGCGCGAGGCGGCGGCGCAGAAGGAGAGGGCATCGGCTCTGGAGTCCCTGGAGAAGCGGCGCCAGGAACTCGAGCTCGAGCGCTTGCGCCTGGAGAAGGCCTTCGACGAGAAGTCGCGGGCGCTGGACCTCGCGGCGCGCGAGCGGGAGACGGAGGCGGAGGCACAGAAGGCCAAGCTGGAGGCCGAGGCCGAGGCCAAGCGCCGCGAGCTCGACGCCATGCGCGCGCAGTCGGAGAAGGCCCTGCGCGAGCGCGAGTCCCTGCTCGCACGCGCCTATGAGGAGCGGGAAGCCGAGCTGGAAAGGAAGCTGAGGGATGCCGAGACCTTGGGGGCCGCGCTCGAGAACGACGCCCGCCGCAAGGAGGCGGAGCTGGAACGGCAGTTCCTCGCCCGGGAGGAGTCCCTGCGCTCGGCTTTCGAGCGGCGCGAGGCCCAGGCGAAAGAGGAACTGGACCTCGAAAGGAAGTCGCTGGAGGAGGAGAAGCTCTCCCTGGAGCGCGCCGAGCGCGGGATGCGCGCGGAGATCCAGCAGAGAGTGCAGGACCTTGACGCCTCCCGCTCCGGCCTGGAGGCCGGGTATCGGGAGAAAACCGCGGAGCTCGAGAAGAGCCACGCGGCCCGCCTGGAGGAGTTGAGGACCTCCTATTCGCGCAAGGAGACGGAGTCGGCCCAGCGGCTGGAAGAGGCGCGGCGCCTGCAGGAGGAGGTCTTCGAGAAGCGGCGCGCGGAGGTGGAGGCTAGGGCGGCGGAGCTGGAGTCCGCCCGCTCCGGCCTGGACGCGGAATTGCGCAAGCGGCGCGAGGAGCTGGAGTCTTCCTTCCGCCTGAGGCAGGAGGAGGCGGACGGCGCCCGCGCGCGCTGGGAGGGGGAGCTCGCGCGCAGGATCCGCGACCTTGACGCCCAGCGGGCCGCGCTCTCCCGGGAGTTCCGGGAAAAGGAGACCGGTCTCGAGGAGGAATTCGCGAGGAAGGAGCGGGAGCTCAGGGCCGAGGCCTTGGCGGCCGAGGCCGAGGCGGAGAGGGCCCATCAGGAGGAACGCAAGGCCCTGGAAGCCGAATGGGTCCAGGCCCGGCAGGACATGCAGCGCCAGAAGGCCGAATTCGAGAAAGGCCTGCGCGGGGTGGAGGAGGAGCTCAAGGCCTCCTATGCGCGCCGGGTGCAGGCCATGGAAGAGGAAGCGTCGCGCCGGGTCGCCGAGCGGGACAAGGAGCGGATGGAACTCCAGCGCGGCTCGGAAGGGGAGCGGCAGGTGCTCCTTCGGGAGGCGAAGGCCTTCGAGGACCGGAGGTCCGAGCTGGAGAAGGTCTTCTCGGAGAAGGAAGCCGAGCTCCAGAAGCGCTTTCGGCGCCAGGAGGAGGAGCTCGAGCGGTCTTGGAAGGACAGGGAATTGGAGCTGGCCAAGGACCTCAGCGCCTCGCGCGAGCGCCAGCGCGCCGAGGTCCAGGCGGCCTCGGAGGAGATGCACCGGGCCCTGCGGGAGCAGACCGCGCGCCAGGAAGCGCGCTTGGCCGAGGAGCGGCGCGTCCTGCAGGAGAACTTCCTGCGCCGCGAGGAGGAGTTCAAGGCCGAGGTGCGCGCGGAGGAGGCGGAAAAGTACGAGCGCGAGCTGAAGCTGCGCGAGCAGGCCATCGAGAAGCGCCTGCGCGAGGCGGCGCGCAAACGGGAAGAGGAGTTCAACCGGGAGTTCGCGGAACGCAAGGCCGCGCTCGCGCGCGACGCGGAAGCCGAGCTGGCCGGGGAACGCAGGCTCCTGCGCGAACAGCAGAAGGCGCTCGAGGAGTCCCTGCTCCGCCGCAGGGAGGATGTCGAGCGGGAGCTTCGGGAGGATTATCGCCGCAGGGAGGCGGAGCTCATCGGCGAGACGCAGAGATTCGGCACCGAAGGCCGGACGCGGATGGAGGCGGAGCTCTCCGCCCGGCGCGCGGAGCTCGAGCGGCAGTCCCAGGAGCGGCTGGAGGCGGCTTTGAGAGCCCAGGCCGAAACGCTGGAATCCGAGTATGGGGCGCGCTCCGCGGCCGTGCGCCTCAAGGAGGAGGAGCTGGCCCGGCACTCGGCGGAGCTCGAGCGCCGGGAGCGGGAGGGCGCGGAAAAGATCGAAGGGGAACTCAAGCGCAGGGAGGAGGAACTCGCCCGCCGCAAGGCGGAGGCCGAGGAACTGCTCAGCGGGGCGGACGCGAAGGTCCGCGAGAGGCTCAAGGCGGAGGAGGAATCCCTCGGGCTCCGGCGCACGGAGCTCGACGCGCAGGCCGAGAAGCGGAACGCGGAACTGGAGCGCCGCACCGCGGCGGCCGAAAAGGACCTCGAGGAGCGCGCGAGGACCTTGGAGGCGGCCCGGGAGGAGATCCTGCGCAAGGAGGCCGGCGTGCGCGAACTGCGCGACCGTCTCCTGGCCTCGTTCTCCCCGGAGGGCGGGGCGGGTCCCCTGCCCCAGGCGGCGTTCGAATCGGAGCTCAACGACTTGGTTTTCGGGATCGCGCATCAGGTGCGCAATCCCATGGGGATCATCCGGAGCCTGGCCGAGGACCGCTTGACCGGCTTTTGGACCTCGGCCAAGGAGAAGCGGACCATGGAGGCCATATTGCGGGCCGTCGAGAACCTGCGCGAGCGCCTCGACCAGCTGGTGGACTTCACCCGTCCGGTGGGCCTCAAGCTCGGCCGCGTGGAACCCAGGCGTTTGGTGGAGAAGGCCATCGCCGAGGTGGACGCGCAATGCCGGGCCCGGGGGATACGCATCGTCCGGTCCGTGGCCCGCGGCCTGCCGGAATTGAAAGGCGACGGGGAGCGGATGCGGGAGGCCGTCCTCAACCTCCTGCTCAACGCGGTGGAAGCCATGCCTCGGGGCGGGACCCTGGGCGTGGGAGCGTCGCAGTCGGAGAAGGAGGGGACCATGACCATCGAGGTGTCCGACACCGGAGGGGGCGTGGCCCCCGAGCACATGAAGGAGGTCGGGCGTCCCTTCTTCACCACCAAGCCGGGCGGCGTCGGCCTGGGCGTGGCCATCGTCAAGCGCATCGTGGCCGCGCACGGAGGCCGCTTCGAGTTCGAGAGCAAGCCGGGAGCGGGCAGCAAAGCCCTTATGATCGTGCCGACTCGGGAACCCAGGAGCTGACCATGGCAAGGATACTGCTCGTAGACGACGAATCGGACATGAGGATGGCGCTCTCCAACGTCCTCTCGCGCGCGGGGCACGAGATCACCGAGGCGGGCGAGGGCCCCGCGGCCCTGCGCATCCTCGAGGAGCGCGGGGCGGACCTGGTGCTCCTCGACATCCGCCTGCCCGGGATGGACGGGGTGCAGATCCTGCGGCGGATCCGCGAGAAGGATGAGCGGACCCCGGTGATCATGGTGACCGGCTACGGGAGCGTGGACTCCGCGGTGCAGGTCATGCAGTTGGGCGCCAGCAGTTATCTTGCCAAGCCCTTCAGCAACAAGGAGCTGGTGGAGACGGTGGAACGGGCTCTCAGCGGGAAGATCCCGCCCATTGAAGGCCCTCTCGTCCGCCGTCTGGAGGAGAAGGTGCGCGGCGTCCCGGGCGCGTCGCCCGCGGCCGCGGCATCCGCGGGGCCAAGCCCGCGAGGAGCCGCCCGGCGCGTACGCGTCCCCGTGGGTTTCCTGCTCGCGGCCGCGTTGGTCGCCGCCGCGGCGCTGCTCTGGCCGAGCGTGAGCCGCAAACCCCGCCGCGACGTGGGCGTGCCCTACGCCCACCCCTCGGCCCTGGAGTGGAAGGGCAAGAGGCTCTGGGCCGCGGACTGGTTCACGCAGACGGTCTACGAGGCGGAACTCGTGGGCAAGGAGCTCAAGACCCTGCGCTCGGTGTCCCTGCCCCAGACCCATGTCAGCGGGCTCACCGCGACCGCGGAGCACATCTTCCTCAGCGATTCCTGGGCCAAAACGATCCAGAAGCGGCGCTTGGACCCCCGCCTCACCCTCGAGGAGACCTATCCGAGTCCGGGACCCCGGCCCGCCGGACTCTTCTTCGACGGGCGCTATCTCTGGTCGAGCGACACGGCCACCGGCCGAATCTACCAGCACGAGCTCGACGAATCGCTCACCGTCCTGGCCAGCTACCCTTCGGCCGGGAAGACGCCTGTGGCCCTTCATAAGGACGCCAACTTCTTCTGGTCGGCGGACGCGGATACGCGGGTGCTCTACCAGCACCGGCTCGACAACCGCCTGCGCGTCATCGCGGCCTACTCCCTGGCCGAGCTCGACGAGGGCGGCGAGCCTCTCTCCTGCATCGGCTGGGACGGGCGGGACCTTTGGATCGGCAGGGACGGCAAGCCCGTCCTGCTCAAGCGCCGCCTGGGCGACTTCAGGGTGCGGCGTATCGAGGGGGGGGAGGCATCCAGATGAACACCATGAGACTGCTCGTCGCCTTTCTTGCCGCGTGCGCCGCGCAGGCGTCCGCCTCGCCTCTGATGCGCTTCGAGGGGCGGGTGCTGGACGCCGGCGACCGTCCCCTCAATGGGACCTGTCTCCTGGAGTTCCGCATCTGGGACGCTTCGTCGGGGGGAAATGAGATATGGAGCGAGGCCCGCTATGTCGCGGTGCGCGAGGGCTCCTTCGCCACGGACTTGGGCCGGCTGAGGCCCCTGCCGGAGAGGATACTCAACACCGTGCATCGGGTGGCCGTCCACGCTCCGGCGGGGACGGGCTGGAAGGCCAGCATGGCGGTCGCCCGCCTCTCGCTGGCCCCAGCGGCGGCCCAAGCCCCGGCCGCGGCGGCGGGAGCCGCGGCCCAGCCCGCCCCGGCGCCCACCGCGCTCTCGGCGGTACTGACGCAGGCCGAGAGCCGGCCCCAGGAGGAGTCCGCCCCGGTGTCGATATTCTCAGCGACGGGCCGGGCCATGAGGGCCCCGGCCGCGCCCGTGGGCGGAGAGCAGGTCCAGCGTCTGGAGCGTGAACTCGAGAAGTTCAAGGTAGCGGCTGAGAGGTCGCAGAAGGAGGCCGAACGCGCCCAGAAACGCCTGGATTCCCTCGAGCACGCGGTGCGCGCCCGCGCCTTGCCTTTTACGGGTTCGAGGATCTACGAAGCCCAGGAGGGGGACACGCTCCGGAGCATCGCCCAGAAAGTCTACGGGAGCTCGGAGCGCTGGGCCGACATCTACGAGGCCAATCGAGACAGGCTCCAGAGGGGAGGGGACCCGGTGTCCGGCCAGAAGATCGTCATCCCCAGGGATGGAAAATCCCTTGAGGGATTATGAGAAAGAGAGTACAATGCCCGGTCATGCCTAGGGTGCCGGGCCGCCCGACTCTTCCCTATCTCTGCGCGCTTGCGGCAGGATTGTTGCTATTGTTTCGTGCCTCCTCTTCCGCGCAAAATACCCCGGACGGGGGACGGGTGGTGGGCTTCTCGGAAGCCCTCCTCCTGCGCATCGGAGACGAACTCGTGCATCTGGCGCCGGGTTCGCCCGGCTTCACCATCCCCTACGGCGCGAAGACGCAGGTCGTTTCGGGTGAGGCCATCATCCTGCTGGGTTCCGCCGAGTTGAGGGCGGACACCGGCGACGGCTTCATCGCCGTGGCCGCGGCCGGAGGGCCCTCCCTGCTGGTCACCGAAGGCATGGTGGACGTCTCCTTCGCCGACGGCACGAGGCTCGGCATCCCGGCCGGCCAGTTCTCCTCCTTGGGCGCTCCTCCCCCGGCTCCCGCCGCGGCCGCGCCTCCTCCCGTCCTCGCCCCGGCTCCGCCCCCCGTTCTCCCGGTCCCCGCCCCTCCCTCCATCCCCGAGGCCGCAACTCCGCCTCCCGCCCCGGCCGAGGGCTGGGATCCCTTGAGCGCGCTGGCCCGGGGGATGGACAAGCTCGCCTCCATGAAGCGGCCCGAGCTCAAGCTCGTCGTGGAGATGCACCCCTATTACAACCTGAACATGACCTACGACTCGAACATCTACCTCGTTCCCCCGGACAAGGACGACGGCTCCAGGGCGGGCGGCGGGGTGCTCGGTTCCTGGATCACCACCCACAACCTCGGGTCCAAATTCCTCCTTCCGTTCAACCGCCGCCACGCCATGGACGCCTCCTACGACGCCCGGGCCGTCAATTATTCCCAGCAGCCCAGCGCCAACAACGCGGTGCACCAGGGCGTGCAGGTCGGCTACGCCTACACCGGTTTGCGCGGAGTAATGGGCAATGTGTCGGAGAAGTACCTGAGCACCGTGGACCCGGCTTTCAGCGAGACGGTGACCCGCGAACAGCGGTTCCAGAACAACGCGGGCTTCACGCTCGACATCGCCCGAAGCCGGCTCTTCGTGTACACCGTGGAAGCGGAGGACGCCTACCACAAGTACCTCAATCCCTCCCTGGCCTCCTCCCTCAACCGCCATGAGGTCTCCGCCGGGCTCAAGGCGGGGCTTCTCGTCGGGCCCAAGACCACGACCTATCTTTCCTATCGCCGGGGCCTCATCCGCTATTCCGCCGGCAAGCAAAGCCACTCCAAGTCTCATCAGTTCGGCCTGGGGATCAAGGGCAAGCTCGCTCCCCGCGTCAGCGGGACGGCCGAGGCGGGCCTGCTCTACCGCCTCTACGATGTCTCGCCCGTTCCCGGGGACCGGGTGATCCGCAACCTCGTCACCAGCATCGCGTTGTCCTATTCGGCGACTTCCCGCGTCCAACTCAAGCTCCGCCTCAACCGGGACATGAACGAGACCACCTTCAGCTCCAACCGCTACTACACCTCCACCGGGGCGAGGCTGGAGGCGGGCTATTCCTATCGCCGCCTCGCCCTGAACACCCATGCGTCCTTCCAGGTCGACCGCTATCCCGAGACGGTGACGATCGGGGCATTGACCTCCAACCGGCGCGACGACCTCTATGGCGGCGGACTGAACATCGAGTATAAGATGCGCCCCTGGATGAGCACCGGGCTGGCGTATACGCGGATGCAGCGCAACTCCATCTTCCTCGACCAGTACAACTACAAGGACGACAAGACTTCCTTCTCCCTGCGCTTGACTTTCTGAGTCCTCCGCCCCGGCGCTCGCCTTTTTGCCTTGACTTCGAATGCCCCCCGTGGTATAACTTTAAGCGTCCCGCGCGGCTTGCGCCGACGGGGCTAACGAACAATCATGAGAGGGTGCAATGCAAGATAACAGGGTAGGGAAGGCGCTGGGCCTATTCATCTTCGGCGCCGTGGCCGGGGCCGTGGCGGGCGTGCTGTTCGCGCCCCGTTCCGGGAAGGAGACGCGGGAGAACATCGGGAGCTGGTTGAAGAACCGGCGCGAGCAGACCAAGGAGACCATCTCCGAGCTGCGCGAGAAGACTCACCTTCAGAAGGAAAAGCTCCTCGCCGCGGTGAAGGCCGGGCGGGAAGTCTACAAGCAGAACGAGCCCAAGAACGACCTGGTGAACGCGTAAGCGGACAACCGTTGGTCAACGCCGAAGTCCCCGGCCCCGCCGCGAGGCGGGGCCGGGTCTTTATACGCGGCGCACAAAGTGCGCTGCGCGTTTTCAAGGCCGCGCCCGGCGGGCGCCTCCATTCTCAACGCACAGCGACTTTCGTCGCCGTGAATATTACTCTGGTTTTTCAAGGCGGAGCGTGTCCAGCAGGCGCAGGTAGACGGGCAGGTAGCGCTTGAAGAGGTCCATGGGCGCGGAGTAGGAGAGGAGGAGGTAGCCTTCTTCCTGGCGAAGGTACGCCGTCCGGGATTCGCCCGCGGTCTCCAGGCAGACGGCTTTCCGGTCCCTGGGCAGGCAGGCGCCGAGCTCCCGGGCGCGGTGCCATTCCTTCTCCCGCCAGATCGCGGCGTTCATGTCCACGTACCCCTGCGCCCGGGGGGTGTGTCGGGCCAGGGAGAGCGTCACCTGCCTCCCTTCCAGCGGAAGAGGCAGTTGGATGAGCAGGGTGGGGACCTCGTCTTTCCAGCCGTCGCTGAGATGCCAATCCTTGGGATATTCGAAGGACAGCGTTCCCGGCAGGCGATAACTCCGGTAGTCCTTGGCCTTGGGGACCTTGGGGAGCTCCTCGCCCTTGGGCACGCAGCGCACCGGGGCGAAGGGGTCCTCGGATATTTTCTTCTCGGTCCCCTCTGGACAGCGGCCGTCCTTCGGCTGGGGGAGCGGTTTTGGGGCGGCCTTGTCGGGCTCGCAGCGCAAGGGTTTGCCCGGGGTCTGGACCGCCGCCGGGTGCGTCCCCCGCGGGCACATCAGCCCCCCGCCGCCCACCTTCCCGAACTCGGTCTTCTCGCATTCATAGTCCTTCCCGGACTCCGCGCTGGGGACGGAGCGATGGCCGGGGGGGCAAGGACCCTTGGGAGGAGAGAGTCGCACGCCGCTTACGGCGCACTTGAAGGGGTCGTAGACATCGGAGGTGGTCAGGGGTTGGGAGCCCTTGGGGCATTCGATGCCGTTGCGATAGCGGATGTCCCGGAGCACGCAGGCCCAGGGTTGGCGCGGGTCCGGGGTGCGCACGGGCACGGAGCCTTCCGGGCAATGCGTGAGCGGGCGGTCGGCCGAGGCCGGGGAGGCCAGGAGGAGTAGTGCTGCGGCCAGATCAACCAAGCAGCTGAGGACTGCGCATCGAATACATCGCCGTTTCGCGGGTGATGAGCTGGCGCTGGAAGAGCGATTTGATCGAGGCGTCCTTGGAGATCATCCCCTGGGCCGTGCCCGTCTGCAGGATGTCGTAGATCTGGGCCAGCTTGCCCTCCTTGATGAGCTGGCGCAGGGCGGGCGTGGCCAGGAGCACCTCGATGGCGAGGACCAGCCCGTTCTTGTCCGCGCGGGGGAGGAGCTCCTGGGAGATGATGGCCTCCAGGGTGCTGCAGAGCTGGTCGCGGATGGTCTCCGCGTCCGAACCCGGGAAGGCGCTCATGATGCGCTGGGCGGTCTTGGCCGAATCCGGCGTGTGCAGGGTGGTCAGAACGAGGTGGCCGGTCTCCGCGGCCGTCAATGCCGCGCGGATGGATTCCGGGGTGCGCAGCTCCCCGATGCAGA
>CAYHRV010000128.1:0-9281 GCA_964359165.1 uncultured Elusimicrobia bacterium
CGCGATTTTCCGCAAAGCGCGCTTAGGGGGGGCGGCGGCGCTGCTGCTCTTGGCGGCCGGCCCGGCCCGGGCCAAGGTGCTCGAGGATGTGGTCGCCCGCGTCAACGGCAAGCCCCTGCTGCTCTCGGAGTACCGCAAGAACCTGCGCTCGGTGCTCGACAACTACCAGAGGACGATGCCCGGCCTCCTGCGCGACGAGGAAGCCCTCAAGGAGATCCGCGCGAAGATCCTCGACCAGATGGTCGACGACGAGCTCCTCGCCCAGGAGGGGGAGAAGCTCGGCATGAAGGTCCATGACCGCGAGGTCGACAAGGGCGTCGAGGAGGTGCAGGAACGCAATTTCCGCGTCGACGAGCTCACGGGCAAGAAGCGCACCGACTCGGAGACCAAGGCCGCGCTGAGCTCCGAGCTGGGCAAGGAGGGGCTCACGACCGAGGCCTTCCGGGAGCGCATCCGGCGCCAGGTCCTCATCCGCCGGGTCATCGAGGAGAAGGTCCGGCCCATGATCAAGGAGCCCGATGAGAAGCGCCTCCAGACCGCTTTCGACAAGCTCAAGGCCGTGGCCACGGGCAGCACGGAGGCGGTGAAGGGCCTCTCCGAGGAGACGGCGCAGGCCTACCTGGCCTTCGGCTTCCGCCTGCGCGACGGGACCTCCGAGCGCGTGCGCGTCTCCCATCTCCTCATCAAGACCGCCTCGGGGGCCTCCATCGTGGAGCGCAACGCCGCCCTCAAGCGCGCCGAGGAGCTCAAGAAGCGCGTGGACGCCGGCGCCGATTTCGCCGAGACCGCGGCCAAGGAGTCCGACGACGCCGAGAGCGCGGCGCGCGGCGGGGATATCGGCTTCATCCTGCGCGGCTGGATGCCCCCCGAGTTTGAAAAGGCCGCCTTCGCCCTGCCCGTCGGAGAGACGAGCGCGCCGGTGGAGACGAGCTTCGGCTACCATCTCATCCGCGTCGCCGAGAAAAAGGCCAAGGAAGGCCTCTCCCTCGAGAAGGTCAAGACCGAGGTCTCCCAGTTCCTCTACAGCTTGGAGACGCAGACCGAGCTGGTGTCTTTCGTCAAAAAGCTCAGGTCCTCCGGGACCATCGAAGCGACCCCGCCTAAGGATTAGGCCGCTGAAGCCGACCCTGGCGTTCACTTCCGGCGATCCCGGGGGCATCGGGCCCGAGGTCGCGGTCGCGGCCATGCGCGAGCCTTCCCTGCGCCGCGCCTGCCGCATTCTGGCCGTCGGCTCCCGGAGCGCTTTCGAGGCCGCGGGCTGGACCCCTTCCCTGGGGCCGCTCTTCGATCCCTCTCCCTCCCGCGCCCGGCGCCTCCCCCAAGGGCCTTCGGCCGAGGGCGGGCGTCTCTCCTACGCCGCGGTGCGCGCGGGCGTGGACCTATGCCTGCGCGGGATCGCGGACGCCTTGGTCACCGCGCCCGTCTCCAAGGAGTCCTGGCGCATGGCGGGCGCCCCCCATCTCGACCACACCTCCCTGCTCCAAGGCGTGACCCGATCCCCGCGCGCGGCCATGATGCTCATCTGCGGGGGCCTGCGCGCCGTATTGGCCACGCGGCACATCCCTTTTGGCGAGGTCCCCTCCGCGCTGAGCGCGGAGGGCCTTTATGAGGCCGCGGACCTCGCGGCCTGCGCCCTGCGCAAGGAGCTGGGCATAGCCCGGCCGAGGCTCGTCCTCTGCGCCCTCAACCCACACGCCGGCGAAGGCGGCTTGCTCGGCATCGAGGAGAAGACCCTGCTCGCTCCCGCGGCCCGGCATCTTCGCCGCCGGGGACTGGACATCGCCGGACCTTTGCCCGCGGACTCGGCCTGGGGCGCGCACGCCGAGGGCCGCTACGACGCCGTCGTGTGCCTCTACCATGACCAGGCGCTCATCGCTCTTAAGACCGCCGGCGCCCGTGCACGGCGCGCAACGCGCGCTGCGGAGAAAATCACGACACGCGGCGGCTTTCGCCGCCGTGCGTATCCCGCCGTCGTCAATTGGACGCTCGGGGTCCCCTTGATCCGCACCTCGCCCGGCCACGGCACGGCCTACGACATCGCCGGGAAGGGAGTCGCCGACCCCTCCGCCATGAAAGCCGCCGCCCTGCTCGCATTGGACATCGCCTCGCTCCGCCGAGAACGCCGCTAAAGGCCAAAGACCCAATCAACGCGGGGTCCCTTGGCCCCGTGGCGGGGCGCCCAAATACCCACGCCCGCCGAGTCTGCGATGGGTACACTGGTAGGGACATGAAGCGCCCGCTCTCCGGCCTCCTGCTGGCCTGCCTGCTCTGGACGCAGGGCCCCTTGCCCCAGGTCTTTGCCCAGACCGTCGGGATGGGCTCCTTCGGCGCGGGGACCCCAGCGGCGCGCGCAAGCGCGCCCGTTGGAGTCTTCCCGGTCTCTCCTGTTCCCCTTGGCCCGTCGCTGAGTTCCCTTTCTCCGGCCGGACTCGCGGGTCCGGCCGCTCTCCCCTCCTTCGCCAAGCCTCCGACCGCCCAGGCGGCCTCGGCCGCCGGGGCCCGTTCCGCTCCGGCGCTCTTGTCGGCCCCCTCGGCCGCCGCGAGAGCGGCACAGGCGGTGCTCCTGATAGAGGGAAACAGGATATCCCTCCCGGTCCATCAAGAAACGGATTCTCAGGCCAAAAACACTCCGGACGCGCCGCGGTCCGCCGCGGCGGGAAGGGACCTCGAAAGCATCGCCGGCGAGCTGGAGCGCGAGGCGAAACTCGGGCTGGACTCCAGCCCGAGCGGGGGACTGTTTTTCGACGGGCTACCCAGGGTGGCTGGAAGCCTCCCCGTGCCGGTTACCCAGGCAGGGACGCGCCTCTCGGGAGGCGGACTTTCAAAGCAGGGAAAAATCGCCGGGAGCGAGGACGCTCCCGGGGGGCCGGCCTCTCCCAAGCCCGCCGAAAAATCCGCCAAGGGTCTTCCCGTCTCCTATCACCTCTATCTCGCCGCCCAGTTCCTCTACGCCCTGGGCCAGGAAGCCACCTCGCTGATCGCCCCGCTCTACGCCTACTCGGCGCAGGGGCTCGCTTTCGCGGTCGCGAGCCAGGCCTCCTTCCTCCTGGCCATACTCCCGGGCAGTTTCCTGGGCGAGAAGTGGGTCAAGCGCTTCGACGCGAAGAAGGTGTATCTGGCCGGCAATCTCCTCCACGGGCTCTTCGCCCTCTCCGTGCCCGTCCTGCACGCGCTCACGGGGGCCTTCTCGCCCGTGCATTTCCTCGCCTCCAATCTGCTGGCGGGCTTCGTCTACGGCGCCCTGCGCGGGGTGGCCGAGAAGGAGATCGCCCCCCGCATATTGGGCCAGGAGGACCGCGAGCGCTTGGACAAAGCGGGCTCCCTCTTCTACGCCGCTTTCGAGGGCGCGGAGCTCACCGCGGCCCTGGTCATCGCGGGCCTCATCCCTCTGCTCGGCCTCAACCCGGCCGCGGCCGTGATGTCGGCCCTCATGCTCGCCAGCGCGGTCCCCATCTGGTTCATGAAGCTCAAGCGCGAGAAGTCCGAGGGCGGCAAGGAGACCGGCGGCACGGAGAAGAGCCTGCCTAAGATGCTCTACCTCCCCTACATCTTCACCGTCTTCTCGCACCTGTCCCTCTACATGTTCCTGGCTCCCTTCCTCGCCCTCGAGGTGTTCCGCCAGCCCTCGCTCAACGGCACCCTTGTGGCGTTCTACACCGCGGGGAGCCTTCTCGTCGCCTTGGCCACGGCCTACGCGCCCAAGCTCGCCGGAAAACTCTCCGAGCGCGGCTGGGCCGCGGCCGGCATCGCCTCCATGCTGGCCTTCCTGGCCGCCTCGCTCCTCCTGCAGAGCGTCCCGCTCTCCATGGCCGCCGCCCTGCTCCTCGGCGTGGGTCTGACCGGCATGCAGATCCAGTGGCGCTCGCTCTATCAGCAGAGGCTGGCCATCGAGGTCCAGCCCACGGTGTTCAAGTGGCTCTCCGTGCTCTCCGTGACCCTCGCCCTGCCGCCCTTCGTTTTCATGCAGGCCGGCCTCGTCCTGGGCTGGTCCATGCCCGCCCTGCTCATGGCCTTGGGCGCGGTCATCGCGGCGGTGAGCCTGGGCGTCCCTCTCTTCTCCTGGCTGCGCAAGCATCTTCGCCGCGGTCCCGTCTCCTGAGACCCGACGAACGCTCCCGCGTTCGTCGCGTTCATGGCCGGAGTGAGAAAGTTCGCCGATTTTTAATAAAAAAGTATTGTAAATAACAGCATAATCCGCATCGCCCGGGCGATGCGGATTATGCTGTAAAATTAAGTATTTTTTTATTAAAAAAATACATACGCGATGCTGAAGCGGACCGATAAAAAAAGGAATGCCGATTCCAAGTGGATTTGGACCGCGCGCACGGATATACTCTCTCTAATGTCCGAAAATCCTTGCCGCTTGAGCATCCTGGTTTTGGGCCTGCTGATTTTTCCGGCGACGGAACCTGCGGCTCAGGAGATTCATGGGGCTGCCCCTTCTACCGCAACAAAATCTGTGCCCGAAAGCAGGCATATCGATCCGGACATGTGGGAGGCTGTCCAGAAATTAGGGAACGGTGATGGGGGTGAGGGAATTCAAGCTAGTAATAAGCTCCTAAGGTCACCGAGGAGGGCCATTCCGGCCTTGCTCAACGGCTTGGATGACCCCAATAAGAAGGTGAGACGCGGTGCACTCTTCATTCTCGAAGAGATCGGCAATCCAAAGGTGGTGCCGGATATTGAAAGAAAGATCCTGCAAGATGAGGATTTCTTAGTGCGTGCTCAGGCGATGTCGATAATCGAATCTTTCATGACATATGACTGGTTTCCAATCTTGGTTAGGGTCATAGAGACCGATAAAGCTACATTTTGTCGCAGGACGGCGATAGGTAAATTGTCATACCTCTATGCTGATAAAGCAGTCCCGATTTTGAGGAAAAGTCTGCAGGATTCAGATTTGGGTGTCCGTCTCACGGCGGCTAGGGAGCTTGGAAGACATCAGGATGACGCAGGCTATGAGCTGGCCGTTCAATCCCTGAGTCATGAAGATCGGAGGATTCGTGAAGCGGCAACGGAAGCACTTGGATACATAGGCCGCAAGGAAAGTCTCGAAATGTTGAGAAATATTATCGCTGTGGCCGACACGAGGCGGGATCGGGGGCTGGTGTGGGAGGTGATTCGGTCCATTCAGCGGATCGAGTTCCGATATGTGCCTGAAGCTCAGAAGCTCGCTCATTTGGAGACGGCCATGAGAGACCCTCGACCGGCGGTGCGAGATTGGGCTTCGCGTGAATTATATGCCATGGACAACGGCGACGCCGAAGCGCTCTTGAAGAAAATCATCGCCGAACCAAAACACATAGGCGAACGAGAGGCCCGCAGGGCCCTGCAGGGAATATCCAACAGAAAGAAAAGGTCCCGCAACCCGTTTGTTCGGATACCGGCGGAGCTCGCGGAATTGTGGCGTTTTCGGTTAATTTTGCTTGCGCCTTTGCTGGGTTTGTTCGATTAGGAATGGTCTTGGGAGATTCCTGACCGGGTTTTAAATGTCCTTGTAGGTTCTCTCGGATCGCCGCAGGACGCGAAGGATGGTGACGGTCCGCCGTATATCCTCTACGGAATAGATGATCCGCCAGTCGCCCATGGGTAAGCGCGTTCGCGGGTCCGTCCTCCTGTCAGGAGCCGGTCGGAGGCCCAAAAAAACGATTATATTTCCACGATTTTAACTTAGCCCGGGATAAGTTAAAAACGCGTTTTTTCAAGCATTATTTTGGCCCTCCGACCGAACACCTCCCGATCCGCCGCTCCAGAGAGATGCTGCGCGAGCGCAGCCTCGATAGATCCGGCTCATGGACCGAGTCGAGGTCCTTGGCCGCGCCGGAGTGGATTTGGGCCGCGCGCACGGATATACTCTTCCAATGCGCGCGAACTTGCGCCGCGTCGGCATGCTCTCCCTGGTGGTCGGGATATTCTTCTTCCCCACGGCCCTCGCCCGCGCGCAAGAGGTCGCGGCGTCCACCCCGGCCGAGCACATGGAGGTCCGAGCGTCCAGCCCCGCGGTCCGCGCGGACTATAGCGTCCGCGAGCTGGTGGACAAGGCCAATAAGGTCCTGCGCGGGGATTCCAGCCACGCCCGCGTGGTCATGACCATCACCACGCCCGAGTGGACCCGGAGCCTCGACATCGAGGCGTGGAACCAGGGCCGGGAGAAGGCCTTCATCCTCATCCACGCCCCGGCCAAGGATAAGGGCACCACCACCCTGCGGCGAGCGGGGGAGATGTGGATGTGGATGCCGCGCGTGGAGCGCATCATGAAGGTGCCTTCGACCATGATGCACTCCTCCTGGCAGGGCTCGGACTTCACCTACGAGGACATCGTGAAGGCCGATTCCATCGTCAAGGACTACACGCATCGGACCCTCAAGAAAACCCCGGGCCCGGTGTACGAGACCTACCTGATCGAGGCCCTGCCCAAGCCGGACGCCCCGGTGGTCTGGGGCAAGGTCCTTTTCTCCCTCGGCATCTACCCCGACGGCTGGGTGATCCCCTTGGGGGAGGAGGACTACAGCGAGCGCGGGGAACTCATCCGCTCGATCACGCTCTCCCAGATCCGATCCATGGAGGGGCGCTTGGTGCCCACCCGGCTCGAATGCCGCCCCACGCGCCACCCGGGCCGGCGCACGGTGCTCGATTACAAGGAGATCGACTTCGACGTGGAGCTCGCGGACTCCTTCTTCAGCCTGAGCCGCCTTCAAAAGTGACCAAGCTCGCTTGGCGCAACATCTGGCGCAACCGGCGCCGGACGGCCATCACCCTGGCCTCCATCGCCTTCGGCCTGGCCGCCATCCTCTTCGTCCAGAGCCTCATCAAGACCATACAACTCCAGCTCATCGAGAAGGCCACCAGCGTATTCACCGGGCATGTGCAGGTGGTGGCCAAGGGCGTCGACGACTACAAGCTCCCGGATAAGTACCTAAAGGACATCGCCCGGGTGGAGAAGGCCGCGGCCGCCCTCCCGGGGCTCAGGGCCTACGGCAAGCGCCTCCATATCACGGGGCTCGCCTCCTCTTCCGAGGATTCCGCCGGGGTGCTCCTCTGCGGCGTGGAGCCCGGCAAGGAGCGGCGCATCACCAGCATGCACTCCTACAAGACGCAGGGCGAGTACCTGGGCGACGCGTCCGCTCCCGAGGCCTACATCGGGGCTAAGCTCGCCGAACAGCTCGGCCTGCGCCTGGGAGGAGACCTCGTGCTCATGGCGTCGGCTTCCGACGGGAGCATCGGCGCGGAGCGCTTCAGGATCACAGGCATCTTCCACACCGGCAGCCACACCTTCGACGCCCAGCTCGTCTATGTCCCGCTCGCCTCCCTGCAGGGCATGCTCGCCTTGGAGGGCCGGATCAACAACCTGGTCGTGCGCCTCGATGACCCGCAGAAGATCTACGAGGCGCGCGCGCTCCTGGCCGCCGAGCTCTCCGACCTGCCGGTGGAGGCCGTGACCTGGGAGCAGATCGACCATGAGCTCGTGGGCATCCGGCGCTACCAGAACGCCTTGCTCTCCATCGTGCTGGCCGTGGTCTTCGCTATCGTGGCCCTGGGCGTGGCCAACACCCTGCTCATGTCCATGTTCGAGCGCCTGCGCGAGTTCGGCGTCCTGCGCGCCCTGGGCGCGCGGCCTTCCTTCATCGTGCGCACGGTGCTCTTGGAATCCTTCCTGCTCTGCCTCTGCGGGACTCTCCTGGGAGTCGCCCTGGGGGCCGGGACCATCGTCTATTACCGCCACGCGGGGCTCATCCTCCCCCTTAAGGACGCGGTGAGCTATTTCATGCCCTTCGACACAGTGCTCTATCTCCGCTTCAACTGGCCCATGCATGCCGCGGCCCTGGCCAGCGTGCTCCTCACCAGCCTGCTCGCGGGACTGCCCCCGGCGCTCAAGGCCGCGAAGCTCAAACCCACGGAAGCCCTGAGATATCTTTGATGGAGCTCCCTTTCCTTGTATTGGCCTGGCGCAACCTCTGGCGAAACAAGCGCCGGAGCCTTCTGACCATCTTCTCAGTGGCTTTCGGGCTGGCCGCGGTGATGTTCGGCCAGAGCTTGCTCACTTCTTTTCAGCGCCAGATGGTCGACAAGTCCACCGGCGTGATGGTGGGGCACCTTCAGGTGCAGGCTCGTGAGGCCAAGGATAGGAAAGTGCCCCTCCCGCTCTTGGAGGGGGGGGAGGCGCACAAGGCCCTGCTCCTATCGGACCCGAGGGTGGAGGCGGCCGGACTGCGCCTGCTCTTCACCGGCCTGGCCTATTCGGCCTCCGGCTCGCGCGGGGTGCTGGTGGTGGGCGTGGAGCCGGACATCGAGCCCAAGCTCTCCATCATGCCGGGCTACCTGCGCTCGGGCCGCTATGTGGAGAAGGCGCGCGACATCGTGATGGGCGATAAGCTGGCCGACCATCTCGACCTGCGCTTAGGTGAGAAGACCGTGCTCATGGCGCAGGGCCCCGACGGCTCCATGAACTCGGAGCTCTTCCGCCTCAGCGGCATCTACCACAGCGGGAGCGACGCCTTCGATGCCCAGATCGTCTATGTCCCCCTGCCCTCGGCCCAGGCCCTGCGCGGCCGGCCCGGCAGGGTGAGCCACGCGGTGGCCAGGCTCAAGGACTCCCAGGCGGCTTTTCGGGTGGCCAAGGACCTCTCCGCGCGCTTCTCGGATCCCGTGGCCGCGCTCCTCACCTACGAGGACGTGGGTTCCGAGGTGGTGGGCATCAAGAAGTTCGAGGACGCCCTCTGGGCCGTGCTCATGACCGTCATCTTCGCCATCGT
Source organism: uncultured Elusimicrobia bacterium (assembly GCA_964359165.1). Classification (GTDB taxonomy): domain Bacteria; phylum Elusimicrobiota; class Elusimicrobia; order UBA1565; family UBA1565; genus CAYHRV01. Next base: position 8,754 of record CAYHRV010000128.1, read on the forward strand.
GGGCCTGGGCATACTCAACACCGTGTCCATGTCCTTCTTCGAGCGCATCCGGGAGTTCGGCGTGCTCCGGGCCCTGGGCGCGCGCCCGGCTTTCGTGATGAAGCTCCTGGCCGCGGAGTCCGTGCTGATGGGAAGCCTCGGGACCGTGGCGGGCCTCGTCCTGGGCTGGTGCCTCATCTCGTATTTCCAGGCCAGCGGCCTGGCCCTGCCCGTGGGGGACGCGCTCTCCTACTTCATGCCCTTCGACGACGTCATCTACATGAGGCCGGTGTGGACGAGCCACGCCAGGGCGGCGGCGCTCGCCTTCGCGGTGAGCGTGGCCGCGGCCGCGGCCCCGGGCCTGAGAGCCTCGCGCTTGGTGGTCCATAAGGCCCTGCGCCATGTATGAAACAAGCCCGGCCGTCATGGTAGAATCACCGCGTCAGTGCTGCGACCGCGACATAACGCCCTTTTTGGAGGCCCGAGATTGAGGGAAGCGCTAGGCGAGAGGAGCGAGGATAGCTTGAGCTATCTGAGCGACGAACAACG
>CAYHRV010000129.1:0-9239 GCA_964359165.1 uncultured Elusimicrobia bacterium
TCCGAAGGAGAAGCGCGGGTCGGCCGGATCCGTGTAGTGCCATAGCGCGATCGGTCCCGCCGGCCGGACCTCTTTGCTCCAATCCAGCCGCGGCTCCCGCGGGACGATCCCCGTGGAGCCCGGCCGGCAGATGCTCAGCGCCCAGGCGGAGGCGTCGATGGGCCGGCGTCCGCGGTTGAGCAGCCGGTGGCGGACCTCGAGGCGGCGCGGCTCGAGCCGGAGTATCATCTGCTTCTGCAGGCCGGTCCCGGCCTCGACGGCCCCGGTCAGGACCGCTTCCCGCGCCCTCCGGCGGACCCTCACCGGGCTGTCGTCGGGGTGGTAGCTGCGCGGCCGGTCTTCCGGCGCGAGCCAGAGTCGGTGGCCGCCGACCGGGCGCCAATCCCCCCAGGGGGTCTTGACCCGCGCCGCCGGGGCGGAGCCCAGGAGGTTGGGCATCCCGCGCGCGGCGAAATGGAGGATGCGGGGCCCGAAGTCGGTCGCGGCTTCGACTTCAAGCGCCTCGTTCTCCAGGCGGATGCGTTCTGAGCTCACCTCATTGATCATAGCGGGAGTTCCCCCCTACTGCCAGGGGTGTCTATTCCTTGCGCAGGAGGCGGAATACGATGTAAGGGACTATCGCCCCGCAGATGGAAAGGAAGTAGCCCGCGCTCTCCAGGTAGGAGTTCTTCGCCGCCTTAAACGAGACCAGCGTTCCACAGAGTACCAGGGTGATGGCGAATCCGTTCGTCCAGTTCAGCAGTCGACGGCTTTCGGGCGAGAGGCCCGCGAGCGTTTTCCACTCATGGTCGCCCGCATCCGGCGCGGTCGCCTTGAAGAAAAGCAGCATTCCGGCGATGGCGGTGAAGAAGGCCAACGCCAGGCTCGTGATCACCAGGGCGGGGTCCGTTGAATCGCAAAAAATGAAGACCAATATGGCCGCGGCGGAGACCAGGAGCAGGGCCGCCGCCGGGATCAGCCTGAGAGATCGGCTAGTATGAAGCATAAGCCCGGTCGGTCCGCCGCTTCTGGATTCGAGGACTACCCCGCTTCCCTGCGCTGAGGACCGGGTTACTTGCGCGCAGGCTTGTCGAGCTCGGCGATGACCTGCTCGACTTGAGCGAAGATGTCGGGATAGTCCGTGACGACGATCGCGTTGGTCCTGGGGTCCCCCACGACCTTACCCGCTTTGGTCAAGACGCTCTTGAGGGCCGCGATGATCGGCGGCTCGGCCGTGAACGAAGCGAGCTGGATGTCGGCCAGGGAGTAGATGCGGGTGAGCAGAGGCTCCACGGTCTTGGAGCGCGGGGAGACCACATAGGTGTTCGACTTCCCGATCTGCCGGTAGGTCAGACCCTTGATCTCCAGCAGGATCTGGAGCGCTTCCCGCGCGGTGACGTTCTGCAAGAAGGCCGTGACCTGCTTTCCCTCCAGGCCCTCGGTGATGATGAAGTTCACCTTGGCCTGCTCGGAAAGAGTGTCGAGGAAGGACGCTAGGGGAGCGCTCTTCACCCTGATCGTGACCCGGGCATCAAGACCCTCTCCCGCGGCCTCCGCGGACCAGGAAGTTCCCTGCAATCCTAAAAACGCCGCCACGAACGCCGCCGCCAGTAGGGTTCTCATTTTCATGGCCTCCTTTGATCCTGTCCCGCCCCATCTTATCATAGGTTCGTAGGGTTTCCAATCGAGGGGCAAGACGAAGGACGGGCCGGCGCGGGCGGCCTATTTGTCCAGCATGGTGTGGGCGGGGTCCCAGTCCGGCGGGGGGCCCGCCGGAAAGGAGTCGAGGCGGCGGAGGTATTCCTGAGCGGCTTTGTCGCCGCCGTGGAGGGAGAGGGAGCCGGCGAAGGCTTCGCGGGCGGAGGGGAAATCCCCGCTTCGGTAGGCCCGCACTCCCTGCTCGAAGCCCGCAAGCCACTCGGGCGCGGGGATGCCCTCGCCCAACAACTCGAAGACCTCGACCGGCTTGGTCTTGCCCTTCACCCTCACCAAGTCCAGGGTCCGATAGAGGAAGCCCGCGCCGCCCGCCTCCTTAGTCTCCCGGCTCAACAGTATCCGGGCTCCATAATGCTTGGTGAGGCCTTCGAGGCGGCTGGCGAGGTTCACGGAGTCTCCGATCACCGTGTAAGACCAGCGCTCCTCCGAACCCATGGTCCCGGCCACCGCGCGTCCGGTGTTGAGGCCGATCCCGTTGTGCCAGGGGCTCAGGCCGCGCCCGGCGCGCTCCGCGTTGAGCTCGTCGAGAGCCTCCCCCATGCGCAGGGCGGCGCGCAGGGCGTTGCCCGCGTCCTGGGGCGTGGAGAGCGGCGCGCCGAAGAGCGCCATGATGGCGTCTCCCACGAACTTGTCTATGACGCCCTGGGACCGGTCGATCGCCCGGGCCATGCTCGCGAAATAGGCGTTGAGCTGGGCCACCAGTTCCGCGGGCGCGAGCCCCTCGGAGATGGTCGTGAAGGAGCGGATGTCGGAGAACAACACGGTGATGGAGCGCTCCTCTCCGCCGAGGTTGATCTCGCCGCGCTTGAGGAGCTCGTCGGCGATCTCCTTGGACACCGCCTTGCGCAGCACCGAGCGGATCTTCTCCTTCTCGCGCAAACCCTCGACCATCCGGTTGAAGGCGCTCCCCAGTTCTCCGATCTCGTCGCGGCTGCGGATGTCCACCCGGACGTCCGGGTCGCCCTCCGCCAAGCGCCGGGTCGCCTCGGCGAGCTTTCGGATCGAGGCCGTGACCCCGCCCGCGATGAGCAGGCCCACGGCCAGGGCCAGGGCGAAGCCCGCCAGGCCGATGAGCTGAAGCGTCCTCTCCAGGCGGCGCAGGGGCTTGAGGGCCTCCTCCCAGTCGCGCTGGATGAAGGCCCGGAGCTCGGGGGATACGTCGAAGGCGAGGATGAGTTGGCGGCTCCCGGGCGCTCCGGCGACCGCGGCTTCGCCCAGCCGCAGGCCCGAGCCGCGCGCCGAGAGGAGCGCTTTGTGCGCCGGGGGCGGGAGCGTGGAGGCGAATATCCCCCCGCCGGGTCCCAGGGCCTCGAAAGAGACGTCCGAGAGGGTCTGTTTCTTGAGGTCGAAGGCCACCCCGTCGTTGATCGCGAACCCCGCGGCCAGCACTCCGATGAGGTCCGGGGCGAGTATGGGCACGGCCGCCGTCTGGTAGGCCTTTCCCATAATGACCTGGATCGCCGTTCCCGGCTCCTCCTTGAGCGCGGCGGCCACGGAGGGGAGCTTGGCCAGGGAACGCCCGGGCCTCATCATGCGCGTGGTGTCGGCGTAGAGCCGGCCTTCCCCGTCGGTCACCCACAGGGCGTCCGCGCCGATGCGCTGGCGGAAGTTCTGCGCGGCGGATTCGATGGTGGCCGGGTCCGCGGTGGAGAGGGCCTGCTTGAAGGCGAAATCCCCGCCCATGAGGCGCAGGGCCGTGGCGAGCTGGGTCTGCCGGCGCTCCAGGAGGGAGAGGAATACTCCCCGGGTTACCTCCAAGGCGAGGCGCACCTCCGACTCGGTGCGCGCGGTCTGTGAGCGCTCCACGAGCAGAAGGCTCACGGCCAGCACGGTCCCCAGCAAGGCCAGGAAGGCCGCCAGGATCTTCAGACGGAAGGGGAATCTCAAGGGTAGGCTGCGGCGGGCCGCTTCTTCTTGCGTTCCGGTTTGAGAGCGAGCTTCCAGGAGGCCCGAGACCCCTCTTTTTCCATGGAGGGCTTCTTGCGCGTGGAATCCAGCGGGTCGCGCTGTCGCTCATGGAAGACGGCCAACTCCAAGGAAGCGTCCGGAACCTCCAGGAGCGCCTTGCCCGCCGCGTCCGTCCTGGCGAAATAGGGGTTGGGGAGCACCAGGATGAGGGCGCTCATCCAATCATGGATGTTGCAGCCGAGCTTCACCACGCCGGGCTTCTCGAAGAGCACGGGAGCGCTGGGCTCTCCTTTGTAGAGCGGAAGCTCGAAGGCCTTGGCCGAGGAGAGGGAGTAGAGGTGGTGATGGACATTGTCCTTGTTGGGGAATTGGACCTTGGTCCCGGCCTGCACCGCGAGCAGGCGCGGCTCGAACTCGAGGTTCACCTGGTCCATGATCGCCGGGGCCTCGGGCGGAGCGAAGGTGGAGCCTTTCACCTCGTAAGCGAAGACCACCGCGTCTTTTAACGGTTTGCCCTCGATGTCGCTCACCAGGGCCTCGACTTGCACAGCCCCGGCTACACGCGCGGCCGCCGTCAACGCGAGGGCCGCGAGCAGGGGCCTAATCGCCGAAGAAGAAACGGGCGTTGAGTTGGAGGAGCTCATCTTTCTGGGCATCGCGGACCGCGAACCCGGGCCGGGCGTAGGCATGGAGGAATTCAGCGCTCAAGCGCTGGGCCTTGTTCCTGTCCCATTGGAGGCAGGCGGTGAGGGCGTAGCCGTTCTCCCCCCCTTTGTGAACATCGAAATCGTCGTAGCGCCCCGAGAGCGTCCAGGCTCCGAGACGATAGGCGGCCAGGCCGTACCAGGCCTGCCAGCCCGTCCATTCTCGCTTGACCATGGAGGACCGTCCGGAGACGAACTGCGAGAGCAGGAGCCAGCGGCGCCATTGGAGTTGGGCCCCCGCGTCCCAGAATTCGGTGCTCCACACCGCGAGGCTGGAGGTCCCCTCGAGGCGATAGGCTCCGGGGTCCCCTTCGTTGTCCCAGAAGCCGCCGCCGAGCTTGAGCAGGTCGTCGGAAAAGCTCAGATTCAGGCGCTCGTAATGGCCGGGGCGTCCGTCGAGCTCCAGGAAGGGGCGCTCGGTCTTGTTGTTAGGGAGCGGCACGGTCTCATTGAGCGTGGATTGATAGTCGTGCAGCCCCCAGCCCCTCTCGAAGAGTATCCAGCCGGTCTGGTCGCCGCCCGAGAAGAGGCCGCCGGTCACGCGGGCCGAGTGGGGACCGTATTTGAGTCCGTAGGAGCCTTCGGCGCCGAAACCGCGGACCTCTTCCCCGATCCAACTCCCGATGGCGGAGGGGGTCAGGGTATGGCGCGTGCTCCAGGCCTTGCCCGGATGTTCCCAGGATATCGGAGGGATGAGCGCGCCCAGGCGCGCGCGCCAGGAGCGTTCCCCCTCGGAGCCGTCGAAGGCGGCATAGGCCTCGACTAAGCCCGCCGAGCCGCCGCCGGAGTCGGAGTCCGCGTCCAGGTTGAGCTGGGCGTGGACCGACGCGTCGAGCGGGACTGGGGCGTCGAGGACGAGGCTCATCTGCGGCACGGCGAAGACATGGGCGTCGCGGTCGCCGGAGGCGTTGTTGTCGGTGTCCTTTCCCCCGTAGCGCAAACGGTTGACTCCTCCCGAGAGCCAGCCCAGGGTCTGGCTGGTATGCGCGTAACGGACGTCCAGAAGTCCCGAGAGGGAGAGGCGGCGGGAGGGCTCGTCTCCGATATCGAAAGTCCCCGCTTGCGCGTGAGACGAGAGGAGGATGGTCGCGGCGGCCGCAAGTCCGAGCCGCCTCACAAGGCGAGCGCTGGAAGTCACTGGTCGATATGACATGCGTCACATTATATAACCTTTCAACCCCGTTTTCATCATCCAAATCCCCCCCATGCGTCCCGTCATGTCTGGATATGACGCGATTTGTTGACAAAAATCGGTATTTGTATTATCTTTTGAATAAGATGATTTCCGTCAACTCTTCGCGTGACATTCGACCCATACCCTTAGCCCTCCTCCTGCCCGCTCTCCTGGCGCTATCCGCCTGCGCGAAGGACGCGACTCCGGAGGAACGCGGGAAAGCCGTGTACGCGTCCTACGACTGCAAGAAATGCCATCGCATAGGCAAGGTCGGCGGGAGTTTGGGACCGGATCTCACCTTCGTGGGATTCCGCAAGGACGCCGCCTTTTTGGACCTCTGGCTCAAGGACCCGGGGGCTTGGAAGGAGGGCGTGGTCATGCCCAAATTCTTCTTCAAGGATCATGTCCGCAAGGACTTGGCGGCGTATCTCGCCACTCTTCAGGGGAAGGAACATCTGGAAGGGGTCCGGCCTTGGGATGAAGGGGACCTGCGCTCGGACCCGGTCAAGCGGGGCGCCGCCCTCTATGCGAAGGTCGGGTGCGTGTCCTGCCACGGCAAGAACGGCGCCGGCGGCTACCCCAACAACAACGTGGTCGGGGGCAAGATCCCCGCGCTGACCAAGGTAGCCGAGGGCTTTTCCAAGGAGGAATTGCTCGACAAGCTGCGCCAGGGAGTGCCCCAGTCCGCCAAGGCCGATCCCGCCGGCGCCGACCCGCTCCTGAACATGCCCGCCTGGGGGGAGAAGCTCAAGGACGACGAGTTGGGCGCCCTGGCCGATTATCTCATCTCCCTCCAGCCCAAGACCTCAGGGGGTGAGTGGTAGGGTGAGCGGCAACTACGGCTGGGGCCTCCCGGTCGCGGCCTCCTCCTTCGCCAAGGAGATAGATTTCGGCCTCTATGTGATCCATGGGGCCATGTTCCTCATCTTCATCCTCTGGACGGTATTCTTCGCCTACCTCCTCCTGCGCTACCGGCGCCGCGAGGGGGTCAAGGCCCAATACGAGCAAGGCTCCCACTGGGTGTCTCTCGCCCCGGATTTCGTGGTCCTGGCCTTCGAGATCATCCTCATCGTGGTCTACGCCATCCCGAACTGGCACCGCATCAAGAACAGCTTCCCCTCCGAGAAAGAGGCCAACGTGGTCGAGGTCACGGCCGAGCAGTTCACCTGGACTTTCCGCCACCCGGGCAAGGATGCCGTCTTCGGCCGCCGGACCCCGGACGCCCTGGATTTCGCCAACCCCCTCGGCCTGGACCCGGCGGACCCGGCGGGGGCCGACGACATCGTCACCGTCAATATCCTGCACCTGCCCATGGGCCGCAAGACGCTGGCGCGCCTCACCTCCAAGGACGTCATCCACAGTTTCTTCATCCCGGAGTTCCGGGTCAAGCAGGATATCGTCCCGGGCATGGTGATCCCGGTCTGGTTCGAGCCCACGCTGGAGGGCCGCTTCGAGATCACCTGCGCCCAGCTCTGCGGAGTGGGCCACGCCAGCATGAAGGCCGACGTGGTCGTGCACACGGCCGCCGAGTACGAGAAGTGGTCCGCCCAGCAGGCGCCCCATGGGGCCGCCGCGGCCGACAACATCGGGAAGAAGGCGGGTTGATATGAGCGACGCGGCGCACGCGGGCGGTCACGAGGCGGGTTTCCTTCGGACCTATGTGTTCTCGGTGGACCATAAGGTGATCGGCCTGCAGTATCTGTTCACCTCCTTCGTGTTCCTCATGACCGGCTTCATCTTCATGATGCTCATGCGCTGGCAGCTCGCCTATCCCGGCACCCCCATCCCGCTCATCGGGCGCCTCCTTCCCTCCTCGCTGGCTCCGGGCGGGGTCATGATGCCGGATTTCTACAACTCCCTGGGGGCCATGCATGGCACCATCATGGTCTTCCTCGGCGTGGTCCCTCTCGGCGTCGGGGCTTTCGGCAATTATATCCTGCCCCTGCAGATCGGCGCGCCGGACATGGCCTTCCCCCGCTTGAACATGGCCTCCTACTGGGTCTATCTTCCGGGCGGCCTGCTGATGCTGCTCTCCTTCTTCCTGCCCGGAGGGGCCGCCCAATCCGGTTGGACCTCCTACCCCCCCCTCTCCGTGATCAACCCCGGCCAGACCGTCTGGCTGCTGGCCATGGTGTTCATCATCACCTCCTCGCTCTTCGGCTCCATCAACTTCCTGGTGACGGCCCTCAACATGCGGGCTCCGGGCATGACGCTCTGGCGCATGCCGCTTTTCGTGTGGGCCCAGATCGTCACGGCCGTCCTTCTCCTCCTGGCCTTCCCCCCCCTGGAGGCGGCGGCCGTGCTCCAGCTCATGGACCGGGTGGCCGGCACGAGCTTCTACATGCCCGCGGGCATGCTCGTGGGCGGCAGGGCCATGGACTTCTCCGGCGGGGGACAACCCCTGCTCTGGCAGCATCTCTTCTGGTTCCTGGCCCATCCGGAGGTCTACGTCCTCATCCTTCCGGCGATGGGGATCGTCGCCGAGATCATGGCCGCCAACACCCGCAAGCCGATCTTCGGATATAAGGAAGTAGTCTACTCCATGATGTTCATCGGAGGGATGTCCTTCGTGGTCTGGGCGCACCACATGTTCCTCAGCGGCATGTCCGCGGTCTTGAGCAATTTCTTCCTGATCACCACCATGATCATCTCCGTGCCCTCCGTCGCCGTGCTCACCTGCCTGGTGCTCAGCCTCAAGGGCGGCTCGATCCGCTTCACGACCCCCATGCTCTTCGCGCTCGCCTTCCTCCCCCTCTTCGGCATCGGTGGGCTCACCGGCCTGCCCTTGGGGCTCTCCGTCACCGACATCTACCTCCACGATACCTACTATGTCATCGGCCATTTCCACTACGTGGTGGTCACGGGCTCCATCATCGCCCTCCTGGGCGGGGTCTACCACTGGTTCCCGAAGTGGTTCGGCCGCAAGATGGACGACTTCTGGGGCAAGGTGCATTTCTGGGGCTCGGTCGTCTGCATGAACGGCATCTTCTTCCCCATGTTCATCCAGGGCCTGGCCGGGGTCTCGCGCCGCCTGCACGATCCCACCATCCAGGCTCACAACCTCTCCACCCAGCCGATGAACGTCGTCTCCTCGGTCTCGGCCTGGCTCCTCTTCCTCTTCCAGCTTCCCTTCATCTGGAACCTGTTCCACAGCATGTTCCGAGGGGAGAAGACCGAGGAGAATCCCTGGAAGGCGACCACGCTCGAATGGGCCTGCCCCTCGCCTCCGCCGCACGGCAACTTCGCCTCTCCCCCCCGGGTCCACCGGGGCCCGTATGAATATTCCAAGCCGGGCGCTCCCTCGGATTGGACGCCCCAGCACGTGGAAGAGGGGGCGTCATGAGAGCGGACGCGGCGTCCCACGCCGGCCCCGCCGAGGAGGGCTCCACCGGGATCCCCAACGGCAAGCTCGGGACCTGGCTCTTCCTGGCCTCGGAGATCATGCTCTTCTCGACGCTCTTCACCACCTACATCGTCCTGCGCACCGCCTCCCCCTCCTGGCCGCGCGGCTGGGAGGTATTGAACGTACCCCTGGCCACGCTCAACACCTTCATCCTCATCGCCTCCAGCGTGACCATCCTCCTGGCTTATGTGAGGGCGCTCGAGCGCGATAGGGCGGGTTTCCGCGCGTTTATGGCCGCCACCATAGCGCTGGGGTTCGCCTTCCTTTGCGTCAAGGGCTTCGAGTACGGGGCCAAGTTCAGCCACGGACATTGGCCCCGGACGAGCATCTTCTACGCGGTCTATTTCACGCTGAC
>CAYHRV010000130.1:0-9227 GCA_964359165.1 uncultured Elusimicrobia bacterium
GCCCCTGGAGGCGCTCAAGGCCCAGGCCGTGGTGGCCCGGACCTTCGCCCTCAACAACCTCGGCAAGTACTCCGAACTGGGCTTCGACCTCTCCGACGACGCGCGCAGCCAGGTCTACAGCGGCCTGGAGGCGGAGTCCGAGCGCGTGCTCGAGGCGGTGCGCTCCACCTCCGGCCAGGTCCTCTCCTGGCGCGGCCGCAGGCTCGACGCCTACTTCCATTCCTGCTGCGGGGGCCACACCGCCTCCGTCAACGCGATCTGGGGAGGCTCTCCGACGCCCAAGCCCTTAAGAGGAGTGAGCGACCGTTACTGCAAGACCAGCCCGCAGTTCCGGTGGTCGGCTTTCTTCTCGGAGGAGGACCTGCTCGACTCCCTGCGCAACCACCTCGGCCCCATGGAGAGCCTGCAGGGCATCCGCCTCGGCTCGCGCGACGCCTCCGGCTACCTAACGGACATCCGGGTCTCGGCGGACTCAAAGAGCTTCCGGGTGCGCGCCAACGATTTCCGCAACTGGCTGGGGGCCGCCCAGTTCCGAAGCACCCAGGTCTGGCGGATCGTCCGGCGCGCCGGCGGCTTCGTCTTCGTCGGGCGCGGCTTCGGGCACGGAGTGGGCCTCTGCCAGTGGGGAGCCAAGGAGCAGGCCGAGCACGGGAAGGACTACCGCCGCATCCTCTCCTTCTACTTCCCGGGCGCGGAAGTCGTCGCTCCCGACGAATAAACAGGACGGTTCTTGGGCTTCCCGGAAAATCCTTCGGATTTTCCGGGAAGCTCCGCCAAGGAAACGAATAACGACCGATGACCATCCGCGCGCCCGACGAGGAGATGACGCTCTCCGCCTACGATTTCCAATATCCAGAGAAAGCCGCAGCACGGACCCCGGCCGAACGTCGGGACTCTTCGCGCCTGCTCGTCCTGGACAGAAAAAAGGGGACCATCGAACACGCGGCCTTTCGGGAGATCGGCCGCTGGCTCGCCCCGGGCGACTGCCTGACGCTCAACAAGACCCGGGTGCTCCCGGTCCGGCTCAAGGCACGCAAGAGCACCGGCGGCAAGGCGGAGCTCATCCTCGTCCGGGAGATCGAGCCCGGACTCTGGAGCGCTTTATCCTCCCGACTAAAGAAAGGCCAGGAGATCCTGTTTCCCGATGGATTTCGCGCCGAGGTCTCGGGTCTCACCCCGGAGGGCGAATATCTCCTGAACTTCCAACCCGCCGACATCGTCCCCCTTTTAAGGGAGCACGGACTGGCGCCGCTGCCCCCTTACATCCTCAAAGCGCGAGAGGAACACGACCGGCGCGCCGCCCCCGCGGCGGGCCTTAGCGCCGCGGGGACCGCGCGAGAGGAACACGACCGGCGCGCGGACATCGAGCGCTATCAGACGGTCTACGCCGCTCAAAACGGCTCCATCGCGGCCCCGACGGCCGGACTGCATTTCACCCTGGAACTCCTGGCCTCGCTCCGGGAAAAGGGAGTGCGCGTGGCCGAGATCGTCCTGCACGTGGGGCCGGGGACTTTCCGTCCCATACTTGCCCCGGACATCCGCTCGCACCGCATGCTCCCGGAACGCTACGAGCTGGACGCCCAAGCCGCCGGCCTCATCCGCTCCGCCCGGCGCGAGGGCCGGCGCGTGGTCGCCGTGGGCACCACCTGCACCCGCGCTCTGGAGACCCTGGCGGTCCCTGCGGCGGGCCCTAGCGCCGCAGGGACCGTGCGAGAGGAGAACGGCCGGCGCACGGCCCCCGCCGATGCCTCCTCACTTGCCGCCGGGGCGGGAGAGACCTCCCTCTTCATCCATCCAGGCCACCGCTTCCTCTGCGTCGACGCCCTGATCACCAATTTCCACCTGCCGAAGTCCACCCCCCTGCTCCTGGCCTGCGCCTTCGCCGGGAGGGAGCGCCTCCTCGCCGCCTATCGCGAAGCCGTGGCGCGAGGCTACCGCCTCTTCTCCTACGGCGACGCCATGTTGGTGCTATGAGCGGCGCCGACCGCCCGTTCACGATAACGGCTCGGGACGCGGAGGGGCGCGCGCGCGCGGGCATCCTGCGCACGGCGCATGGGGAGGTGGAGACTCCGGTGTTCATGCCCGTGGCCACGCAGGGCTCCATCAAGGCCCTCTCCCAGGAGGACCTCGACGCCCTGGACGTCCAGGCCATCCTGGCCAATTCCTACCACCTCTATCTCCGGCCCGGCGCTGGGACGGTCGCCGCGGCCGGGGGCCTGCACTCCTTCATGTCCTATCGCGGCTCCATCCTCACCGATTCCGGCGGCTTCCAGGTCCTGAGCCTCTCCGGCCTGCGGGAAGTCAAGGACGAGGGCGTCACCTTCCGCTCGCACCTCGACGTCTCCGAGCATACCCTCACCCCCGAGAGCGTGGTGGCCCTCCAAGCCGAGCTGGGCTCGGACATATGGACGGCCCTCGATGAGCCCGCGGAATACCCCTGCACGCCGGAACGCGCGCGGGCCGCCCTGCGCAGGACACAGCGCTGGCTGGAAGCATCGGAGAAGACCTTCAAGGAGCTCAGCGCCAGGCGCGAGCGCCCGGCGCTATTCTTCCCCATCCTACAGGGCGGACTTTTTGCGGACCTGCGCAGGGAGGCGGCCGAGCACATGGCGCAGATAGCCCACCAAGGCGTCAGCCTCGGCGGCTTCTCCGTGGGCGAGCCCAAGGAATTGACCTGGGAGACGCTCTCCCGCTCCACGGAAGTCCTGCCCCCGGAGAAGCCCCGCTACCTGATGGGCGTCGGGGCGCCCGGGGATCTCTGGGAAGCCGTCAACCTCGGCGTGGACATGATGGACTGCGTCTGGCCCACGCGGTTGGCGCGCAACGGGTCTCTTCTCACCCGCCAAGGCAGGCTCAACATCACCAACGCGCGCTTCAGCAAGGACTTTTCCCCCATCGAGGAGGGCTGTCCCTGCCCGGCCTGCCGCCGCCACTCGCGAGCCTATCTCTGCCACCTCTATAAGGCCCGGGAGCTCTCCGCCTACCGGCTACTGAGCCTGCACAACCTCCAATTCACCCTGGGCCTCATGCGCGAGATCCGCGAAGCCCTCCGCGCCGGCCGCTTCCAAGAGGCCCGCAGGGAGTTCTTGTCGGGTGAAATGGACTGAATCCCGGTCCTATATTTGCTAGGATTTTCCGGCAAATAGGAGAACAAATGCAACCTCAAGCCTCCCCTCTGATGGGCATGGTCCCCATCCTCGCGGTATTCGCCATCTTTTATCTGCTCATCATCCGGCCCCAGCAGAAGCAGGCCAAGGAGCACGAGAAGATGCTCGCGGACCTCAAGACCGGCGACCGCGTGCTCACCGGAGGCGGCGTCTACGGGACGATCGCCGCCCTGCGGGGAGTCGACGTGGAGGTCAAGATCGCCGATAAGGTCACGGTCGTGGTCGCCCGCTCCACCATCTCGCGCCTGGCCAATCCTCCGGCCTCCCCCTCCGAGGCCGCTTCCCAGGGGGCTAAATGAGCCGCCTTCAATTAAAATGGGCCGGGCTCCTCTGCCTCATCGCCCTTTCCGGGCTCCTCCTCTACCCGACCGCGGACTGGTACTCGAAGACCCCCGGGGAGAGGGACCGCATCGAAGCCAACCGCCTGCGCCCGCGCTGGCTGCTCAACCTGGGCCTCGACTTAAAAGGCGGCACGCACCTGCTCATGGAGCTCGACGTCAGCCGCCTCCCCCCCGACGTCGACGTCTCCGACGCCCTGACCCGGGCCATCGAGATCCTGCGCAACCGCATCGACCAGTTCGGGGTGGCCGAGCCCCTCATCGCCCGCCAGGGCGAGCGTTGGATCGTCATCCAGCTCCCGGGCATCACCAACGCCCGGCAGGCCAAGGAACTGGTGGGCAAGACCGCGCTCCTCGAGTTCCGCATCGTCAAGGACGACGAGGCGGCCAAGAAGGCCCTGGAGAAGATCTCCGAGCTAGGCGACCCCTTCATCCGCCAGGAGGACCGCGTGGCTTTCTCCTCCGCGGCCCTCGCCCTGGTGCCCCCGGGCATGGCGCTCGTCCAGGGGCGGGAATCCTCCTATTATCTCCTTTCCACCTCGGCTCCGGTCACCGGCGCCATGCTCGACTCCGCGCGGGTGGAGAGCGGCCCCAACGGCCTGCCCATCGTCGGCTTCAAATTCAAGCCCGAGGGCGGCAAGATCTTCGGCGACCTCACCGCGGCCAACGTCCAGAAGAACCTCGCCATCATCCTAGACGGCATCGTGTACTCGGCCCCGGTCATCAAGGGCCCCATCCGCGGGGGCAGCGGGATCATCGAGGGCAATTTCAAGATGGAGGAAGCGCGCAACCTCGCCATCGTCCTAAGAGCGGGCGCGCTCCCCGCGCCGGTGCGCATCATCGAGGAGCGCACCGTGGGGGCGAGCCTGGGCGAGGACTCCATCCGCGCGGGCCTGCGCGCCTGCGCTGTGGGCGGCGTGCTGATGCTGGCCTTCATGGCCCTCTATTACGGCCTCTCGGGCATGTTCGCCAACTTCGCCCTGGCGCTCAACATCGTCTTCCTGCTCGCCATGATGGCGTATTTCGGCTCCACCCTGACTTTGCCCGGCATCGCGGGCATACTCCTCACCGCGGGCATGGCCGTGGACGCCAACGTGCTCATCTTCGAGCGCATACGCGAGGAACTCAGGGCGGGCAAGCCGGTGCGCATCGCGGTGGACGCGGGCTATGACCGCGCCTTCTCCGCCATCCTGGACTCGAACCTCACCACGCTCATCTCGGCCGTGTTCCTCTTCCAGTTCGGGACGGGCCCCATCAAGGGCTTCGCCGTGACGCTGACGCTCGGCTTGCTCTGCAGCATGTTCACGGCCATCACCGTGACGCACATGATGTATCACGCCTATCTCGCCGGGCGCAGCGTGGACAGCATCAGCATCGGATAAGGATACCCATGGAACTCTTCCACCAAAAGACGCAGATAGACTTCGTCGGGAACCGGCACAAGCTCTTCGCGGTCTCCGGCGCGCTCGTGGCCGTTTCCCTGGCGAGCATCCTCTTCAAGGGCTTCAACTACGGCATCGAGTTCATGGGCGGCTCCGTCATCCAGCTCACCTACTCGACCCCCCAGAGCATCGAGCAGATGCGCTCGGACCTCGCCGAGGCCGGCAAGTCCGAGGTGGGCGTCCAGCAGTTCACCGGCACCGAGACCTTCTCCTTGCGCATGAAGGCCGAGGGCGAGGGCTCGGCCCAGGCCACCGACGAGCTGATCGCCGCCTTGGAACGCGCGCGGCCGGAGTCCAAGTTCCGCGTGGACAAGAAGGATTTCGTAGGCCCGGCCGTGGGCAAGCATCTCTACCGGCAGGCCCTGCTGGCCATCCTCCTCTCCCTGGCCGGCATCGTGGTCTATGTCGCCTTCCGCTTCTCCAACCTCATCTGGGGCCTGGCCGGCATCACGGCCCTGGGACACGACGTCATCGTCCTGCTCGGCCTCTATTCCCTCCTGGGAAGCGAGATGAACCTGGTGCTCGTGGCCGCGGTGCTCACCCTGGCCGGCTATTCGATCAACGACACCATCGTCATCTTCGACCGCATGCGCGAGAAGATGCGCCTCATGCGCAAGGAGCCCCTGGAACGCATCATCAACGAGAGCGTCAACGAGACGCTCTCGCGGACCTTCATCACGGCTTTCACCGTGTTCATGGCGGTGATGTCGCTCTGGCTCGTGGGAGGGTCCATCATCCGGGACTTCGCCATGGGCATGACCTTCGGGACCATCATCGGCTGCTACTCGACGATCGCGGTGGCCTCCCCGCTCGTCTTCGTCTTCAACGCCCGGCCTTCCAGCGCGCCGGCGCTGGCGCCATCGGGCAAGCCCGAACCGGCCAGAACGCCGGGGAACGGCCCGACCCAGCAAAGGGAACGCAAAAGGAAAAGAAACTGATGAAAAGGACACAGGCCCCCCGAACGGAAGCAGCCCCCCGCGGGGGGGCCGCTGGGATGGGGGGGGCCGCTTGAAGAAGATCCGCGGATTCAAGCTCGCCCTTCATCCGAAGGAATTGCGGCGCCGTCTGCGCAAGAGCGTGGACTTCGCGGCGCTCGGCCTCCAAGAGGAGGCCGCTTTCCAGCGCCACCTCGACGCCATGGCCCGGCGCCTCAACCCGGCCGTGCTCTTCGACTCGCTCGGACCGGAATCCTCCGCGACCGCCGCCCTCTCGCCCATCCCCGGCCTGGCCCACACCGTGGGCTTGGTCACCCTGGGTCCCGGCGCCGAGGCCTACCTCGCCTCCGAGGACGCGGCCGGCGCGGGCCGCGGAGCCCTGGCGCGGCTCCTCCTCCAAACCGCGGTCGAGTCTTCGGTGCTTTTCGTCACCGACCTCCTCAAGGACGAGCTGGAGGAGGAGCGCTGCGAACTGAGCCCCATCCACTATCTCTCCGACCCGGCCAAGGTGGCCGCGCTCTTCGACAAGCTCCAGGGCGGCAAG
The DNA here is from genome assembly GCA_964359165.1 of uncultured Elusimicrobia bacterium. GTDB lineage: Bacteria > Elusimicrobiota > Elusimicrobia > UBA1565 > UBA1565 > CAYHRV01. The sequence continues at coordinate 6,427 of CAYHRV010000130.1, forward strand.
ATCGGCCTGCGCTCGGCGCAGGGAACGCTTTCCCCCGCCTTCTCGGCCGCCTTCTGCCTGAGCTGGATCTCCAAGCCCAGGTCCAGGAGCCACGCCGCCAAGAGCGGTTAGTGCTCTGACCGGGTCATAATGTCCGTTTTTGAGGCCCGAGATTGAGGAAAGCGCTAGGCGGGAGGAGCGAGGATAGCTTGAGCTATCTGAGCGACGAACAACGACGCGGTTTCCCAATATCGGGCCTCCCGCCATCGGAGGAAAGAGCAGGCTTTGTTCGGGTCTTTCCACTCATAGGCGGGCCGCGCGCTTTCGGGCTGCGCCTTTGCGCCGCTCGGCTTACAGGCCTTCAGGCCTGCTCGCCTCGCGTCGCTTCGGCTCGCTCCAGAAATCGCGCGGCAAAAACGGACATTATGACCCGGTCAGAGCACTAGTGCTCCGGGCCCTCCTCCCTCCGCTGGCGTATTCCTACATCTCCCTGGTCGGCGCCACCTCCCGCATCCGCTGGGAGGGGATGGAGCACGTGGCCGCCATCGAAGCCGGGGGCAAGCCCTATATCTTCGCCTTCTGGCATCAGCGTCAAGTCCTATTCACCTACACCCACCGGGGCAAGGACGCCAGCGTCCTGGTCAGCCGGAGCAAGGACGGAGACCTCATCGCCGAGACCATGCGCCTCTCGCGCATCCCGGCCATCCGGGGTTCTTCCTCCCGGGGAGCGGCCCAAGCCTCGCGAGAGCTCCTCGACGCCCTGGCCCAGGGCCATTGCGCCGGAATCACGCCCGACGGGCCCAAGGGTCCGGCGCGCAAGGTCAAGGCCGGGGCCATCTACCTCGCCCAGAGATCCGGCTGTCCCATCCTGCCCATCGCCAACGCCTCCAGCCGGGTCCTGGTCTTCGAGCGCTCCTGGGACCGCTTCATGGTCCCCTTGCCCTTCGGCAGGGTTTGCGTGCACCACGCCCCCCCTTTTTACGTGCTCCCGGGCGACGACCCCAAGGCCAAGGCCGCTGAACTCGAGTGTATCCTCGATAGGATCACCCGGGAGGCCGACCTCATGGCAGGCGCCCCCAAGACGCCGTGAACTTCCTCGCGCTCCTGCTCTATCAAGCCCTCTTCCCCCTGGTGGCGGCCTTCCCGCTGCTGCGGCTTTTCCTGGCCGGGCGCGGCAAGTCCCTTCAGGAGGATAGCGGACAGCTCCGCCAAAGGCTGGGACTCGTATCGGAGCATGCCGGAAAGCTCTTCGCCGACGGGCGGCCCAGAGTCTGGATCCACGCGGCCTCCGTGGGCGAGGTCACGGCCGCGGCTCCCCTGATCGCCGCGCTCTCCAAGGAGAACTGGCGTCCGGCCGTTCTGCTCACCGCCTCCACGGCCGCGGGCCGGGAGAAGGCCGCGTCCCTGCCCGGCGTGGACCTCGCCCTGCTGGCGCCGGCTGATTTCTACCCCTGTGTTTCGAGCTTCCTCTCGATCTTCCGTCCCTACTCCCTGATCCTGGTGGAAAAGGAGTATTGGCCCCTGACGATGCGTCTGGCCTCGGAACGCGGCGTCCGCCTCGGGCTTGTCAACTCCCGGCTGAGCGCGCGCAGCGCGCGCGCCTACCGCCTCCTCAAGCCGCTCTGGTCCTTGCCCATGTCCCGCGTCGAGCGCGCCGCGGTCCAGAGCCCGGAGGACGCCCGCCGCCTAGGATCACTCGGCGTGCCCGAGTCCGCCCTCCTGACGGCCGGAAACATGAAATACGATTCACCTTTGATCTCCGAGGAGAGCCGCGCGGAGGCGGCCGGACGCCTGGCCAGGCTCGACTGGGCCCAAGACCCGGTCTGGACCGCGGGGAGCACGCGCCGCGGGGAGGAGGAGACACTCCTGCGGGCCCACCGGACGGCGAAAAAGTCCGAGCCCCGCCTGAAGCTCATCCTCGCTCCCCGGCATCCGGAGCGCTCGGAGGAGGCCGCGCTCCTGCTCGGCGCCCAGCATCTGAGCTTCATGCGCCTATCCGAGCTGGACTCCGGCTCACCGCCTCCCCGCGAGGGGGTCGATTGCCTCCTCGTCGACCGCTTCGGCGCGCTCGGCGGCCTCTATGCCTGGTCCGCGGCGGCATTCGTCGGCGGCACCCTGGTCCCGGCCGGGGGCCACAACCTGCTCGAACCCGCGGGCCTGGGCGTTCCGGTGATCTTCGGCCGACACACCTATAACATCACCGAGCCGGCCCGCTCGCTCATCGAATCCGGGGGCGGCCGCCTCGCGCAGGAACCCGACGACATCGCCGCGCACCTGCGGGAATGGCTCCTAGACCCCGCGGCGCGGGAACGGGCCTCCTCGAGCGCCCGAGCCGTCTGGAGTTCCTACACCGGCGCCACCGCCCGCTCCTTCGAGCATCTTAAGCCCCTGCTCATCCCCTCCTGACCACCGGACCGTCTCCGTCGAGAAATAGTATAATGATGCGCTTTCCCCTCAGACGCGCGCATGCGCGCGTCCGGGGAAAGTCGATGACCCAGAAGATCCTCATCCTCCGGCTCTCCTCCCTGGGAGACGTGGCGCTCACGGCCCCGGTCTACAGGAACCTCAAGGCCCATTGGCCGGACTGCCGCATCAGCGTGCTGGTCAAGCCCCAGTTCGCCCCGGTGCTCGCGCGCAACCCCTGCGTGGACGAAGTGCTCCCCTACCGCGGCCTCCTCGACGCCCTCCGTCTCATACGCCTGGGCGGCTTCACCCATCTGCTCGACCTGCACGCCAACTGGCGCACTTTCTGGATCCGCCACATCGCCGGAGTCCCCGACACCCTGGCCTATCGCAAGGACGCCCTGGCGCGCCGCCTCAAT
>CAYHRV010000131.1:0-9105 GCA_964359165.1 uncultured Elusimicrobia bacterium
CGGGGAGTATTCGGCGACCGAGATGCTCGTCTGCTCCGCGGCCCGCCTCATGCGGGGCCGGACCGCGGTATTCATCGGCACCGGGATCCCCATGCTGGCCGCGGCCTTGGCCAAGCGGCTCTACGCGCCGGAACTGCTCCCGGTCTTCGAATTCGGGGGCATCGGTTCCACCTTGGACAGGCTTCCCTTGGGGGTGGGAGAGTCGCGCACCTTCGACCGGGCCTTCGCCGCGCTCGGCATCTGCGACGTCATGGAGACGGCACAGCGCGGGCTCATCGGCGACGGCTTCCTGGGCGGGGCGCAGATAAGCCCGTATGGGGACCTCAACACCACGGTCATAGGCTCCCACGACCGCCCGAAAGTGCGCCTGCCCGGCTCCGGCGGCGGCAACGACGTAGGCTCCCTCTGCTGGCGCACCCTCATCCTTATGAAGCACGACCGACAGCGCTTCGTCCGCCGGCTGGACTTCACGACCACGCCCGGGTATCTCGGCGGGCCCGGCGGGCGGGAACGCGCGGGGCTTCCCTCCGGCACCGGGCCCTATCGCGTCGCGACCGACCTCTGTCTATTCGATTTCGAGACTCGGAGCAAGCGCATGCGCCTGCGCGCCCTCAACCCGGGCGTTAGCGTGGAGCAGGTCCGCGCGGCCACGGGTTTCCCTTTCCCGGCCGCGCGGGACATCGAACGCATCGAGCCGCCCACGGCGGAGGAACTCAAGACCTTGCGCGAGCAGGTGGATCCCGGGAAAGTCTTCCTTTCCTGATAGGAAAAGCCCGGCGCCGGGAAGGTCAGTCCGGGGCGCCGCCCCGCTCGCCTTGGCCGCCGGGGCGCCGCGGCCTGCGCTCGGGACCCTCTTCCTCGCCCGGATGGGGCCTTTTGCCCTTCATGGGATCCTCGTGCCAGCGCTCGGGCGGGAAATGCGGCTCCCCCTTCTTCCAGCCCGGCGGCACCTCTTCCCCGGGCTGAGGGCGGTAGCCGGGCATGCGGCGCTCGGGGGGCATTCCCTCGCCGGAGCCCTGCATCCCGGGAGGCATGCGGCGGCGCTTCATGTGCTGGCGCATGTCGTCGAAGCGCTCCTTCTGCTCGTTGGTGAGCGTGGAGCGGATCTTTTCCTTGAGGTCGAACATCCTCTCGCGAAATTCCTTGCCGGTGGTCTCCATCTTCTTGCGCAGTTCCTTCATCTCCGCGTGCTTGGTCTTGATGGCGGGGCGGCTGTCCTTGACCGCGCTCTCGATGCGGGAGCGCTGCTCATCGGAGAGCTTGAGGTGCTTGTCGAGCTTCTCGATGAAAGAATCGTCCAGAAACTCGGGCTCTTCCTCGCCGGGGGGCTGTCCGTCCGGCTCTTCCTGCGCCCGGAGTAGCGCGGGCGTCAGAAGGAGCATCGCGGCGAACAGGAAAGAAAAGGATCGTTTCATGACGGGCCTCCGGGCCGGTTCCCCGGCCCATTCGAAGTGTAACGCCTCGCGGCCCATCCCGTCAAGTGTACGCATACCGATAGTCACATACCGATAGTCCCTTGTGGTCCGTGGTCTTCGGGTCTATAATAGCGTTCATGAGGGTCCTGGGGTGACGAGCCGCTGTCCAGGTTGTTCCAAGGAGGTCGGCGAGGGCGACGCCCTCTGCCCGCACTGTGGACGGGATTTCTCCCCCTCAGCCTCCATCCAGCCGCCCGCGGCCGGAGACTCTCCTCCCCGGCGCGAACTGCCGCCCCGGCGCGGGCGTTTCCAGACCACCGAGTGGGAGGAGGCTCCCCGGCAGGACGACGCGGCTTCCGGCGCGGTCCGCGCCCCGCGGCCCTGGCTGACCCTGGCCGCCATGCTGGCCGGAGCCTTTACCCTCTTCGTGTTCGGCTCCTGGGCATGGAGGCGGGCGCATCGCGCCTCCGCCTCCTCCGAGGTCGTCGCTCCGGCGGAGATCGAAGCCGGAGTCGACATCGACCAGCGGCCCATGGACATACTCGTCGACCGCCAGCCCGCGTTCCCTCCGCCGGCCCATCCGAGTTCCCCCCGGTCGCTGGAGTCCGTCGCGGATAAGGACGCTCCCGGGCCGGACGCCGGGGAGGATTGATGCGGGGCTGGGCCGTGCTCTTGCTCTGCGTCCTGGCCGCGAGGGCGCGGGCCGCGGACCCGGTGAAGGAGACCTCTTCCTACCCGGAAGAGAAGTTCCTCTCCATCGCGGCGGTCGCGGCCGACAAGAAAGCCTTCCACGACCGGGAATTCTGCGTCGCCGGCAAGTCTTCGACGATATTCAAGAAATATTCTCGCAAGGGGAACCACTACTACACGGTCTGGCTCCATGAGGGAGGGGCCAAGGTCAAGGTCTTCGCCTTCGGATTCCCGGATTTCAAGGAAGGCGATCTTCTGGAGGCCTGCGGGAAGTTCTCCCTCGAGAAATGGGTCAGCGGAAGGGTCTTCTATGAGGAGCTCGCGGCCCGCAGCGTGCGAAAAGCCGAATCAGAGAGAGCCCGGGAGGCCGAACTCGCGGTCTCCTCCGCGGCCCGGAAAACCGGAACCCCTGAAGACGCGCGGCGCACTTTGTGCGCCGCGGGCAAGTGTCAATAATGTTGCCCCACAACCAAGCACCATGAACATCCTAGTCCTCAATTGCGGCTCGTCGTCGGTGAAGTTCCAGATCATCGAGACGGACAAGGACCGTATCGCCAAGGACCAGGACCGCCGGCTGGCCCGGGGGATCATCGAGCGCGTGGGTAGCCACGCCCTCATCACTTTCCAGGCCGAGGGCCGGCCTCCGGTCAAGGAGGACGCGCCCCTGAGGGATTCCCGCGCGGCCATCGACCGCGTCGTGCGCTGGATCATCTCCGATGAGTCCGGCATCGAGGGGATCCGTTCCATGGGGGACATCCACGCCGTGGGCCATCGGGTGGTCCACGGGGGAGAGGCCTTCAAATCCTCCACCCGCATCGACGCCCAGGTGCTCACGGGCATCGAGGATTGCATCGAGCTCGCTCCGCTGCACAACCCGGCCAATCTCAAGGGCATTCGCGCGGCGCGGGAGCTCTTCGGGGAGGGGGTGCCGCAGGTCGCGGTCTTCGACACCTCTTTTCATTCGACCATGCCCGAGACCTCCTATCTCTACGGCATCCCCTACTCGCTCTACCGGCGCCATAAGATCCGCCGCTACGGCTTCCACGGCACTTCCCACCGCTATGTGGCCTACCGCTACCGGACCCTCCAGCGCCTGGGCCGCGACAAGGTGAACATCATCACCGTGCATCTGGGGCATGGCTGCTCCGCCTGCGCCGTCAAGGCCGGGCGTTCCGTCAACACCTCCATGGGTTTCACCCCGCTGGAGGGGCTCCTCATGGGCACGCGGGCCGGGGACCTCGACGCGTCCATCCTGGAGTACCTCAACCACAAGGAGGGGATGTCCCTGGCCGAGATCGACACCCTGCTCAACAAGCAGTCCGGCCTCTTGGGCCTCTCCGGCTTGACCAGCGACATGCGCGAACTGCTCGAGGAGGAGGCGGAGAACGGCGACCGACGGGCGCGCCTGGCCATCGACATCTTCTGCGTCCGGGTCAAGCGCTACATCGGAGCCTACTTCGCGGAGATGGGAGGGGCGGATGCGGTCGTGTTCACCGGCGGGATCGGGGAGAATTCCCCCGCCGTGCGCCGGCGCGTCTGCGAGGGGCTCGACGCGCTGGGGCTCTCGCTCGACCGCGCCAAGAACGAGTCCCTTTGCGCGGGCAAGACGGGCGAGATCAGCAAGCCTTCCGCCAAGCTCAAGGCCTGGGTCATCCCCACCAACGAAGAACTGCTCATCGCCCGGGACACCTGCCGGGTCGTGATGGGGCTCGAGATCCCTTAAGTCTCAGGCGGTCAGGGAAGAAGCTCGACGTCCTGGACCGGGTGTATCTCCCAGACGGTCTTGCGGCGCCGGCCCATGGCCTTGTCGTCGGGGTCGTACTCCGGCTCGAACTTATGGAAGACGTCGTAGTAGCTCCAGCCGCGCACACGGATGCGCTCGCCGGGCTTCGGTATGTGTATGCCGCGATGGCGCAGGCGCCACTCGGGGGTCATCTCGATGTGGATGTCGCCGATGTCGAAGCAGGTGTCGAGGTCCGCGACGAAGTAGCTCCGGGTGACCACGCCTTCGATCTCCACGCCGATCTGCACGTTGTGCTTGCCCGCCTTGATGTCCTCCCAGGTGGTCTTTGCATGGGACTTGGGCCGGGCGATGCGGTGCTTCATGAGGAAGATCCGGATGGGGCCGAGCTTCTTGAATTTGGCCAGGGGGAGGTCCACCGGGAAGAAAGCCAGGGCTGAGACGCCCTCCGCGTCTTCGGGCATCTGCTCGGGAAGGAGTAGATGCTCGGCCAGGGTCGAGAGGAGCTCGTCCTTGGTCCTGGCGGTCTCCGCGATCCAGCGCAGCTCGTGGGTGATCGACCGGGCGAGGCTCCCGCTGTACTCCTTGGCGTACTCCTTCTTCGGCAGGTCCCGGTAGAGGGTTTGCAGGCTCTCGAGCGCCGGGGAGAGCTGGGGGTCGATGGAGCCCCGCTCCCTCAGATTCTGGAGCCTACTCAGGCCTCCCCGGGAGTAGGCATCGAGCCCGCGGTTGACCTCGTAATCCAGGACTTCACGGTCGAGCTCCTCCGAGATGTAGCGCAGGTCCTTGACCAGTCGTTCGAACTCGCGCCGCCGCTCCATGCGCCCCTCGCGGGATTGCTCCGAGGTCTTGCGGGCCGTTTCCTGCGCGCGGCTCAGGCCGTTCTCCGGGTCCTGGGAGGACGCGTTCAGGATCGTCGAGGGAAGCAGGATGGAAACGAGAAGGATGATGAAAGGCTTGGGCATGGCCACCTCCGATGGAATCAAAGCGAAACATTCTACCATGAAACGGGGCGGCCGCGTGCCGCCTGCCTGCCGCCTGTTTTGCTACTATTATGGACAAGAATGGAGGGATTTATGGGACATCCGGCTGTTTTCCGTTGGGCGGCGCCGGTCTTGGCGGGGCTCCTCTGCGCCTGCGTGAGCGGCGGGCAGTATAAAAAACTCAACGACGAGTCCGCCGCCGTCCGAAAACAGCTCGATGAGACGCGCGCGGCGCTGGGTTCCTCCGCCAACGATCTCAGCGACACCCGCGGCAAGCTCTCGGTGCTGGAGAGGAAGATCGCCGACTCCGAGGCCCGGCTTTCCGGCGCGGGGCAGACCGAGGGGGAGCTCCGGGCGCGGATCGCGGAGGTTGAGGGGAGCCTCGCGCGCGCCAAGGGGCGGATGGAGACGCTGGAAAAGGAGCGCGACCAGCTCCAGCAGGCCAACGCCGACCTCTCGAAGTCCCTGGGCGCCAAGCAGGATGAACTCTCCAAGACGGTCTCCCGGCTCCAGGGAGAACTCTCCGAGGCCAAGAAATCCCTGGCCCTGACCCAGCAGAAATCTGCCGATTACGAGGCGGCCCTGCGCGACCTCGGCGTTCAATTGGACCAGACCAAGGCCCGGGCGGCGCAGTTGGAGGGTGAGCGCGGCCAGCTCCAGCAGGCCAACGCGGACCTCTCGAAGTCCCTGGGCGCCAAGCAGGACGAGCTCTCCAAGACGGTCTCCTCCCTCTCCGAGGATAAGCGGGGCCTGGAGGCGCGGATCGCGGAGATCAGCCGGACGGCCGAGGAGCTCAAGGCGAGCCGCGAGCGGGACCTCGCGCAGACCAAGAGCACCTATGAGAGCTTGGTCGGAGAACTGCGCTCGGAGATCGACAAGGGCCAGGTCCAGATCACGCAGATACAGGGCAAGCTTTCCGTCAATGTGGCCGACACCATCTTCTTCGACTCGGGCAAGGCGGAGATCAAGGACGGCGGGAGGAAGGTGCTCCAGCGCGTGGGCGACATCCTCAAGCATCTGACCGGCAAGCAGATCCGCATCGAGGGACACACCGACAACGTGCCCATCGGCGGAGCCCTTAGGGAGCGCTATCCGACCAATTGGGAGCTCTCCACCGCCAGAGCCACCACCGTGGCGCGTTTTCTGCAGGAGAAAACTGGGGTGGACCCCTCGCTCCTGACCGCGGCCGGGTACGGCGAACATCGTCCCGTGGCGGCCAACGACGCCGAAACGGGCCGGGCTAAGAACCGCCGCATCGAGATCGTCCTCATCGACCGGGAGATCGGCCGCGCCCTGCCCTAGGGGTCGCAACGAAATAATATGAGCAATTGGCCGGGGCGATTTTGGAGAGAGACAAGGCGCGAGGAGCGAGCATACCCTCTGCGGTATGTGAGCGAGGAGCAACGCGGTCGCAGCCCGAAAGCGCCCCGGCCCTTCGGGGAGGCCCATCTTAGGGCCATTGCGTCGTCGCTCGTCGGTTACAGTGCGCTTCGGCACTGCTCCCTCCTCGCTCCTAGCACTGACCTCAAAGCTGGGCCTCCCAATTGGTCATATTATTTCGTTGCGACCCCTTAGCCCTTGCGCGCCGGCTGAAGGGGCTGTTACAATCTGGTCGTTCGTGCGTACATAGAGTAGGAGGACATCGCCTTGGGCTATAGGATACTCATCGTTGACGACTCTCCCATGTCCCGGATATTGCTCCGGGAGATGCTGGAGTCCATGGGCCATCAGGTCATCGGAGAGGCCGATTCCGGCAGCGCGGGCCTGGAGGCGTACGGCAAGCTCAAGCCCGACCTTATCACGCTCGACATCTCCCTGCCGGACATGGACGGGATACAGGTCCTGCGGGAATTGAGGCGCACCTCCAATGGGGCCAAGGTCGTGCTCGTCAGCGGAAACGACCAGAAGAAGATCCTCGATCAGGCGAAAGTCCTGAAGGCTCCCCTGGTCTGCAAGCCTTTCGACATCAAGACGCTGACCGGCGCCCTGTCCATCGCCGCGGGCTCTCCCGCTCCCGGCGGAATACGGTGAGCGCGCCTTTCTCCCTGGAGGAGAAGGCCTTCATCGCCCGCCTCCTGGAGGCGGGCGCGAATCTGAGTTCGGAGCGTCTCGCTCAGCTCTCCGGCACCAAGTGGATGATCACCTCATCGAGCGTGGACATCCTGCAGGTCGCCCAGGCCGTGACGCTCTTCGGCAACGACGCCACCCAGCATATGGGCGCCCATCTTCGCTCCCAGCGGCCGCAATCCCCGCTGTCCTTGGAGTTCCTGATGCTCTTCCCGGATTGGAGCGTCAAGCCCCTCTGCTCGACCATCGCCAAGCACGGCGGGCCGAGGATGCAGGCGCTCCCCGAAAAAGACAAGATCATCATCGGCGAGGTGTCCAATATCCTGGGCCAGGGAATGGTCAAGGCCATGGCCGATACGCTCGGGATCTCCATCATCCTCTCGGTGCCGCATGTCTCCGGGGGGCTGAAATCGGAGCTCCTGTCCACGGTGATGGACAAAGTGGGCGGCAAGAGGGATTTCGTGGTGCTCACCCACATCGAGATGCATTCCGAGGAGCTTTCCGCCGTCTCCAGCATGGTCCTCATCTTCGAGGCGGATTTTCTGCGCCGTTTTCCGGCCTCGCTCCGCTGACCCCGTAAATATAGATATCCGCGCGTGTAGGCCTAAGGACCCATATTTATAGGCCCCAAGGGCTCAGGCGACCCCTTTTGGGGAGGGTTATCCTGAGAGGGATGAAGAGCTTGCGAGGCCTCACCCTCCTCCCTCTGCTCGTCGCCATGGCGTCGGGCCAAGTCGTCAAGGGAGTGCGCGTTCAGGGGCCCTCGGCTCTGCCCGCGGTGCAGGCCGCTTCCCTCTCCGTCGCGGCCTCTTTGCGGCCCGCGGGGATGCTCCCGGTCTCCGCGTCTCTCTCGGTCCTTCCCTCCCTGCCTTCTCTTCCGGCGCCGGTCCTGGCCCCAGGGTCTTGGGGTAGGGCGGCCGCGGCCTCACCGGCGCTGGAGGCGGCTCCGGCCGTTTCTCCGGTCGCGTCGGAAGTCTCCATCGCCGGTCCCTCTGGGTCCGTCCTGGCCCAGCCCGAGGCGTCGGAGGATGGGACGGCTCCCGAGGCCTCGGCCGTGGACTCGGCCAAGTCGATGCGCCGCGTTATCTCCGGGCAGGATACGATCTCCCAGGCCGCATCCTTCCGGCGGGTTTTCGACGGCGCCAGGCTCCAGGGCTCCGTCATGGACGCGGTGGACGCTTCCGGGGCCCAGGCTCCCGCGGCGCAGGCCGTGCAGGGGAAGCTGGAGCTTTCGGGCCGGCAACTGCTCGACGCCGTGGGCCGGTCCGCCCAGCAGGGACATCAGCCGAAGGGTTACGACGAAGCTCGACGCTACATGTTCTCCGTCTCCGACAACGTGGAGGTGAGGGGAGCGCGGGGCGTGGCGGACGCCTATTCCGACGTTTTCGTCCCCGGAGCGTCCGGCTCCGGCGGCGACTACCGGGAGAGCGGGGACCAGAACGGCGACGGCTACGTGGACCGGACGGGGATGAACGCTGAGCATGTCTGGCCCCAGTCGTTCTTCAACAAGCGCAGCCCGATGCGCTCGGACCTCCACAACCTGATGCCCACCTTCATGCACCCCAACAGCCTCCGAGGACACCTTCCCTTCGGCAAGGTGAGCGGCTCCGTCGAATACTCCAACAACGCGGGCGCGAAGCTGGGCGGCGGGGTTTTCGAGCCGCCGGACGGCTCCAAGGGCCGGGTGGCCCGCGCACTGCTCTATTTCTTCGCGCGCTACCAGGGCCAGGGGATATTCAGCGGGGACTTCGGCCCGGGTTTCTGGAACAGCAAGCTCGAGCTGCTCCTGGAGTGGAACCGGAACTTCCCGCCCAGCAACCAAGAGCGCGGCCGCAACGCCCTCGTCGAGAGATTCCAGGGCAACCGCAACCCCTTCATCGACGACCCCTCGCTGGCCGACCGCATCGGCGTCGAGGGCTTGCGCCTAGGCGAGGGCTCCCGCCTCTCCCGCGCCTCCGACGCGATCGCCTCCAGCCCTTGGCAGTCCTCCAACCCGGGGTCCCACCGCCGTCATCACGGCCGCGGCAAGCGCCGCTAGACGGCGAGAGCGCTGACGGCGAGAGCGCCAGCTCTCGCCCCGTTTTCACTTGTGTCCCTTGTTACGGGTCCCTACTTGTCCAGGGACGGTACGACCCCCTTTAAAGGTCGGCACTATCCGCGCGGTAGGGGTGGGCACATGAGTCAACCGAAATGGAATTAGGCACCCTGT
>CAYHRV010000132.1:0-9005 GCA_964359165.1 uncultured Elusimicrobia bacterium
CAACCAGGTCCGGATCGACGTCGAGCTTGATCCCCAGGCCGTCGCAGGCCGGGCAGGCGCCGTAGGGCGAGTTGAAGGAGAAGAGGCGGGGCTCGAGCTCGCTGAGGCTCGTGCCGCACTCGGCGCAGGAGTGGCGCTCGGAATAGAGGGCGGGTTTCCCGCCCTCCGTCTCGACCTGCACCAGGCCGCCGGATTCCTTGAGGGCGATCTCCACGGAGTCGCCGAGCCTCTCCCGTTCCGCGTCCTCGGCGGGCACCTTGTCGATGAGGAGCTCGATGAGGTGCTTGTCGTAGCGCTTGAGCTTGGGGACGGAGTCCAGCTCGTGGAGCGTCCCGTCGACGCGAACCTTGGCGAAGCCCGAGCGCCGCAGGCGCGCGAAGAGCTCCTCGTAGGTCCCCTGGCGGCCGCGGACCAAGGGCGAGTAGACCGCCACGCGCTCGCCCGCGCGCTCGCGCAGGACCTCGCCGACGATGGAGGCGGCGGAGCGGCCTTGGACGCGTTTTCCACAGCGCGGGCAATGCGGGACCCCGACCCGAGCGAAGAGAAGGCGCAGATGGTCGTAGACCTCGGTCACCGTGGCCACCGTCGAGCGGGGGTTGCGCGAGGGGTTGCGCTGCTCGATGGAGACGGCCGGGGAGAGGCCTTCGATGAGGTCCACGTCCGGCTTGTCCATGAGCTCCAGGAACTGCCTCGCGTAGGCGGAAAGGCTCTCGACGTAGCGCCGTTGCCCCTCGGCGTAGAGGGTGTCGAAGGCCAAGGAGGATTTTCCGGAGCCCGAGAGCCCCGTGAATACGCTCATGCGGCCCCGGGGGAGCAGCAGGTCGACGCTCTTGAGATTGTGCTCCCGCGCTCCGACGACGCGGATGGAGCCGCCTTCGAGCGGGGCCGACGCCGCGCCCCCCGCGGCGGGTGACGCCGCAGGGACTGCGCGAGAGGAGAACGCCCCGCGCGCCCTCACCGGCGCGCCCCGCGCACGGAGAGGAAGGTGTCCGTCTTCTCGGCGCCGGAGCGGCGCGGATGGTCCAAGTTGTAGTGGAGCCCGCGGCTCTCCTTGCGGCGCAGAGCGCTGCGGATGATGAGTTCCGAGAGGAGCGCGATGTTGCGCAGTTCGACGAGGTCCCGGGAGAGGGGATAGCCGCGATAGACCTCGAGCACCTCCCCCCGTATGACCCGGATGCGCTCGAGCGCGCTCTCCAGGCGGCGGTCGGAGCGGACGATGCCGACGTAATTCCACATCAGCCTGCGGACCTCGTCCCAATCCTGGCGGATGAGCACCGCCTCCTGGGCGGGGGAGGGGGGCGGCTGCCGCCACGCGTCGGCGCGGGGCGGCCGGGCGCGCCGCCAGCCGTCCTCCCTGCGATAGCGCTCGAAGACGCGGTGGGCGAAGACCACGGCTTCCAGCAGTGAGTTGGAGGCCAGGCGGTTGGCCCCGTGCAGGCCCGTATGGGCGGTCTCCCCCACGGCGTGGAGCCCGGGGATGTCGGTGTCCGCGTCCCGGCCGGTCTCCACCCCCCCGCAGAAGAAATGGGCCGCGGGGACGACGGGAATGGGGGAGCGGCCCATGTCGAAGCCCGCCTGGAGGCAATGCGCGAAGATATTGGGAAAGCGTTTTTGGAGGAAAGCCCGGGGCCGCGCCCTCATGTCGAGGAACACGCACTGCGCCCCGCTGCGCTTCATCTCCGCGTCGATGGCGCGCGCCACGATGTCCCGCGGGGCGAGGTCCTTGAGCGGATGTGCGTCCTCCATCAGGCGCGTGCCGTCCTTGCGCAGGAGCACTCCGCCCTCCCCGCGCAGGGCCTCCGATAGGAGGAAGCGGCGGTCCTCCTCCGTGCGGCTGGCCGGATTATAGAGGCAGGTGGGGTGGAATTGCACGAACTCGAGGTTGGCGAGCCGGGCCCCGGCCCGGTAGGCCATGCTCATGCCCGCGCCCGTGGCGATGTCCGGGTTGGAGGTGTACAGGTAGACCCGGCCGGCGCCCCCGGTGGCCAGGAGCACGGCCTTGGCGCGGAACGTCTTCACTGCTCCCGTGCGGGCGTCGAGCACCCAGGCGCCCCAGCACCGGTTGCGCCCCGGCGGCGTGGAGGAGGGGTCGTCCTCGAGGATGAGGTCGACGGCCGCGTGGTCCTCGAAGATGCGGATGCGCGGGTCCTCGCGGCAAGCCTGGGCCAGGGCGCGCTCGATCTCCCGTCCGGTCAGGTCCCCGGCATGGAGGATGCGGCGCCGGGAGTGCCCCCCTTCCAGGCCGAGGTCGAGCGCCCGCTCACCCCCGGTGAAGCGGACTCCCGCGGCGATGAGTTCCCCTATCCGCGCGGGCCCCTCCGAGACCACCGAGCGGACCACGGCCCTGCGGCAGAGGCCGGCGCCGGCCTTCAGGGTGTCGGCCATGTGGCTGCGGAAACTGTCGTGGGCCCCCATGACCGCGGCGATGCCGCCCTGGGCGTAATTGGTGTTCGAGTCCATCGCCTCTTTTTTGGTGACGACGTGGACCTCCCCGAGCTTGGCGAGCTTGAGGGCGGCCGAGAGGCCGGCGATGCCGCTTCCGATCACCAGAAAATCCGAATCCAAAGTCATGGGTTAATTGACGCGCCGGGCGGGGAATGCTATAAAGTCGATGGTACCATATTTTCGACGATGATACGGACTTACGGCCGCCACACCCCCCGCATCCATCCCAGCGCGTTCGTGCATGATTCCGCCGAGCTGATAGGGAAGGTCGTCCTGGAGCGCCGCTCCTCGGTCTGGCCTCTATGCTCCATCCGCGGCGACGTCGAGCGCATCGTCATCGGAGAGCGCTCCAACATCCAGGACCTCACCGTGATCCATACCCGGGACGGCTCTCCCACGCTCCTGGGCAAGCGGGTCACGGTCGGCCATCGCGTGGTCCTGCACGGCGCGCGCATCGGAGACGGCTGCCTCATCGGCATGGGCGCCGTGGTGATGGAAGCTCTCCTCGGGGAATACTCCCTGGTCGCGGCCGGGGCCCTCGTCCTGGCCGGGCTCCGGGTCCCGCCCAAGAGCCTGGTCATGGGCTCCCCGGCCAAGGTCATCCGCCGCCTCAAGCCCGCGGAGATCCGGCACATCCTGGAGGGGGAGAAGAACTACCAGGGCTACATGGACGTCCATATCCGCGACTCCCGCGCGGTCTTCCGGAGCGCTAGATGAGTCCGGTCCTTGCCTTCGGCGCGGGGCTGGGGCTCGGCTGGGCCGCCGCGTGGTGGCTATTTCGCCGGCGAGAGACGCTGAGGGCCCGCTATCTCTCCTTCGTCGCCCATGAGCTCAACACCCCGGTCTCGGCGCTGAACATGACCGTCCTCAATTTCGTCAACGGGCTCTTCGGCCCCGTGTCCGACGAACATAAGCCCTGGCTGGTGCTCATGCGCGAGCAGACGGCCCGGCTCTCCGCCCTGGTGGGGGACCTGCGCGACCTCCTGCACGAGGAGTTCCACCGGGACCTTCACCTGAGCCTGGAGAGCGTCCCGCTGGCGCCCCTGCTGGAGCAGTGCCTCGACGGGATGAGGGATTCCTTCTCCCGCAGCGGCGCCCCGCTGCGTCTCTCGGGCCTCGACGCGCTCCCCCCGGCGCACGGGGACGCGGACCGCCTCCTGCGCGTGTTCTCCGCCGTGCTCACCCACGCGCGGAAATTCAGGTCCAAGGGAGAGGTGAGCGTGGCGGGATTCTCGGCGGAGGACGGCTCGCGCGTGGGCTTGCGCGTGGAATACGACGGCCCCACGGTGCCGCCGGAACTCGTGTCCAAGGCCCTCGACCTCTTCTATCCCGTGCATAATCCCAAGTCACAGGTGCTGGCCAGCACCGGGCTGGGCCTGGGCCTGGCCAACCGCCTGGTGGAGGCGCATGGGGGCAAGATGTCCCTGGCCGTGGATCCGGAGGGCCGCTCGCGCATCGAGGTGGAGCTTCCGGTCTCCCGAACGGTCCCCGCGTGAAGAAGGTGCTCGTCGTCGAAGACGACTTCGCCTTGGCCGACAACCTCCAAGCCCTCCTGCGCGCCAAGGGCTATGAGGTCCATTTCGCCCCGGACGGGACCGCGGCGGTCGAAGCGGCCCGCAAGCTGCTCCCCGACGTCGTGCTGCTCGACGTGCTCATCCCCAAGCTGGGCGGATTCGACGTGTGCCGTGTCCTGCGCTCCGAGGAGAGGACCAAGGGCATCAAGATCATCATGGTCACCGGCCTGGGCCGCGTGGCCGACGTGGACCAGGCTTTCGCCGCCGGCGCCTCGGATTACCTCGTAAAACCCTTCGACACGGACCGCTTGCTCAAGAAGATAGAGAAAGTCCTAGCCCAGACCCCGAAATGAACCCCCCGGGGGGATATCCTCTTTTGTATTTTTTAATAAAATAGTGTAGTAAATTCCAACACAATCAGCATCGCCCGGGCGATGTGAATTATGCATGTTATATCAGCACTAATTTATTGAAAAATGACGCATTCCTTTTATGCTTCCGTTCGTGTGCCAAGAGCCGATTTCGTTCAACGCGCTTATCGTACATTGCGCGCGACTTTCGGCCCGCAGGGCTGGTGGCCGTTGATTCCTGGACCCCGGGGGGCGTCCGCGCCCCCCGCGTATCATCCAGGCGTGTACCTTAAGCCGGGCCGTCGCGAGGCGTTGGAGATCTGCCTGGGCGCCATCCTCACCCAGAACACGTCCTGGTCCAATGTCGTCAAGGCTCTTTCGGCGCTCTCCGAAGCCGGGGCGCTGGACGCGGAGCGCATCCTGCGCATGAGCCCGGCCCGGCTCCAGGCCATCATCCGGCCCTCGGGCTATTTCGTCCAGAAGGCCCTCAAGCTCAAGGAGTTCTGCCGCCGGGTCCGGGAGGAAGGAGGCATCCGCCGCTGGTTGAACAAGCCCTTGAGCTCTCTGCGGGAGGAACTCCTCGCCGTCCATGGGGTGGGCCCAGAAACCGCGGATTCAATACTGCTCTACGCGGGCTCCCGCCCGGCTTTTGTCGTCGACGCCTATACGCGCCGGATCACGCAGAGGCTGGGCTGGCTCGAGGAGGGGGCGGACTACGAGGAGACCCAGGCCTTTCTCACCGCCCGCCTTCCCAGGTCCGTCAAGTTGTATCAGGAGTTCCATGCCTTGTTCGTGGAGCTGGCCAAGCGTTTCTGCTCCAAACGGGACCCGGATTGCCCCCGCTGTCCCTTGCGCGGGGTCTGCAGGACAGGGAGGAAGCATGGCTGATCTCATTGGGAGACTGGAGTTGGCAAGGGAGCTGATCGAGGGCGGATGTCCGGCCCAAGCCCTCCGCGCTCTGCCCGCGCGGGGGGCATTGCCTTCCGCGCTCCGGGCGGAGAGGGACTTGCTGGAGGCCGAGGCTTGGCGCGAGGCGGGTTTCTTCGGTCGCGCCCGCGGGTTGTATGGACGGGTACTGCGCCGACCGGGCGACGCAGGCGGCGACCCAGTGCTCCGTTTGGAGGCTTCGTTGGGCCTCGCCTCCCTGCTCAGGAGCGTCGGAGAGGGCGCGGCCGCGCGCCGTCTCCTGAATGAAGCCTCCCGCCGGAGCCTGCGGCTAGGCTTGCGCCATTATCGCCCCCGCATCCGTCTCGAGGGTCTGTTGGTGGATAGGGCTCTGGGCCGTTTCCACCGAAGCCTCCAGGGTCTCAACGCCTTGCTCAAGAGCGCTCTGCGGCGAAAGGACGGCGCCGAGGCCGCGTTCCTGCTCTGGGCCGTGGGCGGGGCCCTGCGCCTGCAGGGGAAGCTCATGGAGTCGGAGGCGGCGTTCCGCCGCTCAGGGAAGCTGGCGCGCGCTTGCGGGGATTCTCGGGGGGCCGGCTACGCCCTCCTCGGTCTTGCCGGCGTGGTGCGCATTGCGGGCAGGCCCGGGGAGTCGGCGGCTCACTATGAGCGGGCCGGGCGTCTTTTCGCCGGGACGGAGGACGCGTTCGCCCAAGCCTACGCCTCCTGCGGGCAGGGCAACGGCCTGCGCCAATCCGGCCGGCTCAAGGAAGCGGAGCGCTGTTATCTCCGCTCGCGCGCCATCTACTCCAAGCTGGGCGACGGTCCCGACCTGGCCTATGTCGAATGGGGGCTCGGGCAGGTCTATCTCCAGACCGGAAGGCCCGCCTTGGCCGGGGCGCGCTTGCGCGCCGCGAGGACGCTCTTCCTTCGTCACAACGAGGAGCGCGGCGCGGCGCTCTCCGAGCTCTCGCTCTCCCGGCTCCTCTATCTCCAGGGACGCGTCCGCGACGCGGAACGCCTGCATGCGAAAGCCCTGGACCGGGCCCGCCGGGCGGGCCTACACACCCACTTGGAGGTCTTTACCTGAGCTCGAAGCCGGGTCCGAAAGCCTCATTCTCCCCCGCGCGAGGCGGCGCCCTGGACCGGGTCTGCTGGCCCGCGGCCCTGCCCTGGCTGATCTTCCTCATCGAAGCCGGCTATTCCTTCGCGGGGCCCGACCTCCCCGATCGCGCCTATGCCGTCCACATGCGCGTCCTCTTCCATTCGGTCCAGGCCCTCCTGCTCACGGGGCTGCTGCTCGCGGTCTTCAAGCCTCTGCGCGAAAGGTTTTGGGATCACTTGGAGTCCGGCGGCGGAACTTGGCCCTGGGGCCCCTGGGCCGCCGGGGCCGGGATGTTCGCCTGGCTGGGCTTCCTCAAATACGTTCAATTCCGCGGCTTCCAGCTTCCCATGGATTCCGCGGACCAGATGTCGACCGTCTGGGGCTTCCTGCATGGCCGGGGATTCCATAACCCCTTTCTTGGAAAGAGCGCACTCGCGCTCCATTTCGCGCCCATCCTCGCGCTTTTCTCGCCCGCGCTCCTGATCTGCCCGCATCCCTTGGGCTTATTCTTCCTCCAATCGGCCTCCCTGGCTTCGGCGGGGCCGGCGGCGTTCCTCTTGGCCCGGAGAAAGTCCGGCTCCGACGCCCTCGGCTGGCTGGCGCTGGCCGTGGTCTATCTGAATCCTTTCTTCTTCGACGCGGCGAGCGCGAGTTTCCTCGCCCAGGTCTTCATCTTCCCGCTTTTCCTCTGGTCCGTCTATCTGTTCGAGGAAGGGCGCTGGCGCCTCTTCGGGGCCTGCTTCGCCGCTCTCCTGGGCTGCAGCGAGCAGGTCCCTTTCATCCTGGCGGGATTCGGGGTTCATCTCGCCGCGGCGGGCGCGCTGGGAAAGAAGAAGAAAAAGTTCCTGGCGGGAGCATTCCTGGCTCTCGCCGCCGCGGGCCTATGGGGCGCGGAGATGAAGCTGAAGACCCATCTGTTGAAAGGGGAGGACGCTTATTGGGGCTATTACCGGCATCTTGGCTCGGAGGCGGGCGACGGCGCCGCGTCCGTCCTTGCGCGGCCGTGGGCGCTTTTCAAGGCCGTCTTCTGGCCGCTCTCCAACGCGGGGGCATTCGGCAGGCTCCTGCTGTCCGCCGCCCTCCTTCCGCTTTTCTCCGGGTCCGCCTTCCTGGTCCTTCTGGCCGCGGCCGCCCCCCAGCTTCTCTCCGTGCCGGGGACCGTGTTCCATGATTTCAAGCTCCACAACAGCGCGTATGTGCTCGGCCCTCTTTGTTGGTCCGCCCTGCTCGGCCTCCTTTGCCTGTGGGGTTGGGGAGGGGGCATCCTGCGCCGCTGGCTCGCGGTTCTGCTCCTGCCGCTGATGGGATACGCTTTTCGGTCCGCCCCTCAGATGATCATGAAGGATTGGCGGCCCAACTTCTACCGCCATGGGTCCCTGGTCCTGCGGGAACTGCCCGCGGGCGCGGCCGTATGGGCAGACGAATTCTTCGCCCCACGGGTCTCCTTCCGGCCCAGGGTCAAGGCCCTGCCCTACAGGGCCTTGGGCGATGATTTCCAGAGAGGGCTCTTCGTCCCGGAATTCGTGCTCCTTCAGAAGCATTGGGCCCTCACCCCCGAGTGGGGCCCCTTGCTCACCTTCCTCGCGAGGGAGGGCTATCTGAAGGCCGTGGATTTCGACGACATCCTGCTGCTCCGGCATCCGGCCCCCGGATTGATAGCGAACCCGGACGGGTTGGTTCTTCCCGACGATGATCCGGCGGCATACACGGAATATCGCCGCTATTTATTGATGGATCCAGGATTCGAACAACCCGGCGTGGAGGCGGCGGTGCGCGCCGTTCGCTCCAACGCCCCCTGGGTGGAAGCCGCGCAGGGACTCCGGGCCTCGTCGCCGGAGGATGCGGTCATCGTGGTCTCGGGGCGATTCGAAGGCCTGGGGTACTGCATCCCCCTTATCGGGCGCAGGCATGCCGTTTCGCTGGATGAAAGGCTCTATAAAGTCGATAAGTCCAAGGCCTTGGCCAATCTCAGGCTGAGTCTGGAGGGATTCCGAAAGCAGGGCCATCCCACCTATGTCTTGTCCGAGACCTTCTCCGCCAAGTCCATGACCTTCCTCCTGCGCAAGTACGGCCTGGCCAAGGAGGAGGCGGAGTCCCTGGTCGCACCCTATCGCCCCGTGAAGGCGGCCCGGCTCAAAGTCCCGGGTCTGGGCGAGCAGATGCTCCTGCTCATGTGGCCCACGGACCCCCAGTCAGCCGCCCTGCTCGACAAGAAACTCCGCCGCTCCGGCTTCGCATCCCACGCGGACCTGGCCAGAAGATAGGCGGGCGGCGGCGATCGAATAGCTTGACAAGCCCCGGAGCAGGGACAATACTATGCCCCCATGGCGGTTTCTCGGCGCGGCGACGGCATCCTGAAAGGCCCGCAGGTCTGGGTTTTCCTCCTGCTTTTCGGTTTGGGAGCCTGGTTCTACTCCAGGTCCCGCGAGGAGCCGACTTTCCGGGAGGACCTGAGCGCTCCCATGCCTCAAGGCGAACGATACGCGGGCGGGCCCCAGGCTGATTCCGGCGAGGTCGGCCCATCGGCAGGGGACGAGGCCGGACCCGGGGCTGGCGGGGGAGAAGACCCTGCGGCGGAGAGCGGGCGGATGCAGGCCGCCCTCGATGAGGTCGGACTGGCTCCCGGGTCGGAGGGGTCCCAGGCTCCGGAGGGGAGCGGGGTGTCGGGAGGGATCGCGGCGGGAGTCGAAGCTTCCGGCGGAGGCCTAT
>CAYHRV010000133.1:0-8988 GCA_964359165.1 uncultured Elusimicrobia bacterium
GTCGGAGACCGCGCTTCCCGCGCTGAAATGGAGGCTCCCCGCCCCGCGCTCGCGCCCCTCCGGTCCCCGCGCCGAGATCGTTCCCCATACCTCCTCGGGCGCCAGCACGGGCAGGGCGACGCTGACGCGGAGCAAGGACGGAGTGGAGAACGCGAGGGCTCCCGCGTCGGCGCCGGCGAGGCTCGCCGCGATCCCATACGCCGCGGTCGTGAGCGTGAGCGGCTGTCCCGAGAGGAACGCCTCGGTGGACGCGGCCACGTCGTATTCGGTCCCGGCCGACAGTCCGTATATCCGGAATGCTCCGGAGGAGTCCGCGACCGCGGCCTGCCCAAGGCCGGCCGCCGGCCCCTGGGCCCGCACCCGGGCGCCGGCGCCCAAGGGGCCCAGCGTCCCTCGGATGGAACCCGAGGCCAGGAGCCTCGCCTCCAGGCTAGTATCCGTGACCGCACCGCCTCCACCCCGGAGGCGGACCTTGTAGTTTCCGGAAGGGAGGAAGCGACACCCCCAAGAGCCGCATTCGGTCCCATTCCATGCCGCCTGGAGCGGGCGGGCAGGATCGCCGTATCCGTATGCGCTGAAGAGAGTGGGGTAAAATCCGGTTCCCCCGGTCGATACGTCGACCTCCCAAAGGACGCGGGGATCGGTCAAACGGAAGCGGAGGACGACACCCGCCCCCGGGATGGGAGAGAACGCGGCGCTCGTGGCGCCGGGGGCAAGCGTCCCCGTGTCGATGGAGACCTCGGCGAAAGCAAGAGTCAGGGTGGAAAGGTCCACCCGCAGCTGGGCGAAGGACGCGACGCCGGAAAGCGTGGCGCTCGCGCGCAGGTACTGGAATTCCCCGGAAGCCGAGGTCCGGTAGGTGAAGGAAGCCGAGCGCGTGGAACCGGCGACCACGCCGACCGAACCGGTCGACGCCCCTCCCGCCAGGTAGAACTGCGCCGAGGAGTCGGCGACGAAGCCTCCCGGCCCCGGACTTCCGGCCGACAAGGAGATCACCGCCGCGGTGGAGGCGGGGACAAGATTGCCGCAGGAGTCGGTGACGAGCAGGGACATCGTGGGCGAAACCTGCAAGGGCCCCAGGCGCAGCGGCCGGTGGTCCTCGAACGCCAGGGCGCTCGGCGGGCCGGCGACCAACTCCAGGCGGAGGGCGCTCGCCAGGCTCGACAAAGTCCCGGCAGCGCCTCCCTGTACGCGCAGGTCGAAGACCTGCGCGCCGGATCCATTAGGCCCCGGCGGGGGGAAAGCGTTGAGGACGAAGGATAACTGCTCCCCGGCCCTCAACTGCTCCGTGGCCCCAGCCTTGAGTTTGAGCAGGAGCCATCCCGAGCCGAGCGTAGCGCTCCCGAAAGCCGGCGGCTCGAAGATCACCTCGGCGGCGGAGGAGGTCCAGACCGTGGAAGTGGAGTTGACGAATACATATCCCGGAGCGGGGTCCGAGGAGACCGAGAGCCCCCGGGGACGGGTCCAGCCCTCGGGAAAGCGGAGGGCCACCCCTCCGCCGGGTCCTATGCCCCCGGCCCCCGCGGTGAAGGTCAGAGTGGAAACCAGCGCGGAGCAGGCCGCGGCCGTCGCCGGAAGGATGGACGCGGATCCTCGGCCATCCGAGGCTCCGAAAGCGAGGCTCCCGGGGCTGAAGGTGAAGGTCGATTCCCAGGTCTGGATGAAGCTCGAGGGATTGGAGGAGCGGACGAGCACATAGTAGCTCGTCCCGTCGGTGAGCTTGGCGTCGTCGATGGGATACCTCCAATCGACCCTGGCTCCGTTGGTCGGGACGACGTTGGTGCGCACCAGGACCGGGCCGGCGGAGGAGAAAGTCCCCGCAGGCCAATCATAGTAGAGCCCCGAGGAGTTCTCCCGCACCGCCACATCCACCCGGGCCACGGCCACCTCGTCGGAGGCGGTGCCGAAAACCGCTCCGCCCAGGGTGGGGATCAGCGCCCCGCGCGGGATGGCGAAGACCGCCAAGGGGCTGGAGAAGGCCAAAGAGAACACAGGAAAGGTGGAACTCACGTTCTGGAGGATGGCTCCGTTGGTCTGGTCCCTGACCGTGGCCGTGATGATCCCCGTAGAATAGACATAGACGGGGCTGAACACGGCCACCCCGGAGGAGAGCGCCACCGCCGAGGGAATGGTGCGCGAAGAGGCGGTCAGCGCGGTGATGGCCGTCGAATCGGCCGGGGCGCCCGAGACGAGGTTCCAATAGAGGTCCACGGCGCGCGCCGTGATGCTGAAGGACCGGGCCACGGTCTGCAGTTCCGGCTCCCCGGTCCGGCCCAAGTCGGACCCGGGCAGAGGCAGCTCCCCGGGCAGAAGCGTCTGCATGCGGTCGAAGGCGGCGGGGACCACCGGCGCCGTGGAGGCTCCGCTCGCGAAAGCCCCGGCGCTCAGCGCGGTCAACACGGCCGAGCGCGGCAGGGGTTCGGCGGTGCGCAGGCTGACCGAGAAAGTGCTCACCCCGGCGACGAGATTCTTGGCCGCGGGTTCGGCGTCGAAGGGGTCGCTGGTGGCCACGGAGGTCAGGAGGGTGGAGTTGACCACGGTGCCCGAGGCCGAGGAGACAGCCCGCGCGCTCACGATGAAGGGCACTCCCACCGTGCGGGTCGATGGGATCCCGGACTTCCCGGCTGCCTCCGCGAAGCTCTCCCCCGGGGAGAGGAGGACCAGCGCGGGGCGGAAGTTCCAACCGGAATTGCCTCCCGAATCCACACTCAAGCCGTCGTTGGCGTGGACGAGCAGTCCCGAGGATGCCGAGGAATCGGCGAGGTCGCAGCGTGTGACGCTCGAAACGGAGACGACTTTCAGCTCCCAGGGCGTCCCCGGCAGGACGCTCGCCAGCCGGATCCGATGCGCGCTCCAGCCTCTGAGGCGGAGGTCCGCCGCCTGTGTGATCCCTCCCGGCGCCGTAGAGAAAGACAGCGAGTAGGTCGGGGAGCTCGCGCTCAGCACCGCGGCCGAGAAGGTGGAGGAGAAGACGACGGAGGACGCGGTCACGGAGAGTCCGTTGAAATACGGGCCGGCCGGGTCGACCAAGGTCTGGGTGGCGGAGACGGACTCGAAGGACACGGTGCTGGCGCCGGCCTGGAAGAGCCCGCCCGAACCGCGCCAATCCCCGTTGAGGGATATCCGGGAACTCCCCCCCTCCAGCACACCGCCCGAGAGCCTCAATCCTCCCCCCAGGCGAAGGCGGGAGGATTCCAGGACCACGCTGCTCGAGGACGCCGTCTCGAAGTCCCAGAAGAGGTCGCCGGTGGACACGACGACCCTTTGGCGCGAGGGGCCTCCCATCCTCAGCGTCGAGACCGTGGGCGAAGTCAGGTCCACTCTCCCGCCCGTGTCCAGAAGATGCCCGTTGACGGTGATGACCGGGGTGAAGCTCGAGAGGGCGACGCCCCTCTGGAGCCACAGGCTGCCGTCCAGGGTGATCGTCTTGAGCGTCAGGTAGCCGCTTCCCGAGGGATTGAAGCGGAGCCCGCCGTAGGGCCCCGTCGACAGGTTGAGTCCCCGGTCCGCTCCGGTCCCCTCGTAGACGATCCACGAGTCCGCGTCGTGGAGGTAGAGCGTCCCGCTGGAGGCGGAGACGATGTCCGAGGTCCCCCGCAGGGTCAGGGTGGAGGAGCGGGCGTCCAGCACGGATCCCGTATGAGGGTAGAGCCTGCTGTTCTCGATGAGGTTCAGATCGCCCTGAAGGGTCGCTTTCCCGGTCAACTCGATGAGGGCGTTGACCGTGCTCCCGGCGGCCACGAAAAGAGAGGGGGAGGACCAGCGCAGATAATGTCCGCTTGTCATCCGGTAGTCGGCTCCCGGCGTGCTCCAAAGGGCCCCCGGCCCTTGAAGGGTCATCTTGTACGACGCCCCGTTGAAGACGGCTCCCGGGAGCACCGTGAAGTTCCGGTTGAGGATGAGGTCCCTTCCCAGGACCACCCCCGCCCCGGAATTGGCCGCCACCACGCTGTCGAGCGAGTGCGCGGGCAAGAAGAAGATGGTCTGCGCGCCGGTCCCGGCGAAAGTCACCGTGGATCTGTTCGCCCCGGGATAGGCGGCTCCCATGCTCATATTGAGGAAGCTGCCCTTGAGCGTGAGGGCCATCGTGGAGAAGTCCAAGGACCCGCGATGTATCTCGACATCGCCATCCACCGAGGTGTGCGTCGCGAGCTTGACGGATATCGCGCTCGAAGAGAGCAGTCGCTCGAAGGAATTCGGACGGAGCAGGGTGACCGTCTGCGAGGAACTGCCGTCGAATATGACGGCGCTGCCCGTGCTGACCAGCGTCCCGTTCACCTGCGTAAAGGCCCCACGCCAGCGATGGGCCAAGACTCCCAGGTCCAGGGTCCCGGTCGCGAGGGTCACGTTCCCGGCGGCCACCGTGTTCGTCGAGAGGCGGAGCGTCGAGGAGGCCTTGTCCACGCGCAGGGATTGGAACCGGTCCCCCCCGTAGAGCACCTGCTGTGTCGCGGTGGGATGGACGAAATCCACCCTCCCGCCCGTTGGATTGAAGGTCCCGTTGTTGACCCAGTTCCCGTACACCGACAGGGTGTTGCCCGGCGCGTTGAGCAGGCCTCCGGGATCGATGAGGAGGTCCCCCAAGACGCTCAAGGACAGCCCGGAGGCCAGAGCCGCTCCGGTGGCGTTGGCCACCTGCAGGATTCCCACGCTGGGCGCGTTGAATATCTGGTAGGTGGTCCCGGCCAGGAGAGTCCTGTGGGAAGGCGAAAAAATCATGCCCCCGAAAGCCGTCACCGCGCCCGAGGCGGTCAGGACCGTGGCGGAGGGGAAGGTGATCGTCGAACCCGGGGCCGCCGTGAGGTTCCCGTCCGTGAGCAGATCCGTCAGGACCGAAACGTTCTGCGCCCCTTCCACCCGGAGGTTCTGGAAGCGGGAGCCCGGGGCGGCCCTCAGCGTGCGCGCCCCCAGCCCGGTGAGGGTCACGCTCCCCTGAGAAAGGGCGAAGACGCCGCCGGTCTGGAGCAGATCCCCTCCGATGCGCAGGTCGAAGAAACCCTGCATGCTCACCGTTCCCCCGGCCATAGTGAAGGACCCCGTCACGTTCATGACGTCGCCGATGCGCAGGAGGCCGCGGTAAGCGGAGGTGAAGGCGACCGAGCCTATCGTGACCGAGGCGGGGATGTTCCAGAAGCAGCCCAGGGCCGGGTTCGTCGAGCCGAAGAGCACCGTCTCCCCGGCCTGGGGGATGATGCCGGCCAGCCAGTTGTTCGCGTTGGTGCAGAGGCTCCCGTCGCCCATCGCGCCCAGATATATCTTGGGCTCGAAGAAGACCGTCCCGTTCTCCCCGGAGCCGCCGGGCGCCACCGAGGGGCCCGGTCCTCCGGCGGTCGAAGATACCCCGATGCGCGCATAGTTCTCCCCCGAGACGCGGATGGCGATCCGGCCGCCGGCGCCGCCGCCGCCGCCGTAGAGAGTTCCCCAGCCCCCCAGGCCTCCCTGGACGGTGACGGAGCCTCCCCCGTAGAGGTAGCCGGCCCGCAGGAGCACGGCTCCTCCCGAGCCTCCGCCTCCCCCGGCGAAGCAGGTGCTCGGCGCGGCGGCGCCGTCGGCGGAGATGAGCCCGTTTACCGTGGCGGTATCCGCGTCGATGCGTATGAGTCCGCCCCCCGGGCCGCCGAAGCACGGCGAGATGGAGCCACCCCCGCCGCTGCCCGATTCCAGGGGATCGGTGTTCGACCCGTAGGGGCCGCTCACCGAACTGATGTTGCCCGAGCCTCGGCCTCCATATGCTCCGTGGCCGGCCCCGTTGGCTCCGCGGTCGGTGCTCCCCATCCCGGCGCCCGGACCCCAGCCCACCACGGTCGCCGGCCCCCCGCGAAACCCTCGGCCGTTAGCCGAGACCGTGGACCCGGCCTGCAGATCGAAACTCGTCGCCCTCAGGCGGATCGACACCGTGCTCAGCTCGACTGGACCGTGCTGGGCGAGAGCGCCCCCCCGCTCAAGGGTGAGGCTCGCGAATTTGAACACCGCGTTGGAATCGAAGACCAGGGCGGCGCTGGAGCGGATGAGCCCGGTCCCCACCCAGGCGATGGAGGTCGATACCCTCAGCGTCGTCGAGCTCGTCCCATCCCCCAAGGTCAGGGAGTTGAGGATCACCGCCGGGGAGGAGGCGTTGACGACGACCCCGCTGGAGGCGATGAGCACGTCGTCTAGAGCCCCGGGCACCCCGTCGGGGTTCCAGTTGGCCGCGGAGTACCAGTTGCCGTCCCCGGCTCCGCCGTCCCAGGACACCGACGCGGCCCGAACGGGAGCGGAAGCGAGCGAGCAGGCCGCCGCGATAAGGGCGAGAGCGACCCTCGGAGCGGATCGCCAGCTCATGCAGGCTCCCTGAGCGCGGCTCCGGCGGCCGATTCCGGCCTAAAAATAATCTGGGGTTTGCACTTTTTTGAAAAAATTATCCTTATACTTTCAGCATAATCAACATCGCCCGGGCGATGTGAATTGTGTTGGGATTTATTGAATGATTTTTTTAAAAACCGCCGGAAAGCAGGCTGACAACTCGCCTCAAGGTGAGTTGTCGGCCTACCTTTCGCGCCCAGGGATCGAATCAAGCCCTCGCTCCTTTCGCTACTCATGCAATGAGGCGCCTCCTCCTTGACCTCGATCTCTATCCGAGGTTTAGCACCATGAGCCCCTTAGGGGGGCGCGGCCCCCTAATCGTTATGGCTGGACATGAATTTTCTGCGCTCGGCGATCTTTCCCACCTCGGCCGCGAAAGAGGGGTTCTGCAGGACCACGCTCTGGAAATCGGTCGATAGCAGGACGAAGAGGCGCGAGTCCTCCTCGCAGGCGACCGTGGCGCTGCGCGCGTCCCTGGCGAGCAGGGCCATCTCGCCGAAGAAGTCCCCGGACTTGAGAGCCGCCACCTGTTTGGCGAAGCTGAAGAACCCTTTCTTGAGGGACACCGACACCTTGCCCTCGTAGATGATGTAGAAGGCGTCGCCGGCATCCCCCTGCTTGAACACCGCCTCCCCCTTCGAGTAGCGGCAGAGCATGATGTAGGGCAGGACGCTATCGAGCTGGCCGACCGTCAAGGGCGTGAAGAAATCCACCTTGCGCAGGATGCGCGCCAGATTCGCGAAGTCCGCGTCCGTCATCGTCAGTTTTTCCATTCCGATCCCTCCGTGCGCCGTTCCCCCTAAGCGGAAATCAGTGAAAAACGCCTCGCGTTTTTCACTGATTTCCAAGACCCGCTAATAATCATAGCTAAAACCGAAGAGGTAGTTCGTCGCGGAGTAATCGTAGCGGTAAAGGGCCTGGTAGCCCTGATTGGTGTGGGCGCGCAGGAGTTTTGCGTCGAAGAGCAGGCTCACGCGCCTGGCCACCGGATAGCTCAGGGAAGCCCCGAAGAGCCAGGTGTGCTGGCGCAGAGAAGCCCCCTGGTAAGCGCCGTAGGAGTCTTGGACCGGCCGGTAGGGGTAGCGCCTCCAAGACCAGGAGCCCATCAGGGAGAGGACGAGAGGGCGGCGCTCCTCCCCATGGAAGACTCGCAAGCCCGGAGACGCGGAGAGCTGTCCATAGTTATAGAAGCCGGGCAGGTGCCGCACCCTGCGCGCGTCATAGCTCCCCTGATTGGAAGCCAGGTTCTCGGCCGATAATTCGAGGGAGGCGGAGACGCGCCAGTCGCCGGTCGGGCGCAAAGGAAGGCGCACTCCTCCCTTCCAGGAGGTCCGGAAATCCTCGCGCGTATCGCCGCTGAGCAGGCCCGAGGGCGTGAGCAAGTGCTGATCCCCATAGAGCTGTTGGGTCAGCCGCAAGGAAGTCTCCGCTTCCGCTCCCGCGCCCAGGTCCCATGCCGCGCTCACCGACCCCATGTTCGAGTGCGAGTCCAGCACCCCCGCGCCGGTGAAGTCGCGCGAGAGCCCTCCCGGAGCCTGGGATTCCAGGGAAGCATGGTTGGGAAAGAAGCTGTAGGCGTAATCGTAGGCGAAGCGCGCCGAGAAGGACTCCCGCCGGGCCCATTCCGCCTCGACTCCGAGGCCCAGCGTGTGGTTGTCGAAGAGCCCTTTCGTCCAGGATTCGTCCTTGGTCTCCTTGAGGAGCTGTACCCGGTATCCCAGGGAGGGTTTGATGCTCCAGGGGCTCCCGGGCCGGGAGTACACGGCCAGGAACTTCCCCTTATGATCCATCTCCTCCTGGAAGAGTGTGCCCGCGCCCGCGAGTTCGCTCGCCTGCTTGGCGCCCTGGTAGGAGCTCGCGACGATCGGCAGGAGGGCCCAGCGCTCGCTCACGCGCATGGCCGGGGCTAGGAGGAGGGAGGCGTTCCCGCTGAATGCGCCGCGTTGGCCGGCGAAGGAGTGGCCCCCTCCCAAGAGGCGCAGACTGCAGATCGGCTCGACCTCAATGGCAGAGCCCCACTGCGCTATGAAAAGCATCAAGACGGAAAGAACGGCGAAAGGTCGGGGGAGGGCAGGCCTTCCCCTTTTCCCGCGCCTAGGGAACTCGGAGTTCCCCCCAAGGGGGCCCCCCTCCACGGGAGCCGGGGAAGGCCTGCCCTCCCCCTCTTGCGAACATCCTCTTGAGCGTCCATCGATCCAAAGCACGCGACGAGTCGCCCCTGATAGGAACTCCCGCTCGGCAGCCGAAGAGCGCTGATCCCTCCCCAATAGCGGTCTTCCGCCTTGCAGCCGAATAGCGCGGTTCCCTCCCCGGGGAAACATCATCGGAGGGCTCCGGTTTGGATGAAGAATTTAGGGTCGGCGAGGAGATCCAGCTTTCTACCGCGGAACTCGGTGGCGGTGACGGTGGTCTCCAGGCCGTAGCCCAAGAGGCTCTGCTGGAAGCTTGGGCCTGAGAAACTGCCGCCGAACCGGGAGGCGGGGGCGATATCCCCCTCGCGGCCCACGGCCGAGTGGTCCCAGGTCAGGAAGGATCCGTCCGAGTAGGATTCGGTCACCCTTTGCCGGGCGCTCCCGGGGTCCGGGGCGGTCAGGCTCACGCTCCGGGTGGCGAGCGCCCCGGACCCGTCGAGCCAGGCGTTGGCCG
>CAYHRV010000134.1:0-8974 GCA_964359165.1 uncultured Elusimicrobia bacterium
ACTCACGATATCAGGCATTATGTTGCAGAGGATCGGGCTAATGCAGCCTACGAGCTAATGCAGCCTACGAGCCACTGGGTCTTCGGGCCCTGTCGCGGCGGCCTGCGAACTGGTATCATGGGCCGTGGCTTCCAAGAGAGACGATCGGCCCGCCACCAAGGGCGACATCGATCAGGTAAGGGTCGAAATTGGCACCCTGGATAAACGAGTCGGCACGCTGGAAACAAAGGTGGACGCTCTCGACAAGCGGGTCGGCGTACTGGGAATAAAGGTTGACGCCCTGGATAAGAAGTTCGACCGCCTCGCGGTCGAGGTCGTCAAGACCGACGCCCGCATAGATACTCTCGAAATCAATCTCACCAAGAAGATCGACGCGGGCGCCAACCGGGTGGTCACGCTCATCGATTCGTTCATGAAGAAGGTGGAGGCCGACAACCGCGCCGCGGTCCTGCACGGCCACATGCTCCATGGGCACGAGGACAAGCTGCTCGACCACGACAAGCGCCTGGCCGTCCTCGAATCCAAGCCGTAACCTCCCGGCCCTTCACCTCACATCTCGAAGTCGTGGCCCAGGTAGATCTCCCGGGCCTTGGGGTCATCGATGAGCTCCTTGGAGGTGCCTTCCTTGAGGATGCGCCCTTCGAAGATGAGATAAGCCCGGTCGATGATGGGAAGGGTCTCGCGCACGTTGTGGTCGGTGATGAGGAAGCCGATGCCCCGCTCGCGGAGCTTGAAGATCATCTGCTTGAGCTCCCCCACGGTGATGGGGTCGATCCCGACGAAGGGCTCATCGAGGAGTATGATCTTGGGGTCCTGGATCATGGCGCGGGCGATCTCCAGGCGCCGTTTCTCTCCCCCGGAGAGCGTCCAGGCCGGTTGGCGGCGCAGTTTCCAGAGCCCGAACTCCTCGAGGAGCTCCTTGACCTTGCGCATCTGCTCGATGCGGGAGTCGAGTATCCGCTCCAGCACGGCCCTCAGGTTCTCCTCCACGGTGAGGCCCCGGAACACCGTGGGCTCCTGCGCCAGGTAGCCCATCCCCTTGCGCGCGCGCTGGTACATGGGCAGGGCGGTGATGTCGGTGTCGTCGATGAGGATGGCTCCGGAATCCGGCCGAAGGAAGCCCGCCAGGCTGTAGAAGGTCGTCGTCTTGCCGGCCCCGTTGGGCCCCAGGAGCCCGACGATCTCTCCGGAGCGCACCTGCAGGGAGATGCCGTTGACCACCTGCCGCTGGCCGAAACTCTTGGTGATGTCGCGCGAGGAAAGCCTCATTTTATCTTGTCGCGGCCCCTTTGGAACTCGACCCAGCCCCGGACCGAGCCGGAGGCGTTCAGCGAGCGGCTCTTGAGGCCCGCGTCGAGGGCATCCGCCTGGATGGCCCCCTGCCATGCGGGCTTGGCCTCGGCGGCGGCCTGGGCGCTTTTGACCCGGCAGACGGGCCGGCCTCCGGAAAGGGCGAGCGAGCGGCCCTCGTGGCGGTAGAGGGCCCGGTGCGCCCGGCTCTCGGCCTGCGCTCCTTCCAAGCGCACGTCCCCGTCCAGCTCCGCCTCCCGCGCCCCTTCCTTCCAGCGCAGCTTCCGCGCGGTCAGGATGTCCGGCTCCCCGCCTCCGGCCGCGCGGCGCTCGATGCGGACGACGCGCATGTCGTTCTCCGCTCGCGTCGTCCCCGCGGCGCTCAGGCCCGCCGCGGGGGCCGCGCCGGGCTCCTCCTTGCCCCGTAGGTCCCCGAGCCGGGTCTTGAGGTCGTGGCGGGCCTCATGCCCGTCGGCCAGGAAGAATTCACCGTCCTCGGCCCGCATCTCGGCATGCACCCGTCCCCGCGCTTTCCAGATCTTGTCTTCATGGTCGTAGAGCGCCCAGTCCGAGGTGGCCGTCCGATTGAGTTGGTTGTAGTAGACCTCCCCGATGAACTCCTCCTGCCTCCGAGGCTCCCGCCGGACCACGTATTCCTTGCTCCGTACCACCGTCCCGGCCCACGGTGATTTCTCCTGAGCCGCCGTGCCGCCGCTTAGGAGGATGACGCAAAGGAGGGGGAGCCTCATCCCGGTCCAGACCCGTGGAGGGGGGCCCCCGGCCGCGACACGGACGGGGGGAACTCCGAGTTCCATGGGGCCGGGGCAGGACGGGATGAGGCTCCCCCTCCTCATTGTATCCTCGTCTCTTGGTGGCGTATGCGTATTTCGGAGAGCGCCGAGTCGGCTACGAGCCCCCGCCCGCGCAGGACGGCTCCTTCCCGCTCGACGATGACCGCCCCGTCGGTCCGGAACTTGGCCTCCGAGGCCGAGTAGTCCATGTCCTCGGTCCTGAGCACGGATTTCTCCCCTTTGGAGCGGATCACGACCCCGCCGCTGAGACGGACGTTCTGGGAACCGCTGGGGACGTCCGCGAAGCGCGCCTCCGCGGTCGAGGCGTGCTTCCCGCCGCGGTAGAATTCCATGACCGGGCGGTCGAGCCTAGACGACCCGTCGAGGGAGAGCGTGGCGGAGGGGGAGCGCAGGGCCCAGCTCCTCTGCCCGGCCGTGGTCTGGGTCATGGAGAGGTCGCGGATCACCTGCGACGCCTCGCGCGGGAGTGGGGCAACCTCCTTGGCGCAGCCCAGACCCGCGCCGAGCGCGAGGAGGAGGAGGGGTAGGCGCGCTCTCACCGCTTGAGCCAAGGCGTCATCTCCGGCGGAATGTTCCGGATCTGATAGGGCTTGGGGAGGCTCTTGAGCGCGAGGGTGACCGTGAAATAAAGCGCGGTCACGCAGGCATAGATGATGCCGAGCGTCTTGGCGTGCCATTTCCAATCCGGGAACCATGCCGGGGGGACGGTCAGGTCCCGGCCGCATTTCTTGCACATCCGGGCCGTTTCCTTGTTCTCTTGGGAGCAGTTGATGCATCTCATGGGGCCTCGGGTCTCATAGGCGTTTTATCAGCCGGTCGACGGCCAGAAGGTCCCGGCAGAGCCGGGGCGCGTCGGAAAGCCGCAGGGAGTTGGGGCCATCGGACTTCGCGTTGTCCGGGTCGGGGTGCGTCTCCAGGAACACCCCCGCGATACCGACGGCGACCGCGGCGCGCGCCAGGGCCGGGACGAAGGCGCGCTGTCCGCCGGTGGCGTGTCCCAGGGCTCCGGGGAGCTGGCAGGAATGGGTGGCGTCGAAGACCACGGGATAGCCGAGTTCCTCGCGCATGATCTGGAGTCCGCGCATGTCCACGACCAGGTTCGCGTAGCCGAAGGAGGCTCCCCGTTCGGTGAGGAGGATGCGGCGGTTGCCGGTGGATTCCACCTTCTCCACCGCGTTGCGCATGTCCCAGGGGGAGAGGAATTGGCCTTTCTTGATGTTGACGACGGCCCCGCTCTTGCCCGCGGCCAGGAGCAGATCCGTCTGGCGGCATAAGAAGGCCGGGACTTGGAGGATGTCGGCCACCTTGGCCACGATACCGGCCTGGGCGGGCTCGTGGATGTCGGTAAGGAAAGGCACGCGCAGGTCCTTCTTGAGGCGCGCGAAAGCTTCCAGGGCTTCTCCCATGGAGCGGCCCCGATAGGAGCGCAGGGAGGAGCGGTTGGCCTTGTCGAAACTGCATTTGAGCACCCAGCGCGCCCCGAGGCGGGAGTAAGCCGCCTTCAGCGTCCGGCCGACGCGCTCGAGCAGGCGTGAGGATTCGAAGGCGCAGGTGCCGGCGATGAAGAACAACGGCCCGCCGTTGGAGACCGAGAACGCACCGAGGGAGACCTTCTTATCGGGCATGGGCTTCCTTTCCCGCGGCGCCCGCGCGCCGGAGCGACGCGGCGATGAAGTCCGTGAAGAGCGGATGCGGGGCCTCCGGGCGGGATTTGAACTCCGGGTGGAACTGGACGGCCATGAACCAGGGGTGGCCCTTGAGCTCGACGATCTCCGCCAGGTTCTTGGCGGGGTTGACCCCGGTCACCTGCAGGCCCCCCTCGTCGAGGAGCTTGCGGAACTTGTTGTTGACCTCGTAGCGGTGGCGGTGCCGCTCGGAGACGCTCGCGGCTCCGTAGGCTTTCGCGGCCAGGCTGCCTTTCTTGAGGGAACAGGGATAGGAACCCAGGCGCATGGTGGCGCCCAGTTCCGAGACCGTCTTCTGTTCGGGTAGGAGGTCGATGACGGGGTAGCGGGTCCTCGGGTCGAATTCCGTGGAGTTCGCGCCTTGCAGCTTGAGGACGTTGCGGGAGAACTCGATGACCGCGAGCTGGAGGCCCAGGCAGAGGCCGAGGAAGGGGATGCCCTCCTCCCTCGCGCGGCGGATGACCTGGATCTTCCCCTCGATGCCCCGGTCCCCGAAGCCGCCGGGGACGAGGATGCCGTGGACTCCCTCCAACCCCTTGTCGGCGTCCTGGGAGGAGACATCGAGGTAGCGGATGTGGACCTTCGCGTCGTTGAGGATGCCGCCGTGCACGAGCGCCTCATGGACCGATTTATAGGCGTCCTTGATCTCGGTGTATTTCCCGGCGAGGGCGATGTGGACCTCCCCGGTCGCCCGGCGCATGCGGTCCACGATGCCGCTCCAGGGGTCGAGGTCCTTGCCGCGCCCGCGGTGGCGCAGGAGCATGAGCACCTGCTCGTCGAGGCCCTGGCGCTGGAAGAGCAAGGGCACCTCGTAGATGGAGGAGACGTCCGGCGCGTCCACCACCGCCTCCTTGTGCACGCTGCAGAATAGGGAGATCTTGGCGCGCAGTTCGGGCGAGATGGGCCTGTCCGCGCGGCAGATGATGATGTCGGGGTTGATGCCGATCTCCCGGAGCTTGCCCACCGAGTGCTGGGTGGGCTTGGTCTTGAGCTCCTCGGAAGCCTTGATGTAGGGGACCAGGGTGACGTGGATGTAGAGGGTATTGTCCTTGCCCGCCTCGATGCCCATCTGGCGCGCCGCCTCGAGGAAGGGGAGGCTCTCGATGTCTCCGACCGTGCCCCCGACCTCCACGATGACGATGTCCTGGCCCTTGGCCACGAGCCGGAAGCGGTTCTTGATCTCGTCGGTGATGTGGGGGATGACCTGGACCGTGGCGCCGAGGAAGTCCCCATGGCGTTCCTTGCGGATCACCGTGTCGTAGACCTGGCCCGCGGTGATGTTGTTGATGTGGTGCATGTCCGTGTTGAGAAAGCGCTCGTAGTGGCCGAGGTCGAGGTCCGTCTCCGCGCCGTCGTCGGTCACGAAGACCTCTCCATGCTGGTAGGGATTCATCGTGCCGGGGTCCACGTTGATGTAGGGGTCGCATTTGAGGCAGGTGACGGCGAGCCCCCGGCTCTTCATGAGGCGGGCCAGCGAGGAGGCGCTGATCCCCTTGCCTAGGGAGGAGACCACGCCGCCGGTCACGAAAATGAACTTAGCCATGGATCATCATCCTTGCGCGCCTGAGGTCCGCGGCCGTGTCGATGGCCATCGTTTTCTCATGGGCCAGGAAGGCCGTGATGGGGATGCCGGCCTCCAGGGCCCTGAGCTGCTCGAGGGATTCCGCCTTCTCCAGGGGGGAGGGGGGGAGGCGGATGAAGCGTTCCAGAGTCTTGCGGGAGAAGCCGTAGATGCCGATGTGCCGCACCCGCGGCGCAGCCCCGTCGGAGGCTGCGTGGGCCCGGCTGAAGAAGGGGATGCCGGCCCGGGAGAAATAGAGACAGCGTCCCTCGCCCGTCAGGGCGACCTTGACCACGCTGGGGTTCTCCGCGTCCGAGGGGTCTTCCATGGGGATGACGGCCGTGGACATGGCCGCGCCCTTCCAGAGCAGAGCCGCGGTCCCGAGCACGGTCTTGGGGCGGATAAAGGGCTCGTCTCCCTGGAGGTTCAGCACGAAGGCGAATCGCCGCCGCCGCGCCCGTTCGACCGCTTGGAGGGCGGCGTACACGCGATCCGTTCCGGAATGGCAGTCCGGGGAGGTCAGCACCGCGCTCCCGCCGAAGGACTCCACCGCGCGAAGGACTTCGGGACTGTCGGTGGCCACGACCACCGGGCCCACGGCGGCGCGCAGGGCGGCGCGGCGGCACCACTCCACGACCGGACGCCCGCCCAGGGGCTTGAGCACCTTGCCCGGCAGGCGCGTGGAGGCGAGCCGGGCCGGGATGACGACCAGGGTAGGGCCCCTCATGAGGAGTGCCTTCCCTCGCGCAGGGCCCGGCGCAGCTCCTGGACCGTGGCGACCGCGGTGCCCAGCTTTCCCACGACC
Organism: uncultured Elusimicrobia bacterium; assembly: GCA_964359165.1. Classification (GTDB taxonomy): domain Bacteria; phylum Elusimicrobiota; class Elusimicrobia; order UBA1565; family UBA1565; genus CAYHRV01. Next base: position 6,154 of record CAYHRV010000134.1, read on the forward strand.
ACGCCCGCGGCCAGGTTGGAGAGCACGGCGGTCTCGAAGGGGGCCGCTCCGCAGGCCAGGGCGAGAGCGGTCACGCCGGTGACCGTGTCCCCGGCGCCGGTGACGTCGAAGACTTCCCGGGCCACGGTGGGGATGGTGCGCGAAGCCGAACCCTCGAAGAGCGTCATCCCCTTCTCCCCCCGCGTGAGGAGGAGGAAGCGGAGGCGGAGCTTGCGGCGTATGCGCCGTCCCAGGGCGAGGAGGGCCTCCTCCCCGGGGGCCGGGATGCTCCGCATGCCCGCCCAGGCTTCCTGGGTGTTGGGGGTCATGCAGTCGACGCCCGTGTAGGTCTTGAAGTGCTCGGGTTTGGGGTCGACGACGACGGGGATGGAGGCCCGGCGGGCGGCGCGCAGGGCCGCGGCGATGGTGGCCGGGGTGACGATGCCTTTTCCGTAGTCGGAGATGATGAGGGCGTCGGACTCCCGGGCGCGGCGTCCGATCTCCAGGCACAAGGCCGAGAGCGTCCTATGGCTGAGGCGGCCGGGAGTCTCCCGGTCGTAGCGCACCACCTGCTGGTGCTCGGCCACCACGCGCACCTTCTGCGTGGTGGTCAGCGAGGCCTCCTCCCGCACTCCCGAGACCTCGACGCCCCGGTCCCGGAGGTCGGAGAGCAGGCGCTCGGCGGCCGGGTCCCGGCCCACGACGGAGAGGACGCTGACCTTTGCGCCCAGGGAAGAGAGATTGCTGCACACGTTCCCGGCCCCTCCGGGGGCGTGAGTCTCCTCGGAGACGGCGACCACCGGGACCGGCGCCTCGGGGGAGATGCGGCGGACCGAGCCCCGGATGAAATGGTCGAGCATCAGGTCGCCCAGGACCAGGATGCGTTTGCCGGGGAATCTATCGATGAGGGAAAGAAGCCGCCTGTCGGAGGTGGAACCGCGCTTCATTCTAGCGCCGTTAGTATATCAAATCAGGGAGTGGTGCACGGGCGCGAACCCGAGGCGCGCGCCCGTGCGCGGGCAGGGTCCCAGTCCGGAACCAGGGCCAGCGCCCTTTGGTAATCACAGGAGGCTTCCTCAGACTTGCCCAGAGCCCGGCGCGAATCTCCCCGCCGCAGGAGCAGGGCCGCGCGCGCCGCCGGGGTCTCCTCCTCGCGCAGAAGCCCGCGCGAGAGGAGGCGTTCGGCTTCGGCGGGTTCTCCCATGCGCAGGTTGAGCAGGCCCAGGACATAGGCGGAGCCCGCGGAGTGGATGAGCCCCGGCTCCACGAAGAGCGTCCTCAGCTCCGGGGCCAGGGAATAGGCCCGCTCGAAAGAGGCCGCGGCCCCGCGCAGGTCGCCGAGGCGTTCGGCCTGAAACGCGCCGAGCAGGGCCTGGGCCCGGGGATTGACCGGGGCGCAGTAGGCGGTCTGCTCGAGGAAGGCGCGTTCATCGAGATAGAGGAGGTTGCGGCTCACGAGCGCGGCTCCCCAGGCCAGCCCCAGCAAGGCCAGCCCCCCGGGCTTGAGCCGCGCCTGCGCGGCCAGAAGCAGGCAGAAGCCCGCGGCCGAGAGGTAGAGGTAGCGGTCCGCCACCGGACTGTGGTTGGCGAACGGGATGAGGTGAAGGACGGGGAGGAGCCCCAGGAGTATCCAGAGGCTGAGGAATGCGTTCAAGGGGCGACGCAGGGAACAGAAGGGCGCGGCGAGCACGGCGCCGGCGAGGAGCCAGCGCGAAAACCAGGCCCCGGAGAAGGGGACCAGCGTGGTCTCCAGGCAGAGCGGCGAGGGCCAGAAGAGCCTCCCGGCGTACCAGCCGAGGGATTCCACCGATAAGAAGGCGCCCTGCGCGGGCGCGACCGTGTCCGGATGGGGCCGGAGCAGGCCGAAACGCCACCACAGATACGCACCTGTCAGGGCGAGCAGTCCGGCCCAAGCCCCCGCCGGCGGCCCCTTGGCCGCCTCCTCCTCTTCGGAAGGCGCGCGAGCGCGTCCCCGGAAGAAGTAATCGTGAGCGGCCAGGAGCGGGGGGAGGACCAGGGCGGTCTCTTTGCTCAGGCAGGCTAGAGCGAAGGCGGCCAAGGACAAGAAACTCATATACGGGCGGCGGTCCATACGCGCCTTCCTCCAAAGGAGGAAGGCGGTCATGATAAAGAAGAAAGAGAGAGGGTGGCCCTTGAAGGCGGAGATGTCCACCGCTTCGCTCAGGGGGGGGTAGAGGGCGAAGAGCAGGCCCGCCAGGAAGGCCTTGCGCTGGTCGCCGAGCAGGCTCAGGCCCAGCAGGAAGACGAGCGTCGCGTTGAGGGCGTGAAGGCTCATCCCCGCCCAGCGGCAGAGGGGGAGGTCCCCCGCGGCCGCGAGGTGGAAGAGCGTGACCAGGGGCTGGTACGAGCGCTCGCCGGTGAGCGGGAGATAGTCGCGGGAAAAGAGGATGGGCGCCAGGGCCAGGAGGTCCGGGCGCGGCCCGGGAGAGGAGAGCAGGTAGACCTGGTCGTCGTAGAGCGCGGGGGCCTTGGCCGTCACCCCGTAGGCGGCCAGCACCGCGGCGAAGAGCAGCGCCGCGGGAAGCGCGCAAGCAAGAACGCTCCCATGAGGGGAAGGCTCAGTGTCGGATCCCATTATCCCCTTGCCGGTTTCAGGGGTCACCACACGAATTGTCTATGCCTGATGGGCAGGCGCGACGCTCCAACTCGCACGCTCGAACGTGATCCTTTAGTTTCTCCCTGATAAAGAGGGCATGATTGCATGCATAGTCCTCTCGTCGCTCGGGATCCTTCTGAAGCTGAATAGCTCGGCCGAAGTTGGAATCGGCGGCTGCGAGGTCGTCTAATCGCCGCTGAATAATCCCTAGTTGCCAGACATTCT
>CAYHRV010000135.1:0-8972 GCA_964359165.1 uncultured Elusimicrobia bacterium
GGCTCCCACGACCTGCACGGGGCGGCCAACAGCTCGAGCCGGATATTCTGACGCAACGTCCCGGAGACCTGCGGCCGCTGCCATTCCAACGTGCTGGAAGTCTACCGCCGGAGCATCCACGGCCTGGTCTCCAAGGCGGGCGTCAAGGAGAGCCCGGTCTGCACCAGCTGCCACGGCGAGCACACCATCCGCTCTCCCAAGGACCCGGCATCCTCGGCGTACATGGGCGCGTTGACCAAGACCTGCTCGGGCTGCCACGCCTCGGAGACCATGACCGCGAAATTCGGGCTCCCGCTCGACAGGTTCAAGAGCTACATGGACACTTACCACGGGCTGGCCTATCAGCGCGGGGATTTCCGGGTGGCCAACTGCGCCTCCTGCCACGGCTTCCATGACGTCCTCCCCCACACCGACCCCCTCTCCTCGGTCAACCGCGCCAACATGAACAAGACCTGCGGAAAATGCCATCCCGGGGCCGGAGCCCAGCTTTCACGCGGGTCGGTGCACGGGCCGGTTCCGCGCAAGCACTGGTCCATCCAGTGGGCGTATTGGTTCTACCTCCTCGTCATCCCGATGACGATCGGGGGTATGCTCGTCCACAACGGCCTGGACTTCCTGCGCAAGGCCGCCCGAGGCGCCGCCCATGAACACGAGCACGAGGACGGGGAGGACGAGGTCCGCTTGACGTTCAACGAGCGGCTCCAGCACGGCGTCCTGGCCTCGACCTTCATCCTCCTGGCCTATTCCGGGTTCGCGCTAAAATATCCCGAGTCCTGGTGGGCCTTCCCGATCGCCGCCTCCGGGGAGGAGTTCCGCCGCGTCCTCCATCGCTGGGCCGCGGTGGTGTTCTGCGTGCTCGGAGTCTACCACGCGGCCTATCTCCTCGCGACGCGGCGAGGCCGGAGCGTGCTTTGGGGACTCCTGCCCCGCCCGCGCGACGCGTTCGACGCCTTCCAACTCACGGCCTATAACTTCGGCTTGCGCGAGTCGAGGCCCGCCCTCGCCAAACCGTACAACTACATCGAGAAGTCCGAGTACTGGGCCCTGGTCTGGGGCTCGATGGTCATGGTCGTCACCGGAGCCCTGCTCGTCTTCTCCTCCTTCACCCTCCAGAGATTCCCGCTCTGGGTCCCGGAACTGGCCACCCTGGTCCACTTTTACGAGGCCATCCTGGCCTGTCTGGCCATACTCGTCTGGCATTGGTACTGGGTCATCTTCGACCCGGACGTCTATCCGATGAACCGCGCCTGGCTGACCGGGCACATCAGGCCTAAATCGCGATAAACGCTTTCGCGTTTCTCGCGATTTAGGTCCTCTTGGAGCATCAGGACCCAACTTCGTTTGGGTCCAAAATCGGAGCTCTCTTGGGCCTTCAGCCCGAGGCCGTCCCCATCCACCGTATATATACTCAGGACATGAGACATCTTCCCCTTCTCCTTTGCGTTTCCGTGTCGGTCCTCCCGCCTTCGCTTTTCGCCCAGCGCTCCGTCGTCCTCCCTTCCGGAGTTTCCAACGGCGCGATAGGGGGCCAAGCCGGCGCCGGCTTGGCGCCGGCCGCCGGGTTGGGGCGCTCTCTCTCGAGGCCGTCCTTGGACTTCGACCTATCCCCCGCCCGCATCGCGTCGATCTTCGCCTCGGCCAAGGCGGAATACTCCGCCGCGCTCGACCGCGTGGCCGCCGCCCCCGCCTCGGAGAGGACATTCGCCAACACCGTGGCGGCCGTCGAAGGCGCGCAGGCCCGGTTCATGGAATCGGTCAACACCGCTTCCTTCCTTTTTTCGGTGTCTCCGGACAAGGCCGTGCGCGATGCGGCCCGCAAGCTCGATGAGGAATCCGACTCCTTCCTCATCGAGACGTCCCAGCGCGAGGATGTCTACCGGGCGGTGCGCGACGCCGCGGACAAGGGAGAGCCCCTCTCCGGCGAGGACAAGAGGCTCCTCGAAGCGACTCTCCGCGGCTATGCGCGGGAGGGCATGGGGCTCCCTGCGGCCAAGCGCGCGCGCGGCCGCGAGGTCCAGAAGCGGCTCTCCGAGCTCTCCATCGCCTTCTCCGAGAACCTCAAGGACGACCAGGACGCCCTGGAGGTGGACCCCGCCAGACTCGCCGGGCTTCCCGCCGATCTCGTCTCGGGCCTGCCCCGCACCCCCGAGGGCAAGGTCCGCGTGGGGCTGGATTATCCGACCTACCGCCAGGTCATGAAGCATAGCCCGGACGCCGGCCTGCGCCGGGAGCTCGAGTCCAAGTTCAACAACCAAGCCGCGGATAAGAACGTGCCTCTGCTCGAAGAGGCGCTGGCCTTGCGCCACGAGCAAGCGGCCCTCCTCGGCTATCGCTCCTACGCGGACTACGCCATCGAGGAGCGCATGGCCAAGAGCCCGGACAAGGTTTGGGATTTCCTGCGAAGGCTGAAGTCCCTGCTCTTCGGCAGAGCCAAGGCCGAGATGGCCGAACTTTTAGAGCTCAAGCGCGAGGACGAGCCCGGCGCGGCCGAGATGCATAATTGGGACATATCCTATTACGCGGATAAGCTCCTCAAGCTCCGCTACGACTACGACCCGGAGAAAGTCCAGGAGTATTTCCCGGTTCAGACCGTCGTCGAGGGCACGCTCTCCGTCTATCAAGATGTATTGGGCCTGCGCTTCAACGAGGTCCGGGCCAAGGCCTGGCATCCCGATGTCCGCGTCTATGAGATCTCCGACAGGGAAGATGGGCGCAGGATCGGCTGGTTCTATCTCGACCTCTATCCCCGGGAAGGGAAGTACAAGCATGCCGCGGCCTTCACCCTCGTTTCGGGCCGCGAGGTCGAGGGAGGCTATCGGGAGCCGGTCTCGGCCGTGGTCGCCAACTTCACCAAGCCTTCGGCCGGGAAGCCCTCGCTTCTGACCCACGGCGAGGTGGAGACTTTCTTCCACGAATTCGGCCATGTCATGCACCAGACCCTGACCAAGGCCCGCTACGCGAGCTTCTCGGGCTCGCGCGTGGCGCGCGATTTCGTGGAAGCCCCCTCGCAGATGCTCGAGAACTTCGTTTGGAGCCCCGAGGTGGTCGAGCGCCTCTCCGGCCACTGGCAGGACCCCTCCCGCAAACTTCCCAAGGACCTGCTCGAGAAGATGCTCAAGGCCCGCCATTTCCTCTCCGCCATGGACACGCTCGGCCAGGTGGCTCTGGCCGCCCTCGACCTTGCTTACCATACGGCGGTCCCCGCGGACACCACCGAGCTCATGCGCCGCGTCTTCGAGGAGTTCGACGTGCGCGGCCCCTCGCCCGGCACGCATTTCCAGGCCCGCTTCGGGCATCTCATGGGCGGCTACTCGGCGGGCTACTACGGCTACCTCTGGTCGAAGGTCTTCGCACAGGATATCTTCTCGCGCTTCGAGAGGGAGGGCGTCCTCAATCCCAAGACGGGCGCCGACTATCGCCGCGCCATCCTGGAGAAAGGCTCCACCGTAGACGAGGCCGACCAGCTCAGAGTTTTCCTGGGCCGCGAGCCCAATGAGGAGGCGTTCTTGCGCCACTTGGGCATCCCGCCCGCCCCTGCGGCGGATCTGAGCGCCGCAGGGACGGCGCGAGCGGAGGACGGCCGGCGCGCCGCCCCCGCGGCGCAAAGCGCTTCTCCCGTTGTGGCCGCTGAATCCTTGGCCAACCCCTACGCCTTCTACCGCTGGCTCTCCGGCCTGCCGGAGTATTCGGACGCCGGGGAACTCGCGAAGGCAAAGACCCTCCTGGCCGCGGCCGGACTTCTGCGCCAGGGCCCGGTGATGGCGCTCAGGGAGGCGGGTGTCTTGACCCTATTGTCCGTCTCGGACCCGGCCGAGCCGCCCGTGATCATCGCACCTGCTGGGAAGGACGGCGGCCCCCAGGCCGCCGCCTATTCCCCGGCCGAGAGGACCCTTGCGCGAAGATTGGAGAAAGCGGTGGCGCGGGACAAGGCCGAGGGCGCGTTTTTCAATGTCGCGGACCTGCTCTCCAAACTGGGATCCGGAACCCTGGAAGCGGATGAAACGGATGAGACCGGGCGGCCAAAGCCGCCGGCATCGGTGAGCCAGGCCTCCGAACTCCCCGTGGACCCGGTTTCTCAGCCCAAGGAATACCTCGCCCGCAAGCTCCGCGACGCGATGCGATCGACCGATCCCCGGCAAGCCCTGGACATCCTGCGCGAAACGCGCGCCGAGGCGCGAAAACGCCTGAACTATCAGGAAGGGTCCCGCTTCCTTGAAACACTCCGTTCCCAAGCCGAGCTCCTGGCCAAGCAATTCGTCCCGGGACTCCTGGAGCAAGCCCAAGGCGCGGCCGCCGAAGGGAAAGAAGCTCTGATGAAAGCGCGGCTGGACGCCGCGCTGGAGTTCGTCGAGTATGCGCCGGGATGGAAGGACCGCGTGGTGGAGGCCTACGGCAAGGCCAAGGATACCTTGGAGGTCATCGCCCGATACGGGTTGCCTGATGAGAAGACGGGGTTGCCGGCGGCGCCGACGGTCAGCGCGCCACCTGAAGCAGAAGGAAACAGAGCGCCATAAGGCCGAGTCCGAACGGGGCCGCGAATATTCCCCATTCGCGGCTGCTTATCCCCAGTTTCTTGGCGCAGATGATGTTGGGGATGTTCCCCGGGATGAGCATCCCCCCGGAGATGAGAAGGCCCAGCAGGATGAACTCGATCTGGGAGACGCCCATGCGCGGGGATATCTCCGCGGCCGCGAGCGTGGCGTTGTCGAGGACGGCGGAGACCATGTTGACCCAGAAGAGCAGGCCCTGGGGCATGCTCAGCAGATAGCGGTCCACGATGGGCGTGAAGCCGTGCCCCAGGAGCACGAGCGCGGCCACGAAAGCGTAGACCTTCCCGGCCCGCACCGCGATGGCGCGCAGCGTCTCGGGTTCGTCCTCGGTGAGGCTCTCCGCCGCGGCCACTTCCTTGCCCGCGAACCGCAGGGCGAAGAGGGAGCAGAGGAATATCCCTCCGGTTATCCAAGGCCAGAGCAGGCTCGCCAGGAAAAAGAAGCCCGCGTGATGGGGTTCCCCGGCCAAACGGGCCGTGGCGATGGTCGACAGCGGCTCCCCGATGGGGGTGAGCACCGCGCCCAGGCCGATGCTGTAACAGCCCAGGATGGCCGCTTTGCGCTCTTTATCCTTGTCCAGGTTCAGGCCGGAGAGCACCTCCACGAGTGCCAGGGAGGCGATGATGGCCGTGATCACGCTGGAGAGGAGCCCTACCCCGGCGACCAAGGCGAAGAGGAAAAAGCCCATCCCCATGCGCCGGGCCAAGCCGCTGACCCCGGCGCGGAGGGGGTCCCTCGCCCAGCGGAAGAGGAAGCCGAACACGAGCACCGCGGCCGAGATCTTGAGGGGCTCCTTGAGCGCCTCGCCCACGAGGTGCAAGCTCCAGATGCCGCTCACCGTGGCCGCCAAAGCGCCCATCACGAGCAGGAAGGCCTCCAATTCCTCCTCCACCCAGCGCACGGAAAAGGGGAGCACCAGGACCATGCCCATGATGAGGGCGAGGCCGCCGAAAAGCCAGGGTTCGGACATGAGAGCGGCCATTATAATAGGAAAGGGGGCCTATTGACAAATGGGGGTATGTCTGCTATAAACATTTTACGCCGATTCCGCGCGATTTTGCGCGGTATCGGCTATTTTCATCCATGAGACCCCGCCTGCGCGCACTCGCCGCCGGACTGGCCCTCGCGGCCTGTTTGCCCCCCGGCGCTCAAGCTTTGGTCGTAACCCCTAACGGCCCCGCGGGCACCATCGGTTGGGGGACCGTCGTGGACCCTTCTTCCTCCACCGCCATAGTCACCTATATTTTCAAGCTCAAGTTCGGCTTTCAGGATCCCTCGGGCCAGGCCGAGTTCGCGAGAGTGGTCGGCGGAAATGCCATTTCCCTGGGCGATACCAGCGGTTTCAGCTGGCGCGATCACCTCAACGGGACGTTCTGCGTCGTCGCCTACGCCTCGAGTCCGGCTTCCGGCATCTTCGATACTTCACCCGTCGCTTGCCACTCCTACCTGCACCAGACAGGCGGCGGGAACAGCGCGGGGATGCTGCGGGCGGACGGCAACGGCACGCAGCTTGGGTTCAATCAGCAATGGAATTTCACCTATTTCCTGGACCTCGATTCGCTGGTCACGATGGAGATATATCCCCCCGGGACCGGCCTGACCTTCGATACCAGCGGCTTCTTGAACATCTCCGGCACTCCGACGCCCGTCAAGACCATCATTTCCACCGTGGCGCGTCCCAGCGAACTGGACAGCGCCGGGGCCGCGACCAATTCCAACAAGGAGATCTGGGACAGCCGGGATTCTTCCGGGGCCACGGTCACCAACGGGCTGTATTACGCCCGATTCATCGTCACCAATCCGTTGTTCACGGCCTCAAACCCCAGCAGCCTGCTCAGGCAGACGACCCGGTATATCGACGTGGTGACCATCCCGGTGGACATCATACGCTTCACGGCGTTCACTACCTCCGGGATCAGCCCGACAAGCCCGCTGGCGAACATCAATTACACCATCACCGGCGACGCCACGGTGCGCATCGTGCTCGCCAAGCCCGGTCGCAGATTCGCCTTTGATTCCAACGGCGATGTGGTCCCGCTCTGTCCCGCGGGCGCGACGAACTGCACGGCGGCGCCGGGAGCCGCGGGCGCGGATATCTCCACCAATAGCGTCGTGCAGGTGATCACTTTCAATAAGAGGGCGGGAACCTATGCCGAAACCTGGAACGGGACGGATTCCTTGGGAGTCGCCGTGGCCACGGGGATATATACCGTCGGCATCTCGGCGCAGGACGGATTCGGGAACCAGGCCCTGAACCTTTCGGGGGGCAACGACGGCCCTATCGCCGGCACCATCCCGGTCGAGCGCTCCGCCTCCCAGACCGCGACGGACACCACGGCTCCCACCATCACCGCAGTCTCGGTGGCGGGCACGAACATCTCCCTCTCCGGGGGCACTTCGGTCAACATCGGCTTCACCTCCCTGGCGATCACCCTCGACGAGGTCGGGGGGACGGGCTCCAATCTGAGCTCGGTCTCCTTGACCGCACCGGCAGGGGCCGTGGCGGGCGGCAGCGTCAGCAGCTCCTCGAATACGGTGACCTATTCCACGGCCACGGCGCAGACGAGCACCGGGACCTACACCATCACCGTGACCCCCAAAGACCAGTTGGGCAACGCGAGCGCCCAGCAGACCTACACCTTCGTCGCCACCACGGACACCGTGGCGCCGAGTATCGCCTCCATCCAAGTGAGCGGCTCGAGCATCTCCCTGGTGGGGGCCACCAGCCTGAGCGCGGCTTTCTCGGTCATCGCCGTCGAGCTCAACGAGCCCTCCGGTTCGGCGGTCTATGTCAGCACCGTCGCGCTCACCGGTCCGGCCGGCGCGGTGGCGGGGAGCCTCTCGATCTCCTCGAATGTCCTCACCTTCACCGCGACCGCCTCCCAGTCGAGCACCGGGACCTACACGATCACCGTGACCGCTCGCGATACCAACGGCAACACCACTGCGGCCACGCCCTACACTTTCACTTTCGCCACCACCAGCGGCTCGCCAGGGGCCCAGACGCCGGAGGAATTCAAGGCCTCCATCAAGACCTATCCCAATCCCGTGCGCCGCGCGCCGCTCAGCGTGGATTTCACCCTCGGCGCGAGCGCTAATGTCGATTTCGACGTGTTCAACATCCTGGGGGAGCGGCTTTATCATAAGACCGTGTCCTACACCGCCGGAGCCCAGACCTACACCTGGAACCTGCAGAATGATTCCTCGGCGCGGGTGGGCAACGGGGTCTATCTCTTCCGCATCACCGCCAACGACGGGTCGCAGACGCTGAAGGTGGTCAAGAAGGTCATGGTCATTCAATGAGAACGTTTATCGCGAAATCAAGTAAATTCTCACGGAGAATTTCCTTGATTTCGCTCTTTGTGGCGGCGCTGCCGTTGGCAGCCCCGCCGCTCCACGCAGATCCCCAGAGCGGCACTTCCAGCGCCACCTTTCTGCGCCTGGAACAGGGCGCGCGCGGCATCGGCATGGGCGGGGCTTTCGCGGCCGTGGCCGAGGGCGCCTCGGCGCTCTGGTGGAACCCGGCCGGCATCGCCCATTCGAGCTTCACCGAGGTGACGCTCAGCCATACCCAGTTCATCGAGGAGATCAACTCCCAGGTCGTCGGAGCCGTCCGCCCCATCGCTTTGCCCGGCGGGGGCCGGGGAGCGATCGGCGCCAGCTTCACCTATCTCGCCATCCCGGGCATCGACGGCTACGATTCCAATAAGAACAAGACCGGAAACCTCGACGCCAACTCCATGGCCGGGGGAGTCGCTTTCGCGGCCATGCTCTCCCCGCAGGTCTCGGCCGGGGTCCGCGTCCAAAGCATTCGGGAGAAGCTCGCCACGGAGACCGGCTCCGGTTTCTCGGGCGATGTCGGCGTCCAGTACCGCCAGGACAGGCTCGGCCTGGGCTTCGTGGTCCAGCATATGGGCCCGGGCATGCGCATCGGCGGCACCTCCAGCCCCTTGCCCATGCTCTACAAGGGCGGATTGGCCTACGCGCTCTTCCCCCGGCTGACCTTGGCCTTCGACGGGGAGAAACCCACGGACTCGGACATGAAGATGCACGGCGGGGCCGAGGCCCGCCTGACCCCCATGCTGACCTTGCGCGGCGGCTTTCAGCAGCTGCGCAACGCGGGCGCGGGCGCGGGCATGACCGTGGGTTTCGGCTTCAACGGCCTATTCGGCGCGGGCTGGGGCTCCGAGAGCGGCAGTTGGTGGGAGCAGGGCGCCAACGATCTCGAGCGGGCCGTGCGCCGCAACCGCGGCGCCTACCTCGTCTCCCTGGACTACGCTTTCCTATCCTTCGGGGATTTCTCCAACACCCACCGCTTCACCCTCGGCGTCAAGTTCTGATTTGGGTCAGACGTTGACTTTCGGACCTAACCCCAGAAAATTCGGTCCGAAAGTCCACGTCTGCCCCCAGTTATCTTCTTCA
>CAYHRV010000136.1:0-2424 GCA_964359165.1 uncultured Elusimicrobia bacterium
CCTTGACCCCCATCTCGAACATGTCGGCGGCCGGGGCCATGGCCGTGTCGGCCTGCGCCGCCTGGGCCAGCATGGCCCGCACCGCGTCGCAGGTCCCGGACTCCACGCAGGCCTGGTTCACGGAGCCGGTGAGCACGTAGGCGGCCCCCATCGCGAAAGCCGCCGCCACGGAGGCCGGGGTGGATATCCCGCCGGCCGCGCCCACGCGCAGGGGCTCGGCGTAGCCATGGCGCGCCTGCAGTGAGTCGCGCAGGGCCAGAAGACTCGGCAGGATGGTCACCAGGGGCCGGTTGTCGGTGTGGCCGCCGGAATCCGCCTCCCCGGTGACATCCTGCGCCACGGGGATCGAGGCGGCCAGGGAGGCCTCCTCCGGGGTGATCTGCTTCGACTCCAGGAGCTCGCGCAGGATGGAGTCCGGGGGAGGGGAGAAGAACTTGGCCGCGACCTCCACGCGGGAGACCTTGGCGATGACGCGGTTGGGCGCGAGCACGGACCCGTCGGGCCCGCGCCGCAGTCCCGACACGCGATAGCGGACGACGGGCAGGGTCAAGTCGAGATAGGCGGACGCCTCGACGAGGCGCACGCCCTTGCGCAGGTAGAGCCCGACGACCTCCGCCTCCAGGTCCGGCTCGTTGGGGCTATGGATGAGGTTGAAGCCGTAGGGCAAGCCCGCCAGAGAGCCTTGAAGCCGGTCGATGGCCGCCTCGACGCGCTCCAGGCTCAGCCCGGCGGCGCCGAAAAAGCCGAGCGCCCCGGCGCGCGCGGCGGCCTCCACCACCTCCACGGAGGCGATCCCGTTGGCCATGGCGCCGCAGAGATACGGGTAGCGCAGTCCATGGTCGCGGCAGAAGGAGAGGTCGCCCAGGGCCTCGGGGGGGCAGGCGGGGACATAGGCCAGGAGGGGGAGCGAGCCCGGCTCCGGAGCGGCACCGCCCAGGAGGGCCGACCCGCCGGAGACCGCGGAAGGCTTTCCGTCCATGTCGACGACGAAGAACGGCTCCCGGAGGCGGAGGAGTCGGTCTTTTATGGAGGCTTCCCGGCTGGATGCAAGCGCGCCCTCGGGGCGCCACCAGCCGAGAGCGGCTCCCGAAAGAGTCGGCGCGCGGTTATGGGATAGGCCGCTCATGCGGTCCTGCCGGAAAGAGCTTTCACTTCCCGCCGCAGTTCGGCGCGAAGTTCCGCCTCGCTCGGCAGATGCAGTTTATAGCGGCTGGCGAAGATCTTCTTCTGGTCTTCTCCCAGGGTATATTTGACGACAGCGTCGTTTTTCTTCGCGCAAAGTATCAACCCCAGCGTCGGATTGTCTCCCTCGGAGCGCCGTTCGCGGTCGTAATAGTTGACGTACAATTGCATCTGGCCAAGGTCCTGGTGCGTGAGTTTGCCGGTCTTGAGGTCGATGACGACGTAGCACTTTAAGACGGTGTGATAGAAGACCAGGTCGATGTAAAAGTGGTCACCCTCAAGAGTCAGCCGCTCCTGCCGGGCCACGAAGGCGAAGCCCTTGCCCAGTTCCAGGAGAAAGGCTTGAAGGTTGTTGATGAGCGCCTGTTCAAGTTTCGTTTCCGCCAGTTTGGGCGATTCCGGCAACCCCAGGAATTCCATGATCATCGGATCTTTGAAAACGTCGGCCGGTTTTTGCGCCTCATGGCCTTTCAAAGCCAGAAGCATCACCCCTTTCTTGTCCCGGCTCAGCGCCAGCCGCTCATGGAGGAGGCTGCAGATTTGCCGCTCCAGCTCACGGGCGGACCAGTTGTTCTTGATCGCTTCGATCTCATAGAACGCGCGCTTGTCCGCCTCGTCCACCTTCAGAAGCATCCGATAGTGCGTCCAGGATAGATTCGGATGGAGCTGGCCCGGCTTCCACGATTCCCCACGCGGCGCGTGGGGAATAGGCACGCCGGCTTGAGTCGTCAATTCCCCACGCACTGCGTGGGGAATTCGGCCATCGATAAGGCGGGAGTAGGTCACGTAAAAGTCCCTGAAGTGTTCCAGATTGTTCACGGAATAGCCTTTCCCAAATTCTTTCTGCATCCGCAGGGAGAGATCGGCGATTAGACGCGCGCCGTAACCGGCCCTCCTGCTGCCCCTCTGCGCTTCCTCCACGATCTCCCGGCCGATCAGCCAATTGGAGACCACCTGGGCGGTGTTGACGGAACGCGCCGCGCCCGCGCGAGCGGACGCGATGATCTCCCGAATCCGGTCAAAGAGAGGGGAAGGCTTTCTCATGACGCACCGCCGCTCTACCGGCTTGACCAGCTTGCGAAAGGAACGGCTGGATGGAAGCGCTTTTTCCAGGCGCCACCAACCGAGAGCGGCCTCTGGAAGAGTCGGCGCACGGTGGGACATCGTTATGACGGTAAAGTCTAGGATTTTTGGCCCTTTCCTTCAACAGGGAGCGGGATCGGGGTTTGCGCCCGAAAAAAA
>CAYHRV010000136.1:2434-8770 GCA_964359165.1 uncultured Elusimicrobia bacterium
AAATCCATAGTTCATCCCGATCATAACCTTTCGCCTGCCCCCACATCCAACTTCCTCGGGCGGAGCCCCCCTGGAATCCGATGCGAAATCCTGTTATACAGGAAGAATGGGAAAGCCGTTGCTGAGCGCGGCGCTCTTGCTCCTGTGCGCGGCCGTCTGCTTCGCCTCGCCCCTGGAAGGCCTGCTCTGGTCGAAGCTGAGCGAGGAGCAGGCGGCTTCCCTGGAGGAGAACGCCACGGTCGAGAAGGCGGTAAAACTCCTTTCTCCCGCGCAGAAGGAGGAGGTGCGCTCGGGCCTGTCCTATCTGGAGCAAAGCGAGGAACTGGGCACCCTGAAAGAGGCGGGCAAAGGCTATCTGCTCCTGGGCTATGCCCGGGACGCCGCCCGAGTGGCGGCGAAGCTCAGGGAGTTGGAGCCTACGGAGCCGCGCGGGCACGCGCTCGCCGCGCAGTCGGCCTACGCGCTGGGTGATTTCAACGAAGCGGCCCAATCCGCGCGCCGGGCTCTTCTTCTCGACAAGAAAGACGCCTCCATAGAAGGTTCTGCTCCGGCTCGCTCAAGGGAAAGCCCCGCGCCCGGTTGGGCGAAAGGTCGGCGCGCCGGAAACCGTGGGAAAGAAGGGCCTGCGCGCGGCTTCCGCGTCGGAAGACGCCGAAGTCTCGGAGAAAGCCCCGCTTTACGGCCAAATCCTGGACAAGAGACAGCGTTTGAGAGTGGACCGGGCGCTCAACAGGCTGTTTCGGACGGGCAAAGGCCGGCAATACATCAAGCGCATCGTGGAGGATGCGGACGCGGATGTGACGCTCGCCGCTCTCAAGAAGAACGGCGTGGACGTGAGGAGCGGGCATGATCTCGGGGAAGAGACACAGCGCGTCGAGAAGGAGGGGGAGGTCTATGTGATCCTGCTCGGCCAAGAGGCGCTCTCCGGGAAGCAGGGCCTCGCCGAGCCGGTGCTGGGCGAGGGTCTCAGCGAGGCCGGGGACAGGAAGGAGCATGAGGACTGGTTCCCGACCCTGCTCATCAAGCAGAAGGCGGCCTTGGTGCGCATCTGGATCGCCGAGGAGTTGTCCCAGGATAGGGAGGGCTGTTCGGACGATTCGAGGCTCTGCGAGGTGCTGCGGCTCGGGATCCGGATATGGAAGGATGACCTCAAGAACAATCCGATGGAGGAGGGGGAGTTCGCGGACCGGGAGATTGTCGGCACGCTCAGGCAGGCGCGCGAAGATAAAACCTTGAGGAATAGGCACGGGACGAAAGAGGTGTTGCATTTGGTGTACAAGGATTACGCTCTCAAGGGCGGCGCGATGAAGGAAGCCAAGAAAGCCATATCAAAGGACGCTTTGCCGGAATACCAACTCGGAAAGGAAGGGTATCAGAAAACCTTGTTCCAGGAAGACGCCGAGTTTCGTAAGGCAACGGGAAACCCGGCCAAATAATGAAACTCTCAGCGCATGGGAGGTCGAACTGTGCTTAATAGACGGGTTCGTGCCTCGCTGTTCTTGTTTTCTTGTTTTGCCGCCGCGTGTTCGCGCAAGGAAGATACCATGGACGGAACAAAATCTCCCGAGGCCCCCAGGGCCTGGAAAACCTATCAGGATGAACGGATACGGTTGGCTTATCCGGAGGATTGGAAAGTCCTCCACGCGAAATTCCAAACAGGAAACGAAGAGATGTGGTCCATCGAGCCCCCGGGCGAAAACAAAGGAGAACCGGGCGCGGTGTCGATTTCGGAGGAGAAGGGGGCAAAAAGGCGTCCGCTTGAGTATTTTGTGGAAACCGAGAATAAAAACATGATTTCAGGGAGGCGCTTCATTAATCCGCCCAGGAAGCTGAAGCTGAAGATCGGAAACTGCCTGAGCTACCCGATGGAGTATCGGCACGGGAAGATATTTAACGCAAAGATTCGGTCCCATTGCTATCGCGACAACGGCAATTACGTGAGCATCTCGGCGCATATCGGGAACTACGTGGACAACACCAAGCCCGATGAGGACTCCCTTAAGAACGCGCGCATCTACGAGCGCGTGCTGGAAAGCCTCGAATTCCAGTGATGCTCCGCGGACACGAGGCCCGCGGCATCTCAACTTCGGTGACTCGAATGCATTCAGTTGCCACGCATGGTGTCAGGCTTAAGTATCCGTTCCGGAACGGATACTTAACCCTGGCACCGCTCTGCCCCGGTACTCTACGTTCCACAACGGCTTCTCCACAGCCCCCAAGGGCTGCGGTATCCGCTAGAGGAAAACGAAAATAAAAGACCGGGATCACGGAAAATTCCACTGGAATTTTCCGTGATCCAGGGACAGGCTCATGCGCTTGACCGGCGCGAGGGAAAACACGGATAATCGGAAGATGAAGCGGATGGATTCGAAGGCCTTCTTCAAGCTCCTGTCGGGAAGGAGCCGGGCCGACGCCGCGGCGGCCGAGCGTGTCGCCGGCTCCCATCTATGCGAGTTGACGGTCATGATGTGCGATGCCTCCGGCTTCTCCCGCCGGCTCCACGAATACGGCGTGCTCCCTTTCTTCACGGCGATGGCCCGGTGCCATGAGCGCATCCTTCCCATGATCGCGCGCTCGGGCGGAGACTGCATCGCCCATGATGCGGATAACATCCTCGCCGTTTTCCCGGATTGCCGGGACGCGGTCCGCGCCGCGGCTTCCATCCAGCGCTGGCTGCGCTCGCGCAACGCCCGGCTCCCCGACCCGGAGCGGTTCCATCTCTGCATCGGCATCCACCGGGGGGAGGTCGTGCGGCTCAAGGACAGGATACTCGGGCCCGCGGTGAACATCGCGGCGAAGCTCGGCGAGGACCTCGCCGGCAAGGATGAAGTGCTCTTGACGAGGCAGACGCTCGAGCGTCTGCCTCCGGGCGTGCGGACGGCGTACCTTCGTTCGACGGAGATCGGCGGCAAGACCTTCGAGCTTCACACGCTCGCGTTTTGAACCGTTCACATCCATTCGAGGAAGCGGGCTTGATGAGGACAACATTTCGCCCCAAACCGAGCGGTCCCCCCTGGGGGGACCGCTAACTAGGAGGCATCATGATCCGATCGCTGTTCTCACTCCTGCTGTCGACCGCCGTTTCGACCGCGTGGGCCGCATCCGAGGCAAAAAAAACAACGGGCGGAACCCGTTCCAACGCCGCGGCCGACCGAGGGATAACCCGAGGAAGTGCCGCCTCGGAGGCCTTGGGAGCGGCCGAAGCCGCGGCGTTCCTCGACGTCTACAACTCCCTCTATCAGAACCTGCGGCGCGTCTCCTCCGAGGCCGAATGGGCCTCGGTCACCGATGTGTCGCCGGAGCATGACGCCGGGCGCGTGGCCGCGGGCAAGGCCCTGGCCGCCTTCACCGGGGACCCGGCCCTCATCGAGCGGGCCAAAGCCCTCCTGGCCCGCGAGGGTGAGCTCCCCGAAGCCACGGCCCGTCAGCTCCGGATCGTCCTCTTAGAAGCCGCGGAGAACCCCGGCACGCTTCCCGCCGTCGCGTCGAGGAGGGTGGAAGCCGAGGCCCGGCAGGGGAGCATACTCAACTCATTTACCTTCTGCCTGGATCGGAGCTCCGGAACTCCAGGCTCGCCCGAGGGCTGTATCCGCCCGGCCACGGCCAATGAGCTCGACGAGCTCTTGGTCAAATCAAGGGACATGGAGGAGAGGCTATTAGTGTGGAGGGCGTCAAAGGAGACGGGCCAGGCCCTGAAAGCCGGCCTGGCCGAATTGCGCGACCTGCGCAACCAAGTCGCGCGCCATTTCGGCTATTCCTCCTTCCACGCCCTCCAGGTGGCGGATTACGGGATGAGCGTGCGCGAGATGGACGAGATGCTCTCCTCCTTCCTGCGCGACCTGGGGCCTCTCTACCGAGACCTCCATTGCTGGACGAAGGGTGAGCTCGCGCGGCGCTACGCACTGCCCGCCCCCGAGAAACACATCCCCGCCCACTGGATCGGCAACCGCTGGGCGCAGAGTTGGCCCGGCATCGTGGAGGCCGCGGACCTCGATCCCCTCTTCAAGGACCGGAGCGCCGAATGGACGGTGAGGACCGCGGAGTCCTTCTACGTCTCTCTCGGCTTCCCGAAGCTTCCCGATTCCTTCTGGACCCGCTCGGACCTCTACCCGGTGCCCGCGGGATCTCCGCGCAAGAAGAACACGCATGCCTCGGCCTGGCACATGGACCTGGGCGCGGACGTCCGCTCCCTGATGAGCGTGAAGCCCGACAGCCGCTGGTTCGGCACCTCCCATCACGAGCTCGGACACATCTACTACTACACGTCCTACGCGCGCGAGGGCGTGCCCGCGCTCCTGCGCCGCGGCGCCAACCGCGCTTTCCACGAGGCGGTGGGGGAGCTCATCGGCATGGCCTCCGGGCAGGAGCCCTATCTCCGCCAAGCCGGGATACTCCCCGCCGACCGCTCCGTGGACAAGACGCAATGGCTGCTCAACGAGGCCCTCGAGGAGAGCGTCGCCTTCCTGCCCTGGTCCGCCGGGACCATCGCCTCCTGGGAGAGGGACCTCTACGAGCTCGACCTGGCCACCTCCGTCTGGAACAAGACTTGGTGGTCCTACGCCGAGAAATTCCAGGGCGTGGCTCCGCCGGAAGACCGGGGGGAGCAGTCCTGCGACGCCTGCACCAAGACCCATGTCAACGACGACCCCGGCCAATACTACGACTACGCCATCGCCACGGTGCTCAAGTATCAGCTGCACGAGCACATCTGCCGCAAGATCCTCAAGCAGGACCCCCATGCCTGCAATTACTACGGGAGCCGCGAGACCGGGGATTTCCTCAAGGGCCTGCTCCGGGAAGGCGCGGCGCGCGATTGGCGGACGCTCCTGCGGGAGAAGACGGGCGAGGATCTCGGCACCCGCGCCATGGCCTCGTATTTCCAGCCGCTTTCGGGCTACCTCGCCGAGCAGAACAAGGGAGCGGCCTGCGGATTTTGAATGGACCGCCCGCTTTTGATAGCATGAGCCCGGATATGTCCTCCCTCCACGCCGATTGCCCGCGCGAAGTCCCGGTCTGCAGGACTCTCTCGGAGCCCGCCGATTCCATCGGCAACACCCCCATCCTCCGCCTGAAGAAGGCGAGCGCCGAGACCGGCTGCACGATCTACGCCAAGGCCGAGTTCCTCAATCCCGGCGGGAGCATCAAGGACCGCATCGCGAAGTTTATCATCGAGGAAGCCGAGCGGCGCGGGACGCTCAAGCCCGGGCAGACCATCCTCGAAGTCACCAGCGGGAACACCGGCATCGCCCTCTCGATGGTCGGCGCCGCCAAGGGCTACAAGGTCGCCATCCTCATGCCCAAGACCGTGAGCGAGGAGCGCCGGGCGATGATCCAGGCCTTCGGCGCGGAACTGCGGCTCTTAGACGACCTCCTGCGCATGCACGCGGCCGTGGCCCAGGCCGAGGAGCAGGCGGCCAAGGATCCCTCGCTCTTCCTCACGCGCCAGTTCGCCAACCCGGACAATCCCCTCTGCCATGAGACCACCACCGGACCGGAATTATTGCGCCAGACCGAGGGGCGCTTCGACGCCTTCGTCATGGGGGTGGGCACCGGAGGGACTCTCATGGGCGTGGGCCGCGCGATACGCAAGGCCGGCTGCAAGGCCCGCGTGGTCGCCGTCGAGCCCGATGAGTCCGCGGTGCTCTCCGGCGGGCCTCCTGGACGGCACGGCATCCAGGGCCTCGCCGACGGCTTCATCCCCGAGATCGTGCGCAAGGACGAGATCACCCAGGTCGTGCGCGTCAAGACCCGGGACGCCATCGACATGTCCCGCCGCCTCGGCCGGGAAGAGGGGCTCCTGGTGGGCATCTCCTCGGGCGCCAACGTGCTCGGCGCGATGGCCGTCGCCCGGGAACTCGGCCCGGGGCATACCGTGGTCACCGTGCTCCCCGACCGCGGCGAACGCTACCTCAGCGTAAAATAAGACATCGATCGCGATAAAACGCTTCACGTTTTATCGCGATCGATGGATTTGGTTTCTCCTTTCATCCGCCGAGCCCGCCGGAAGGCTTGGATACAATTGATGATACAATTAGTTGACAATTAATCGAATGCCTGTTACACTTTTATCATGACCGTATCCTACCAGCCCAAGTTCGAGCGGTCCGCCGCCGTCCTGCGCAACATCACGGAAGCTTCCAGCCTGCGCGCGTGGATCGAGCAGCGATCCATCGACGTATCCTGGATCGCCCGAGGCCAGCGCGACGCCCTGGTCCGGTTGGCGCACTATTCCACGAGGATCGAGGGCAATCCCCTGACCCTGCCCGAGGTCGAAGCTCTAGCTGCGTTTTTCGGACCAAGCCGAGGGGCATCTCGGAGTAAGGCGAGGGGTATCTC
>CAYHRV010000137.1:0-8769 GCA_964359165.1 uncultured Elusimicrobia bacterium
CATCGGGAAGGACTGCTCCGGCACGCGAGCTGGCTAGCGGCTGGACCCAGCGCCGCCGCGGCGGCGCTCCGTGCAAAGACGGAATATCCCGGACTCTCTATCGGCTTGCATGTGGCCTTATGCGCCGGTCTTCCTTCATCTCCGCTGTCCGTTTCAAACTTGGCTCCCGGGGGAGCATTCCCCTCCTCCCCGGTTCTGTGTGGATTGAGGTATTTCCTGCGTCGCGGCCTGCACGGGGCCCTGGAGGCCGAGATGAGGGCCCAGTTCGAGCGCTTCCTGTCCCTCGGGCTCAAGCCCTCCCATGTGGACGGGCATCTTAACACCCATGTCCATCCGACGGTGTTTCCCATCCTCATGCGCCTCTGCCGGGAATACGGATTCACGCGGGTGCGCCTGCCCGGCGGGGAACTGCGTCCGGCGCTCTCCTTCGGGGTCGGACCCGGGCGGCTCGCCGAAGGCCTGGTCTTCGAGGCGCTTCGCGCGACCCTGCTCCCGCGGTCCGGCGCGGTCCGGGTCGTGGACCGCTCCTATGGTCTCCTTCGCTCCGGCCTTATGCATGAGGAGTACCTCCTGCACCTGCTCTCCCGCCTTCCCGAGGGAGAGACGGAGATCTATTTCCACCCCACCGCGGACCCCGCCCTCCGTCCCCACGCCGGCCGTCCCACGCCCACCCACCACTCCTGCCTGGACCTCCAAGCTCTCATAAGTCCCCGCGTCCGCGCTTTCATCTTCGAGAGCGGAATAAAACTCGTTTAGGCCGACCCGGACGACCCGACATGGAAGGAGGGTTGGGGAGCGTTGAGCTATCCACGTGGATAGTGCCCCCGGCGGACCAGCCCCGGTATCCCTGGACTCAGACCCGGCTTGCCGTCGTCGTGGGAGAGGGAGAGACTCGCGTGAGGTTGGCCCCTGGGTTCTTTCGTAGTTCCAAGCTGTAGAGCGCCATCCCGAGGGCGGCCCAGAGCAGTTCCCGCAGATGACGGACGATGCCGAAAGCGAGCCCGGTCCGGGCTCCGAGCCCGAGCCAATGGAAGATGGCCGTCTTCCCGGCCTCCTGGGTCCCGACCTTGGCGGGGACCATGAAGAAGAGCATGTCCGCGGAGTTCGATAGCACTTCGATGAGCAGGGCCGTGCGGGCGTCCACCGGCGTCCCCAGGAAGCGGCAGGCCCAATAGACCTCCAGGGCGCTCCACGCGTAGCCGAGTCCGAAGAAGAAGGTGGAGGCCAGCCAGCGGCCGGGATGGGCTCTGAAATAGCCGCGGACATGGGAGGGGAGGCCCTTGAGCCAATGCCCTTGCGCCTCAGCGGAGGGCGCGGGAGCCTTCCTCAGGAACAGTTCCGCCGCTCCGGCGGCGCAGAGACCTGAGAGCACTGAGAACGCGAGCGTCCTCAGGGAATCCTCATAGGGGGAGAGGGCCGGGATGCTTCCCGGCAGGAGCAGGGCCGTGCCGAGCATGGCGAAGCTGATCTGGGCGATGGACTGGGTGCACTTGGCCGCGGCCACCCCGCCCATCCGGATGTCGGCGGCGACCGCGTTGTCCACCAGCAGGGCGCGGGTGTATTCTCCGGCGATGGTCCCGCTGGGGGTCAGGTAGTTCACCCCGTCTCCTTGGATCCTGTGGCGATAGAGCTCGCCGAAACGGAAGAGCCGCGCGTGCTCCCGGCTCATCGCGAAGACCCAACCGAGAGTGTTGAAAAGATGAGGCACGGCTTCCTGGGCCAGGATCAGAAGGAAACCCCAACCGACGGCCGAGGAAAGGCGCCAGATCTCCGCCGGGTCCAGCTTCCAGAGGAGGAAAGCCAGAGTGAGGAGTCCGGCGGCGAGGATGACCTTCCGCAGGAGTCTCATGCCTGTCGTTTTCCACTCGGGAGCAGCTCGGCCGCGAGCAGGGCCGCCCAGAAGAGGTGGGAACCGGCGGCGGCGGCCCAGAGGAACCAGTCGAGCCTGCGGGCGAGGGCGAGCAGGAGGACGAGGTAGAGGAAATCGCGGCTGGCGACGCGCTCGAAGACCCTATGCAGGGGGTTTCGTCCGGGCCTGCGAAGGATCAGCCGCCAGGTCCAGAAAGCGCTCAAGAGGAAGCCGGAGAGGAGGGCGAGGGCGGGAGGGAGGACCTGGGCTCCGGGGTGGGCGGCCAGGACATGCGCCGGGATCGCCAGGAAGACGGCCAAGTGCACGGCGTTGTCGGCGAGCGCGTCGAAGCGGGCTCCGGCCGGGGAATCGAGGAGCTTGAGGCGCGCGACCTCCCCGTCGCAGCCGTCGAGGATGCAGCAAGACCAGAGCAAGAAGGCCCCCAGGACGCAGAGCGGGTAGGAGGGCTGGGCCAGCAGCGCGGCCCCGAGCAAGCCGACCGCCAGACCCAGGGTCGTGAGCTGGTTGGGGGTGATGGGCAGGGCGATGAGTCGTTTGGACAACGCGATGGAGAGTCCGCGGTCGAAGCGGGCGATATAGCCGTCGCTCTCCCGGGGGAGGGAGTCCCAGAGGCGTTCCTGCGCCCGGGAGGCGTCCTCCGGCTTCCTGATCCGGGCCCAGGTGCCCGGGCGCACGCTGATGCGCCGCGGTGCGGACCCGGCGCGCAGGGCGGCGCGGGGATAATACGCGGCGAGCGTGCACTCTCCGTCCACGGCGAGCGCGGGAACTTCCAGCGTCCCGGCCGTCTTCAGGAATCCGGCCAGAGTCCCGGCCTCCGGCAGGGAGCCGCAGGGGAGTTCCAGCAGGGGCGCCTCCGGGTTCAAGTAGCCGCCCTCGAAGAGGGCGGCCGTTTCCCGGGGCGCCTGGACCCAAGGAAGTTCCCGTAGCTGCTCCCGCCAGGCATCGAGGAAGGAAGGCTCGATCGAGGCAAGGACCAGTCGTCGGGTCCCCGCCGCCTCCCGGCACAGCAAGCGTGCCGTCCGCACCGCGGGCGGCAGACCCGCGATCGGGGGCTGGTAAGACCCGATGTCGAGTAAGACTTGAAGGCCGTCTCCGGGGGTCATGAGCCGCAGGACCCGGTCAGAGCACCAGAGGCCTGAGCCTGGGCAGGGAGGGGTGGAGGCGGCCGCTGGGCTCCACGCTGTAGGTCTCGCCTCGCCAAGAGACGGTGCGCGTCCTCAGGCCGGCGACCCAGGCCGCGGTTTGGAGCAGGTCGCTTAGGGGCAGCAGGGGAAGGAGGCGGAGCATGCGGGGGTTGCGCAGGGTCACCGTATGGATCCAAGCCACCGACCCCAGCCGGCAGGCCGCCGTGAGGATGAGTAGGGAAAGGGTGAGGGCGGTGGGCCCGAATAGGAGGGCATGCAGACAGAGGAGGGAGAAGCCCTGGAGCAGGGCGCTGCCCAGGTAGCCGGCGGGACTGCAGGCGCGGATGGTGCTCATCCAGCGCACCATGTGGGAGAAGTGCTCCCTCCAGCCCAGGTCCTCGGGCACCGTCGTCACGACGGACCGGGCGATCTCCACGCGAGATCCGAGGGAAGCGACCGCCTCCCCGAGGTGGAAATCGTCGGCTAAGTGGCCGCTCAGGGCCGGGAAGCCGCCCGCGGCGTCGAAGACGCTCCGGCGGACCAGGATCGCCGCTCCCATGGCGAAGCGCATCCCGCCGAGCACGGCCGCGGTGACCGCCTGAGGCAGGAACTGCGCGTTCACGGAGAGCGCTTCCAGCGCGGAGCCCACGCCCCCTCCGCCCTGGGAGACATAGAAATAGGTGGCCAGCCCGACGGAGGGGTCCTCCATGACCAGGACGGCGCGCCGCAGGAAATCCACGTCGACACGGACGTCGGAATCCGAAAGCATCAGCAAGTCGTGCTTGATGTATGGGATAGCGTTGGAGAGGTTTTTCACCTTCGGATTGTAGCCGATGCGGTGTCCGGAGATGACGATCTCCGCGTCGGTCTCCGGGAAGTCGGCCTTGAGCGCGCGCAATAGGGGCAGGGCGGGGTCTTCGGGGTCATGCAGGCAGAAGATCACCTGGAACCGGGGATGGTCCTGCGAAAGGAAGCTGGCCAGATTCTCGTACATCCCCCGGTCGAGCCCCTTGAGAGGTTTGAGTATCGTGACCCCGGCCCCCTCCGCGGGGGGGCCGGTCCGTCCGGGGGGCGTGCGCCGTTTTTTAGGAGCTTCCTTCCCCCAGAATATCTGCGCGCAGACCGCCGAGGCTATCGCGAAGAGCGCCGAAAATATCCCGCAGGTCACCGCTCCGGTGAAAAGAGCCCGCTCGAAGGCCTCTCGGATCGCATCGAAGACCGGCAGGAATTCCCCCATCAGACCGCTGCCGCCTCGGGGCGGGCGAAGAGGAAGCGCAGGAACTCGGCTCCCTCGCGCATGCGCCGCAGGCGTTGCGCGGGGTCCCTGGCCATGGCCGCCAGCATGCGGGCCATGGGCCTGGGCCTGAAATAGAAACGCGCGTACATGTGCTTGAGCGCGCGGGCGATCTCGGGGGCGGGGAGATCCGGGTAGCCCAGCGTCGAGTCCTGGGTGCCGTCCGGGCGCAGGAGTGCGCCGGGCTCGGGCCGGGCGAGCCAGCCGTTATGGGAGGCTTGCCGATGAAGCTCCGTGCCGGGGTAGGGGGCGGCCAGGGAGACTTGGATGGTGTCGACATCGAGCTCGCAGGCGAAACGGATGGTCTCCTCCACGGTGTGCCGGGTCTCTCCCGGAAGTCCCAGGATGAAAGTCCCGTGGATCTTGACGCCGGCCTCGCGGCAGTCGCGCGTGAACCGGC
The DNA here is from genome assembly GCA_964359165.1 of uncultured Elusimicrobia bacterium. GTDB lineage: Bacteria > Elusimicrobiota > Elusimicrobia > UBA1565 > UBA1565 > CAYHRV01. The sequence goes on from CAYHRV010000137.1 coordinate 4,689, forward strand.
GTGCGATGTCCAAGCGGACCCCCTTCTTGATGTTGTTGAGGATCTTCTGGTCCCCGGACTCGTACCCGACCAGGAAGAGGCGGAGCCCGTTGTCCTTGAAGGCGCGGATGGCCTCGGCCGGTACGTTCGCCCGGGAGTTGCAGGACCAGGTCACCCCGAGCTTTCCCAGCCCCTTGGCGATCTCCAGGGCGCGGGGGAGGTCGGCGGTGAAGGTGTCGTCGTCGAAGAAGAACTCCTTGGCTTGCGGGAAGAGGGAACCCGCCTTGGCCATGTCCTCGAGGACCTTCCGCGGGCTGCGCGTGCGGTAGACATGGCCGCCTACGGTCTGGGGCCAGAGGCAGAAAGTGCAGCGGGCCGGACAGCCCCGGCCGGTGTAGAGGGAGACATAGGGGTGGAGGAGATAGCCGATGGCGTAGTTCTCGACGGTAAGGTCCCGTTTGTATACGTCGAGCACGTCTGGGAGCGCGTCCATGTCCGAGATCGGCGTCCGGTCGCGGTTGTGGCGCACGGAGCCGTTCTCCCGGTACGAGATGCCCTCCACCTCCGGGAGGGGGAGGCCCTGGGCGATCTCCCGCAGGGTGAAATCGAACTCCTCCCGCGCGACGAAGTCGGCGGACGGGGCCGCCCGCAGAGACTCCTCCGGGAGCACGGCGACATGGGCGCCCACCAGGCCGATCTTCATGCGGGGGTATTCTTCCTTCAGCCGGGCCGCCACCGCGGCGTCGCCGGCGAAGGAGGGGGTGGAGGTGTGCAGGATGCAGAGGTCGAAGCCCTTGGCCATGAGTACGACTTCGGAGAGGGCGATCCCGTCCGCCGGAGCGTCGATGAGCTTGCCGTTGGGGACCAGGGCCGCGGCCTGGGCCAGCCAGGTCGGATACCAGAAGGAACGCACCTCCCGGCGGGCCTGATAGCGGGAACCGGCGCCTCCGTCGAAGCCTTCGACCGACGGGGGATTGAGGAAGAGGGTGCGGAGCGTATCCACGAGAATCCGTATTTTACCAAAAAAACACTGGCGAATCTTTGTTTCTCCTGTTAAACTACGACCATGCGCCGCCCCGTGCTCCTCCTCTTGGCGAGTATTCTCCTGGGAGGGGCGGCGCGGGGCTCCTGCGAGGAGGGTCCGGGACAGACCGAGTGGAAGACTACCACCTCCCCGCATTTCCTGGTCTACCACGAGGCGCCCTTCGCCCCCCCGGGGGTCGTCCTGGGCCTGGAAAAGCTCTACGGCAGGCTCCGCCTGGACCTGTCCATGTTCGCGCCCTGGATGGAGAAGGAGAAGGTCAAGGTCTACATCTACCGGACCCGCAACACCTATCTGAACCCGAAGGAATTCAACCCTCCCTCCTGGTCGGACGGCATCGCTTTCCTGGACCGCAAGGTCATCGTGAGCTTCGAGCAGAAAGGGCGGCGCAAGCTCACCGAGATACTCGCCCACGAGATGACGCACCTGCTCTTCGAGAGCTACTGGCAGGACGCCCGCCGGGACCCGCCCACCTGGATCAACGAGGGACTCTCCATGCTGGAGGAGACCCCTCCCGCGGAGGCCACGGAGTCGGACTGGTATCAAGCCATGGGGCAGCTCGGAGGGAAGGCCCAGCCCTTCACCGAGTTCGTCAAGCAGTCCCCCATGAAGCACATGAAGGAGAGGGACCAGGTCGCCCGGTGGTACGTGCAGGCGTACTCCATGGTGCATTTCCTCTACCGGAAACACTCGCGGATGCAGTTCTTCAATTTCTGCTCCCACTTGAGCAAGGGTAGGGACCTCCAGCAGGCCCTCTGGATGGCCTACCGCTATCCGTCCCTGGACAAGTTCGAGGGGGCCTGGCGCCGCTGGATGAACATGCCCGAGATGCGCGAGAAGCTCCGCCCGCGCGTCTCGGCGAGCGCCCCGCCCGGGGGCGAGGAGTCCGCCGAGCCCCGGCAGGGCATGACGAAGGTCCGCTACCTCAACTTCAACCCCGCCGAACTGACCGGCAGATAATCGGGGTCAGACGTTGACTTTCGGACCTAACCCCGAGAAATTCGGTCCGAAAGTCAACTTCTGACCCCTTCCGGCTGAAGTTCGGCGCGGAGGTAGCGGCCGGTGTGGGAGGCGGGGTGGGCGGCGACAACCTCCGGGGTCCCCGCGACCACCACCCGGCCGCCGCGGTCTCCGCCTTCGGGGCCCAGGTCCACGATCCAATCCGCGGTCTTGACCACGTCGAGGTTGTGCTCGATGACGAGCACCGTGTTCCCGGCGTCGACGAGCCGGTGGAGCACGTCGAGGAGCTTGGCCGTGTCGTGGAAGTGCAGGCCCGTGGTCGGCTCGTCGAGCAGGTAGAGCGTCTTGCCCGTGGATCGGCGCCCCAGCTCGGCGGCGAGCTTGACGCGCTGGGCTTCCCCGCCCGAGAGCGTGGTCGCGGCCTGGCCGATCTGCACGTAGCCCAGGCCCACGTCGAGCAGGATGCGCAGTCCCCGCTCGATGGAGGGGACCGCGGAGAAGAAATTCCTTCCCTCCTCCACCGTCATGGAGAGGACCTCGGAGATGCTCTTCCCCTTGAAGCGCGCCTGGAGCGTGTCCAAGTTGAAGCGGGCGCCCTCGCACTCCTCGCATTTGACGAAGACGTCGGGGAGGAACTGCATCTGGATGCGCAGGGTGCCTTCCCCCTTGCAGCTCTCGCAGCGGCCTCCCTTTACGTTGAAGGAGAAGCGGCCCGGCTTGTAGCCGCGCCGCCGGGACTCGGGGACCTCGGCGAAGAGGTCGCGGATGTGGGTGAAAAAGCCCGTGTAGGTGGCCGGATTGGAGCGGGGCGTGCGCCCGATGGGGCTCTGGTCCACGACGATGACCTTGTCGACGCCCTCCGCTCCTTCGAGCGCGCGGTGCTTCCCGGGCTCCTCCTTGGCCTCGTGCAGGCGCCGGGCCAAGGCCTTGTAGAGCACCTCGTGCACCAGCGTGGATTTGCCGGACCCCGACACCCCGCTCACGCAGACCAGGCAGCCCAGGGGCAGGTCCACGTCGATGTCCTTGAGGTTGAATTGCCCGGCGCCTTTGACCCGGAGCCAGCCCTTGGCTTTCCGCCGGGACTCGCGGGGAGCGGTGACCTTCAGCTCTCCGGTGAGGTACTTGGCCGTCAGGGAGCGGGGGTTGACCAGGAGGTCCTTGAGCGGGCCCGAGTGCACGATCTCCCCGCCGTGCACCCCGGCGCCGGGCCCCAGGTCCACGATCCAGTCCGCGCAGCGTATCGTCTCCCGGTCGTGCTCCACGACGACCAGGGTGTTGCCCAGGTCGCGCAGGGCCCGGAGGGTCGTCAGGAGCCGGGTGTTGTCTCGGGGGTGGAGCCCGATGGAGGGCTCATCGAGCACGTAGAGAACGCCGGTCAGTCTCGAGCCGATCTGCGTGGCCAGATGGATGCGTTGGGCCTCGCCGCCGGCCAGGGTCTCGGAGCGGCGGTCGAGGGTGAGGTAGTCCAGGCCCACGTCGCGCAGGAACTCCAGGCGGGAAAGTATCTCCTTGAGCACCGCGCGCGCGATCTGCCTCTCCTTGGGAGGGAGTTCCAGCGCGGCCAGGAAGGCCCGGGCCTGCTCCACCGACATCCGAGTGAGCTCCACGATGGAGCGGCCGCCGACCTTGACGTGGAGGGCCTCCTCCTTGAGCCGGGCCCCGCGGCAGCGCGAGCAGACGATCTCCCGCATGAAGCGGCGGGCGATCTCCTCCTTGACGAAATCGGACTCCGTCTCTCGCAGCCGGCGCTCGAGGTTCTTGACCACGCCCTCGAACTCGGAGCGGTTCTTCGCCCAATGGACCTTGTAGCTCCCGCCCCCGTTGAACAGGATCTCCTTCTGCCTGGCTGTGAGGGTCCGGAAAGGGCGGCCCATGGGGATCTTCTGCCCGCGGCAGACCTGCTCGAGTATCTCGTCGTAATACCCGGACCAGGAGCGCTTCCAGCGATGGGTCCGCGTGGTCACCGGGTCGGACCAGGCGCTCAGGGCCCCCTCGGAGACCGAGAGGGAGGGGTCGGGGACCACGAGGTCCACGTCGACGAGGGTGTTGACCCCCAGGCCGTCGCAGTCGGGGCAGGCGCCGTAGGGCGAGTTGAAGGAG
>CAYHRV010000138.1:0-8756 GCA_964359165.1 uncultured Elusimicrobia bacterium
CAGGCCTGCTCGCCTCCCGTCGCTTCGGCTCGCTCCGGAAATCGCGCGGCCAAAAGGGTCATTATGTCCCGGTCAGAGCACTAGGCGGCGTCGAAGGCGTCCGCGGCTTGGGCGGCGGTGGGCGGCCGGCGCTCCGGGTCCGCCTGGAACATCCTCGCGAAGAAGGCGTCCACGCCCGGCGGAAGGGAGGGGACGCTCCGGCTGGGGGGCTCGAAGGACATGTTCATCTTGTTGAGCAGCATGCCGGCGCCGCTCCCCTGGAAGGGGATGCGGCCGGTGAGGAGCTCGTAGAAGAGCACGCCGAGGGAGAAGAAGTCGGATTCCTTGCGCACCGTACCGTTCTCGGCCTCGGGCGCCATGTAGGGCGGGGTCCCGGCCACGGTGTCGGTCATGGCCATGGCCGCGTCCTTGGCCCGGCGGGCGACGCCGAAATCCATCACCTTGACCGTCCCGTCCTCGGTCACCATGATGTTGGAGGGCTTGAGGTCGCGGTGGATGACCCCGCGAGCATGGGCGTAGTCGAGCGCCGCGGCGACCTGGCGGAAGAGCCCTCGCGCCTGGGCCAAGGGCAAAGACCCCTGCTCGGCGAGCAGTTGGTCGAGCGTCCTTCCCTCGACGAACTCGAAAACGAGGTAGGCTTCCTGGCCGTCCTCGATGACGCCGAAGATCTCGACGATGTTGGGGTGGCGCAGGGCCGCGACGGTACGGGCTTCCTTGAGGAAGCGGTCCCGCTCCCGCGCATCGAGGCGGATCTCCTCGCGCATGCGCTTGATGGCCACCCTCCGATCGAGGCCCAGGTCCTGCGCCTCGTAGACCGCGCCCATCCCGCCCGAGCCGATCTGCCGGAGTATGTGGAAGCCCGAGGCGAAGGAGGGGCGCTCGGCGTCGGAGAAATCCTCCATGGGCACGACGCTCACGGCGGCCCGGCGCCCCGTCATGCTCAGCCAGGAGGTCTTGAGGAAGGAGACGAGTTCCCGGCCCTTGAGGCCCAGGGCCATGAGCACGGCGCCCAGGAACAGGAACAGGGGGAGCCGGAAGCGGCGCGCGGGGGGCGCGGGCCGGGCCTCCTGCGCCGGCTTGCCCTCCGCCGTGAAGAGCATGAGCAGGTCGCCGCCGTCGGGGAGTTGGATGGCGGAGCGGTAGCGCGCCTCATACTGGGCCGGGGAGATCTGCGCCGCCCGCCGAAGGGCGTCCAAACTGCCGGAGCGGTCGCCGAGCCCGGCTTGCGCGTAGGCGAGATTGTACCAAGCGTCCGCTGAGTTCGGGTCGGAGCGCAGGGCGGCCTCGGCCGCGGCCTTCGCCTCGGCGAAATTGCGCATCCGGTTGAGGGCGTTGGCCTGGGTCACGAGCAGGGCCAGGTTCCCGGGCGCCCTGCGCAGGGCTTCGACGGTGTCCGCGTAGGCGTCCCGGGGCCGGTCGAGCCAAAGATAGGCCATGGCCCTCAAGTGGTAGGCCTGCAGATTATCCGGATTGGCCGCCAAGGCCTTCTCCGCCTCGCGCAGGGCCGCGGCGTGATCGCCCAGGCGCATGGCATTGGCCGCCATCCGGGCCAATTGCGCCGAGAGGCCGGTATTGGGGCCGGAGGTCTGGGCAAACGGCGCGTTGGGCCGAGGCTCCAGCCGGCCGGGAAGCGGGTCTCCCGTGGAGTCGCGGCGCACCTCCCCCTCCGTCTTCCCGGCTCTGCTCTCAGAGAGCTTGAGCAGGGAAAGGGCCGCGGGGTTTTTGGGGTTGACCTCCAGCTCGGCCCGGGCGTCCTCGGTCGCGCCCGCGTAATCCTTCATCTGGTAGAGGGCGCCCGCCCGGGTGGTGAGGGCTTTGGTGTCCTTGGAATCGAGCTCCAGGACTCGGGACGCGTCCCGGGCCGCATCCTCGGGTTTCCCTTTGCGCAGATGGTAATCGGCGCCGTATTGGAAGGAATCCTTGCCCGGATTATTATCCTGATAATGCTTGATGTGGTCTTTGTTGAATTGGTAGCCCACCAAATCAAGATCGTTTTTATATGTGTTCATCAGGTGGACGTGATCCTTCTTGGACATCCCATTGATCATGCTTTGATCCATCTTTCGGAAATATCCTTCCTTTTGCTTGTCGAACTCGTATTGGCTGAGCTCCCCGCTGCGCACCTTTTCAGCGAGGTTCTTCAGTTCGGTCATGCTCTCTTTCACCTCGACGAGGGAGCGCAAGGCGGCCTGCTGGTCCTTGCATTGGGATAGGTAGCCCTTGAACTGCGCGAGCTCATCAGGGCTCATGCCCGAATAGAAATCCTGGACGCGGTCCTCCCAGGGCTTCTCCTCGGAGGGGAGCTTAAAATCCGATTGCGCCCGGTTCGGCCCCCCGCGAGCGGCATCTCCCCCGTGGTCATGCTCTCCGGGAGCCGGCCAAGCGAGTCCTGCGGCCAGAGCGATCAAGCAGGATGAACGCAGGAAGGGATTCTTCATCATTTTAGTGTAGAGTCCTCGACAGGGTTTGTCAAGGAACCTAAGTGCGCATCGCGAGGAACGCCGAGCGTTCCTCGCTCCGCGCGGTCTTTTCGCCCGTAGTGTGTGCCGCCCCTGTCCGCGTTTGATAGACTGTGTCCATCACCGGCGCGGCCGAAATGGGCAGGGTCTGACTCGCCACGTGGCGAGTCGGAACGGGACCCTTTAGGAATCGTCCGCGAGGAAGAGAGGATTCCCTGGCGAATAAAATACCGCGGTTCGCGGCACGAGCCGCCGCCGTTGCGGCGGCGGCGACGGCAGTCATACTGGCCGGGCAGGCGTTCCGCTTCCCCTCCGCGCTCAAAGACGCGGCTACCGGGGAGTTCCTCCCGGGGTATTCCTTGGAGTTCCCTTGGGGACATCTCCTGAGCGCGCCCTTCTCCGCGTGGGCGGATCAACTCACCTTCAACAGTCTCTCCCAGCACAAGGTGCTCGTCCTATACATCCTTCTCGGGTTCTGGGCGTATCGCGCTGGGAAAGGGGTCATGGGGGGGCGCAATGCGGAGGCCGCCCCCGCACCGCCCTTCTGGAAGGCGGCCCTGCGGGGACTCGGGGCTTATGCCCTATATCTTTCGGCGGCGCTGGCCTTCCTTTCCTGGGCCATGCTCTATCCCAGGCCCGCGGCCCGGTTGCGCCTGAGTTCGCCCGATGAAATCGCCGTCGACTTCCACTCCCATACGAGCCATTCGCACGACGGGCGGGCATCTTTCACTCCAAGCGCCAACATGGATTGGCATGAAGCCCTCGGGTTCGGGGCCGCATTCATCACCGACCACAATGTCGTCACGGGAGCTTATTTGGACTCCAGCCATCATCCAGGAATATTTAGCGGCTGGGGCTACCGATCTCTTCGTGGCATCGAAGTAAGTTTGGAGCGGACCCATGTGGTCGTCCTGGGCAACCGCGAACTTATCGACAATAAGGAATACGATGGAAATCTGGATGGGGTTAAACGTTTTCTGGGGGATTGCCAAAAGCGGTTCGGAGGCCTTCCGGTGCTGAGCCTTCCGGAGTATTGGCGGCACCATTGGGAGAGGCTCGACGAAATGGCCGGCTGGGGCGCGGCGGGAATCGAGATAGCCAACGGCGCGCCCAAAGCTCTTGATCTTCCAAGAGAGAAGAGGCGGGAAGTTGTGGAGCTCTGCCGCAGGCGCAACCTGTTCATGACCGGGGTGAGCGACAGCCATGGCTGGGGCCGGGCCGCCTATGCCTGGAGCGTGATGGCGATACCGGGCCATGTCGACATGCCTGGCGAGGTGTTAGAGCGCGCCGTGATCGAGAGCCTGCGGCGCGACAAGTTCAACGCCGTCCGCGTCGTGGAGCGGGCCAAGCAGGAGCCCCTGCCTTTGCCCTGGCTCCTCTTCGACCCCTTGCTGGGGCTATGGGCCATGGCGCGCGCGCTCACCTTGGCCCAGGCCGCGGTCTGCATCGCATGGGTGTGGGCCGCCTGGGTAGCGGTGCATCTTGACTGCATCCGGTCTTTCTTCAGGACTGTCCATTGACTTCCTCGAACGGACATAGGTAATATCCAAAAGATGCAGTTTCACTTGGCGCGCGGGACGGCGAGTCGTTTGGCGGCTCTCGTTCTGTCGTTCGTCCTTTTCTCGTTGGCCGCGACCGAAGGGGTTCACAGCCACGCGTCTTCCGCTCAACAGCCGTGCGCCGTGTGCTCAGCGACGCGCCAGACCCCGCTGGGCAACCCGGTTCCGGAGTGCCGGGGGGCCGATGAAGGCGCCCAAGCTCTGGTCATCGGTCCGGGTTCTCCCCGTCCCCTTTCGTGCGTGTCCTCGCTCCATCGCGGCCGTTCCCCTCCCTCCGCCTAGTTCGATCCGGTCCGCATCCGAGCCGCACCGCCCCCAGGGGCGTCGAAGTCCGACGATCGATCCGTGGAGAAACACATGAAGAAAAAGGCTCTGTTATTCTTGTCCGGCTTGCTCTCTCCGGGACTCTGCCCGGCACAGGCGCCCGGCGGCCTGCAAGCCTCCAATATCCTTAATCCCAACGTGAGCGTCATCGGCTGGTTCCAGGGCGAGGCGGGCGACCGTTTCGCCGACCCCGGGACGGCCCTGCCCGCGCCCTTGCGGTTCAATGAGGCCGAGTTGGGGTTTCAATCCGTGGTGGACCCTTATGCCAAGGCGGATTTCTTCATCTCCGTGGACGGGGAAGGGGAGGTCGAATTGGAGGAGGGCTATATCAACTGGTTCAGCCTTCCCGGCGGGATGGCGGTCAAGGCGGGGAAGTTCCGCGCCGATTTCGGGCGTTTCAACCGGACGCACGCCCCGGAGACGGCCTTCGCCGACAGGCCCCTGGTCCATGAGCGTTTCTTCGGCGAGGGGCTAGCCGGGACCGGGGCGGCTCTCTCCTGGCATGTTCCCAACCCATGGGTGCTCGCCTCCCTGGACCTCAACGCGGCCAATACCCCCGCCGCGGCCGAGGCTCCCGCCTTCGACGCCGCGCGGCGCAGGGACCTGCTCACCACCGCGCGTCTGGGCGCATACCTCGACTTGAGCGACGCCGCGGGCCTGAGCATGGGGGTCAGCGGCGCCCGCGGCGCCGCCGGCTACGATATCGACGTCGATCCGGCGGCCGGGACCTCCTCTTCCTCGACCAGCAGGGCGTTGTCGAGCACGCTTGCGGGGCTCGACATGACTTTTCGCTGGAAGGACCCCTCCCGGGCCATCTACCGCTCCGCCCTATGGCAGACGGAGGTCCTGTGGTCGAAGAGGGGGGCCGCCGGGGGTTCCTCGGTCGGGACATTCGGGCTCTTCAGCCACATGGAATACCAGTTCGCCCGGCGCTGGCGAGCCGGGGCGCGCTACGACTATACCCAACTCCCCGCCGACCGCTCCATCCACGAGGCCGGAGGCCTGGCGTATCTGACCTTCATGCCCAGCGAGTTCAGCCTGTTGAGCCTTCAAGGCCGGCGGGCCCTTCGATTCGACGGGACGAAGGAGACCTTGGGCATGCTGAAAGTGACCTTCAACATCGGTCCCCATGGCTCGCATCCCTTCTAGCGCGGGAGCCCCAAGCCAGCGAGGCGCCCCAAGGGGCGCCGCGCTCGTTTTCCGTTTTATCGGAGGTATTCCTATGATTCGTTTTTCCATCGTAGTTTTTTTATCGTTCCTTTCCGTGTCCTCGGCCGTGGCCAAACTCAACGTCGTCACCACCACCGAGGACCTCTCCGCTCTGGCCCGAGAGGTCGGCGGCGGCCGCGTGGAGGCCGTTTCCATCGCCAAGGGCTACCAGGACCCACATTTCGTGGAGGCCAAGCCGAGCTACCTTCTCAAGCTCAAGCGCGCGGACCTCTTCATCCAGGTCGGCCTGGAGCTCGAGTCCGGCTGGGCCCCCGCCCTGCTGGCCGGCGCCCGCAACCCGAGGATACTGCCCGGCACTCCGGGCTTCCTGGACGCCTCCGAGGACTGCGAGATCCTGGAAAAACCCAAGGGTCCAGTGGACCGGTCGGCAGGAGACGTGCATCCCCTGGGCAATCCTCATTTTTGGCTCGACCCGGGCAACGGCAGGCACATCGCCCGGAACATCGCGAGGAAGCTTTCGGCCTTGGACCCGGAGGGCGCCAAGGAGTACGAGGGCAACCTCGCGCGCTTCGAGGCGGCGCTATCGGCCAAGGAGAAGTTTTGGGACAAGGAGTTCGGGGACTTGAAGGGCGTGAGGGCCGTGACCTACCATAACTCCTGGCCCAACTTCACCCGGCGCTTCGGCATCGAGGTCGTCGATTTCGTGGAGATCAGGCCCGGCATCCCGCCCGCTCCCGCGCACGTGCAGGCGTTGATCTCCAGGATGGGCAAGGAGCGCATCCCCCTCCTGCTCATCGAGCCTTATTTCGACGAGAAGCTTCCCCGGAAGATCGCCCGGGAGACCGGCGCCGAACTCGTCATCCTGCCCCCCTCGGTCGGAGCCGCTCCGGGGATCGGGAGCTATCTCGACCTATTCGACTTCGACCTCCGGCGCATCAAGTCGGCGTTGCGGGGAGGCGGGTCATGAGCGACGCGGCCTCCATCCTGCTCTGGCCGTTCCTCGCGAGCCTGGTCCTGACCGGGATACACGCCTATCTGGGCCTGCACGTGGTGGAGCGCGGGGTGATCTTCGTGGACCTCTCCTTGGCCCAGGTGGCGGCGCTCGGGGCCGCCTTCGCCGTGTTGGCCGGCTTCGACCTGCACGGCGAGGGCGCGTATCTTTTCTCGCTGGGCTTCACGCTCATCGGGGCCGGGCTCTTCGCGTTGAGCCGGAGCCGAAAGACCCGGATCCCGCAGGAGGCGTTCATCGGGATAGTGTACGCGGTGAGCGCCGCTCTCGCCATCCTCATCATGGACCGCCTGCCGGAGGGGGCGGAGCACATAAAACACATCCTGGTGGGCAATCTCCTGGCGGTCTCTCCGGGGGAAGTGGCGAAGATGGCCGCACTCTACGCCTTCATCGGGCTTCTGCACTGGCTCTGGCGCGAGCCGTTCCTGGCTATTTCCAGGGACGCGGAAGAGGCCAAGAGAGCGGGCTACCGGGTACGGGCTTGGGATTTCCTCTTCTACGCCAGCTTCGGCTTCGTGGTCACCTCCTCGGTGGCGGTGGCGGGCGTGCTGTTGGTCTTCTCCTACCTGGTCGTCCCTTCCGTGGCCGCGATGCTTTTCTCCGAACGCGTGGGGACGCGTCTGGCTTTCGGCTGGGCGTTGGGGGTGGTGGTGAGCCTGGCCGGGATGTTCGCGTCCTACCGCTTCGACGCTCCGACCGGAGCGACGATCGTGTGTACTTTCGGCCTGGCGTTGGCCCTACTGGCCGGGGCGAGACAGCTCATGATGATGGCGGGTTGGAAGAAGGACTAGCCGCCCTCAGTGATCGTGCCCGTCGCCGTCCTGATGGGCGTGGAAGGGGTTGGAGGACTTGTCCTGATAGCCCAGTTCGCGCACCAGCCCTTCAAAATCCCCCTTGTCCCCATAGAAGCGGATCTTGGCTAGGTGCTCCAGGTAGTCCACGGCGAATCTCGGGATCTTGGGGCCGCCCGGGGCGAATTTCCCCAGCATGGCCCGGGCCCAAGAAATCTTCTCTCCAGCCGGGTCGATGACCTTGAGCCACCAGTACTCGGTCTGGAAGGCGAGCTTCTCCCCCTTGCGCACTTCCACGGGGTTGAGCTGTCCCTGGTGGTGGTCGCGGGCGTGGGCGATCTCGTGGACCGTGGTCGCCGAGGCGAACTCGTCGCCCAGCCAGCTCTGGACCTGGCGCATGCCTTCGTTGAGGCTGATGCCCAGGGCGGCGTCCTCGGTGTAGAAATAGGCGCCCAACTGGCCCGGGCCGAGCTTCTTGCCGTCGTCGTAGGTCACCAGGCCGTTCTTGCGCATGGCCTCCCCGTAGCGATAGGCGTCGATGAGCGCGTCCTGGGGGGGCGCCTTGGAGCCGGCTAGGGTGTCTCCGACGCGGTGGACCATCCCGTCCACGGTGTCTTCGGTGCGCAGGTCGGGTTTCTGCCAGCCCCGCAAGGCGATGGGCGGCATCCGGGTCGTCGATTCCTCGGGGATCTGCTCGAATAGGCGCTGAGCCATGGCGTGGACCTCGGCTTGGTCCAGACCGGGGTTGGCGACCGCGTCCTTGATCTCGTCGGTCTTGTCCTCTAGATAAACGACCTGGGCGCTGCTCTTGTCCTCGATGGCCCAAAGACCGCTCACCGGCCAGAAAGCCGCGGAAATCATGGATGCTATTAGGAGAATACGAACCATCTTGCCGTTATTATAGGCCTAAAACAGAGGCCCTCACATGAAACGATGGGCCCACCGCCGTCTGGGCCTAAAGGCCCAGGGTGGGATACGGGAGGCGTTTGTGGTGGTCCTGGAGCGCGGTCGCGTCCAGGTGGGAGCGGCGCAGGAGTGAGATGCCCTGCACGGCCGAGTGGCAGGCCCGGATGTTGGTCACGCAGGTCACGTTGAGGTCCAGGGCGGTGCGGCGGATGGCGAAGCCGTCCTTGCGCGAGCGCGAACCGGAGGGGGTGTTGATCACCAGGTTCACGGTCCGGGTCTTGAGCAGGTCCACGGGGTCGGGCTTGCCTTCCCCGAGCTTGAAGACCGGGTGCGCCTCGATGCCGTGGCTGTGGAGGTAGTCGCGCGTGCTCCGCGTCGCGTGGAGCGAGAAGCCGAACTGCCGCAGGGCCGAGGCGATGGGCAGGAGGGCGGGCTTGTCCTCGTCACGCACGCTGAGGAAGGCCGCCCCCGACGCCGGAAGCGCGGTCCCGGCCGCGGCCTGGCTCTTGACGAAGGAGCGGGGGAAGTCCGAGTCGAG
>CAYHRV010000139.1:0-8695 GCA_964359165.1 uncultured Elusimicrobia bacterium
TCGCTCGTCATGGGGATGCGCAGACTGTAGGCGCGAAGTCCCAGATGCCAGAGGCAGAGCAGCCCCACGGCGAAAGGAAGCAGCCCCCGCCGCCGGAAATCAGGCATGGAAAATCATATCATGCAAAACGTTTGAAGTGACACGGAAAAATGGCTCATGACGGGATACTGTGGTTTGCTTTGGACGCGACGACTAGAAGGTAGCCTGATGGCTGGAGGCCGTTGCGCTCATGTGCGGCGATCGGGTCATGACTTGCGGCGAGGCATGGCGACCGTCGAGACGAGAAATCATTGCGCCGTCGACGGAATTTGTCGGTTACCTTCAGCGCTGAAGGTAACCAGGAGAAAAGGTTTACGGCCCCAACATAATTTCACGCGATGCTCGCCGTGTGCGTCGGGGAATCTCCCGCCATGAGCCAAAAAATTCGGCGGATTGAAAGAAGGGCGCTTAGGACGCCAAGTGGGACGGCTTTTCGACCGGCAGGTCCGCGGCGTTGGGAGGGCAGGACGCGGCCGCGGGCCCTCGGGGCTTCGGGGCGTGGCGAAGACCCGCGCGCGCGGGTCGAGGCACGAGAGATGCCTTGATTTCGTAACACGGCTCTGTTATGGTATCTAAGATGACCGCGCGAGCCATGCTTCGAGCCTTCTTTCTCACCTCCCTTCTGGCCTGCATCCCCGGGCGCTCGTTCGCCCAGGACGAGGAGGAACAACCCTTGGAGCCCCCCGCGGAAAAGTCTTCCCCGCAGGAAGGCGGCGAGTCCGGGTCTCAAGGAGAGGAAGCACAGCCCGCCCAGCCGCCGGCCGAGGAGGAAGGCGCTTCCGGCGCTCCGGGCACCGAGGAAGATCCCGGGACCAAGAGCGAAGGGCAGATGATCATCGGCGAGGACAAGCTCAAGGACTCCGACCAGTCGGAACTCTTCGACGTGCGCAAGGAGGAGCCCGCGGCGGAGGAGCCCAAAGTCGAGGAAGAGAAGCCCAAGCCCGCCAAGAAGGAGAAGGCGGTCAAGAAGAAGAAGGCCCCACGCAAGGCCGAGGCCGAAGCCGCGGCCGAGCCCAAGGATGTCCCCCCGGGCAAGGGAGCCCCTCCCAAGCCCAAGGCGAAGAAGCGCATGGAGCCGTTCCCGATACTCCCGCTGACTCCGGTCACGCCTGAGAATCCCTAGAATAGAGCCGGCATGCCGGCTCTCCTCCCCTCTATCTTGAACCTCGTGCCGCGTTTAGCTAGTCTCTGCCCATGGCTCTGTCCCTAGAAGGCCTTTTGCAGGACCTGGTCGCGCGCGGCGGCTCCGACCTCCACCTGGTGCACGCCAGCCCGCCGTGCATGCGCGTCGCCGGGAAGGTCGTGCCGGCGACTTCCACCTCCCTGGAGTCGGCGATGATTTACAGCCTGGTCCTGCCGTATCTCTCCGAGCACCAGGCCGACACCTTCGATAGCCTGCCCCAGGTGAACACCTCGTTCACGATACCGAACCTGGGGCGGTTCCGCATGAACCTCTGCAAGGCCCAGGGGACGGTGACCGCCTCGATCCGCTCGATCCCCATCAAGATATTCCCCCTCAGTTCCCTGGGCTTGCCGCCGGTCGTGGGCAGCCTTACGCAGAAGATGCACGGGATCATCTTCATCACGGGTCCCACCGGGTCGGGCAAGAGCACGACCATGGCCGCGATGGTCGATCACATCAACCACACGGGCCGCTCCGGAAAAGTGGTCACCATCGAGGATCCCATCGAGACCCTTTTCAAGCCGGACAAATGCATCTTCGTCCAGCGCGAGGTCGGCGTCGACGTGCCCTCCTATGAGGTGGGCATCCAGGAAGCCCTGCGCCAGGACCCGGATGTGCTGGCCATCGGGGAGATGCGCAGCATGGACTCCATGAAGGGGGCCCTGCTCGCCGCGGAGACCGGGCATCTGGTCCTGACCACCCTGCACGCTCCCGACGCCAGCAAGACGGCCCAGCGGGTGCTCAGCGCGATCCGCGGGGAGGACCAGGACGTCATACGCGACCAGTTCTGCAACTCGCTGGAGGCCGTGATCTCCCAGGTCCTGCTCCCCCGGGCGGACGGCCGGGGCTTGGTCCTGGCCGCGGAGGTGCTCCTCGCCAACGCCGCCATGCGCCGGATGATCCGGGAAGGGAAGGTCGACCAGATCACCGACGCGCTCCAGACGGGGGCGAGCCAGGGGATGATCTCCAAGGACAGCTCGATCAAGACCCTCTTCCAGCGCAAGGAGATATCCCGGGAGACCGCCCTCGCGCACATGCGCAACCCGGATCTGCTGGGCATCTAAAACATGGTAGAGTATGCGCGCGCAAACAGAGGCTTCAGGGAGGAACGGCATGGCGATCGTGGAATTCGGCGAGTTCAAGGGCAACAAGATGATCGTGCTCAAGCGCAACGAAGAGGATAAGTTCCCCTTCCAGTTCGGCGTGAGCAAGGCGAAGCTCGTCGTCGAGCACATCGAGGACATCCGCAAGTTCGTCGCGGAGAACAGCAAGGACTGAGGGGTTTCCCGCTCGGAGCGGGCGTGTGAGCGGGTCTCTGCGGGTGATCGGGGTCTTGCGGTCCTGCTTCCGGGAGAAATTCGGCACGCCCCGCCAGCCCCACCTCGCCCCGGCGGCGACCGCCTCGCTCACGGTGTCGGCCGAGCATGTCCCGGCCCAGTCCCTGGTCGGCTTGGAGCGCTTCAGCCACGTCTGGCTCCTCTCCTGGTTCCACCTCAACACCAATAAGCGGTATCTGCCGAAGGTGCATCCCCCCCGCCTGAAGGGAGGGTCCATCGGCCTCTTCGCCTCGCGCTCGCCCCACCGGCCCAATCCCATCGGCCTCTCGCTGGCGCGTCTGCTCCGGGTGGAGGGAGACACCCTGCATCTCTCGGGCATCGACCTCGTCGACGGCACCCCCATCCTCGACCTCAAACCCTACATCCCCGAATCCGACTGCGTCCCCGGCGCATCGGCGGGCTGGACCCGGGACGCTCCGGTGCGGAGTTTCAAGGTCGCCTTCGCTCCGAAGGCGCTCTCGGACATCGCGGCCGCGGAGGAGAGGTTGAAGACCGGGGGCGTGCGGACGCTTTTGGCTCAGCTTCTCCGCCAGGACATCCGCAATCCCAGGGACAGGGCTCAGGGCGCGGAGGGCCGCGACCTGGGCTTCTTCCTGCATGATTTCGAGGCCCGCTTCAGCGTGCGCGGGGGCACCGCCACCGTGCTGAGGCTGGAGACGGGCAAGACGATGCACAAGGGTGCGCGCCGGCGCGCCCCCCGTCCCCATTCCCGCGCCGGAGACACTTTCCCTCCTCCGGTGGCGGCTAACGTGGCGCGGGGGGTGCGAGAGCCCTCCGCGAGGTGAAACTCATGAACCGTGGAGATCGGAGCCTGTCCCAGAAAACGCGCAGCACGCTTCGCGCGCCGCGTATAGCGGCCTGGACCGGGCGCGTCGCGCTCGCGGCCGCGATCGTCTCCGGCCTGTGGATCGGGCCCCAGGCCGTTGCCGACCCTCTCCCCGGGGAGGACGAGGCGGCCAAGTCCCCCGTCGAGGCTGAGAGAGCCAAGTCCGCCCTCGAGGCCGAGAGGGCCAAGTCCGCCATCGCTGACGAACTGCTCAAGGACCCGGAGAATTCCGAGCTCTGGGTCCACTTGGGCCATGCCTGGCGCCAGCTTAAGAACGTGGAGGAGTCCCGCCGCGCCTTCGAGAAAGCCCTGGCCCTCAATCCGAAGAACCTCCGGGCCCAGTTCATGCTCGCGCTGATCTACGAGAAGAAGGAACTCAACGCCAAGGCCGCCGCGGCCTGGAAGGCCTGCCTGGATTCCCCCGACCCGCATGTGCGCGAGGTCGCCCAGAAGCACCTCCACCATCTGGGGATACAGTGATCGGGAAGCGCAAGGCGCGAGGACCGAGGATAGCTTGAGCTATCTGAGGGACGAGCAACGCAGCGATTCCCCGATATCGGGCCTCCCGCCATCGGAGGGAAAGAAGACGCTTCTTTCGAGGCTTTCCCCTCAGAAGCGGGCCGCGCGCTTTCGGGCTGCTCCTTTGCGCCGCTCGGCTTACAGGCCTTCAGGCCTGCTCGCCCCTGGCCATAATTGGAAGGCCAGGGACCGTGGGGAAAGTCGTGCTCCTTACCCCACGGCCTCGCGTCGCTTCGGCTCGCTCCAGAAATCGCGCGGCCAAAAGCCAAGAGAATAATGACTCACTACACTAGCGCCTTGCCGGCCGCGGTCATGTTGGCCTGCGCCTGCGCCGCCCCCCAGGTCGCCTTCAACGCCAAGGCCGACTTCTCCGCCATACGGCGCGTGGCGGTGGCCCCGTTCTCCGGGGCCGGCGGCGAGCAGGCCGGGGACATGCTGACCCAGGACCTTCTGGCGCGGGGGGCGGACGTCGTGGAGCGAGGGAGGCTTCAATCCGTCCTGGAGGAACAGCAGCTCTCCGCCGCGGGGATACTCGAAGCGGCCACGGTGCGGCGCGTCGGGCGGATACTCGGCGTGGACGCCCTCTTCGTGGGCACGGTCACCAAGTACTTCCCCGGCCAGAGCTACCTGGTCTCCTCGCTGGGTGCGGGCACCCTCGTGGTCGGAGGGATGACCCCCCTGGAGGGCAGGGGCCTGCGCCCCGACGGCTCGGTCCCGGGCCTGCCCGACTCCCAAGTCCTCACCTCGGCCGCGCGGGTGGGACTCATCGCGCGCCTAGTCGACGTCGAGTCGGGGTCCGTGCTCTGGTCGGCCCGCATGAACTACGAGGGTCTCGATCCCGAGGACGCGATGGCGAGCATCACGGCCTCCTTCGCCGATTCCCTGGTCCCGATCTGGACCCAGCTCAAGAAGCCGAAATAGTCAGATAGGTTCGACTTGGCCGGCGGGGAGCCAGCCCTTGAGCCCTTCCTTCAGCACGCCGATCTCGAGCCAGCCGTCCTTCTCGCCCAAGATCGAGACCCGCCGCCCCTCGGGCGCCTTGAAATTCACGGGGTTGCGCAGGCCGGGTCCGCTCCTCACCTCGGCCTCCGCCGCGAGGATGACGCCGGGATGCGCCTCGCCGGTGAGCGTGCGCAGGCCCCACCAAGCCCCGGCGCAGAGCCAGAGCGCCCCGGCCGCGGCCAGAGTGGAGCGCAGGGCGGGGCGCAGGCTTTCCTTGAGCAAAGCGGCGGAGACGAGTAGGAGGAAGGACCAGAAGCCGAGCCAATGCAGGGCGGGGAGTTCGGTCCGGCTGAGGAGATTGAAGAGGATGAACACCGCCTTGGGCATGCCCGGAGGGATGAGCGTCTCGCCGGCCCGCTTGAGCGCGAGATCGAGGTTGTAGCGGATGTCCGCGTCGCGGGGCGAGAGGTCGAAGGCGCGTTGATAGGAGGCGATGGCCCGGCCCAGGCTCCCCTCGCGGTAGCGGGCGTTGCCGAGGTCGTAGTGGGCCGCGGCGTCGAGCGGGTCGAGCTTCACCGCGGCCTGGTATTTCTCCGCCGCCTGCGCGTAGCGCGCGGCCTCATAGAGCGCGTTCCCTTCCAGGATCGCCTCCCGGGCTCCCCCCGCTCGGGCCGCGCCCGCGGCCGAGAAAAAGAGCGCGCTCCCTAGTGCTGCGATCGCGATGGCGCGCGTCATCTTCGGGTCTCCTCCTCCATGGCTTCGAGCAATTCCGCGGCTCCCTCGATGAGATGGGCGCCGTCCTTGTCCGCTCCGGGCGCGGAAGGCGCGAAGCGCTGGAGCTCCAGCTCATCGAGCAGCATCTTGAAGCGCTCGAGATGGCCCTCCGGCATGCGCGGGTAGCGCTTGAGGATGAGCTGGGCCACTTGCTTGCGCGTGAGGCCCGAGGCGGGGCAGTCGAGCTTGTCGGCCAGATAGCCGAGGATCGCCTCCGAGAGCAGGCCGGCGGCCTGCCGGGGGTCTAAGGCCTGCATGTTCCGGGCCCGGGCGATGAGGCGGCCCGCGTTGGCGAAGGCCCTGCGGGCGCGCGCGCCGGCCGGGTCGCGCAGCAGGCTCTCGCGGCGCAGGAAGACGCCAAAGCTCGCCAGGAAGACGCCCAGGGGGATGAGGTGCGGCCAGAGCCTGCGGGTCGCGGCCGCGCTCAGCCGGGCGGCGGCGCGCGGAGGCTTGACATGGCGGATGTCGTCGGCCAACTGGGTGATGGCTCCTCCGCCCGCGGGCGCGGGGAAGCCCGGCGCCTGCGGCGCGGCGGCGCCGGGCTCGACGTCGAGCTCGATGGGCGCGGTCTCGATGGAGACGTAGGCCTTTTTCTGGGGGTCGAAGTAGGAGAAGGGGATGGGCGGCACGCGCAGGGGGCCGGAGACCTTGGGGACCAGGACGGTCTTGAAGCTCTTCGACCCGCGCACTCCCCCCTCGTCTTTCTGGAGATTGAGGGAGCTCACGGTGTCGTAGAGGCGGAAGGACGCGCTCAGGTCCGGCAGGGAGGGTTGGGCGATGGCCTTGAGGTTCCCCGTCCCCTCGATGGTCACGCTCAGGTTGAGGGCGTCGCCGGCTTTCACCTTGCGCTTGTCCGTCTCGGCGCTGATGCGGTAACGGCCCACGGCGCCGGAAAACGAGGGCGGCTTGCCTTCCGGCAGGGCCGTCGCGTTCACGACGATCGGCTTGGTCTTGAGCTCCTTGGTCACGATCCCCCCGGCCATGCCCTGGGAGAAGAAGCGCTGGAAGAAATCCTGCGAGAAGGGGTCCACGGCGAACTCCTGCTGGACCTGGCAGCGGATGGCGCCCGGGCCGATGGTCAGCTTCCCGGCCTGGGCCGGGAAGAGCGCCAGCTTGACCTCGGAGAGATGATAGCGCCGTCCTCCCACGCTCACCTGCTGGGGCGGGCCCGGGGGCAGGTCCTCGGAGAGGAAGCCGGAGGTCGAGGGAGGGGTCCATTCCGCGTTCCCGGCCAAGGGCACGCCGATGTGGAGGCGGACGGTGAAGAGCACTTGTTCGTTGACGAAGGGCTCCGGATCGTCCACCTCCGCGGTCACGAACAGGTCCGCTCCCCCGGAGGCCTGCTGGACCTGGCCCTGGGTCCCAGGGCGCGAGGGGGCGGCCGCGGGGGCGGAGCCGGGGCGCAGGACCAAGAGCTCGATGGGGCCGGTCTGCTCCGAGCGTCCGCCGTCGTTGACCGTGATGGGGCCGATGACGGCCTTGCCCGCTACGCGCGGCACCAGGACATAGCGGTACTCCACGGAGCTCGAGATGGCTCCGTTGACGAAGGAGATGTTCTGGCTCCGCCCGGCGCCGTGCACGTTGAAATTCGGGATGGCCGGAAGCCGGGGTTCGGGCAGATTGGTCCGGGGCCCGCCCACGGCCACGGTCAAGATGACCTGTTCGTCGAGGGCGAGCTGGGTCTTGTCCACGGAAGCGGAGATCGTCAAGTCCGCGGCCCCGGCCGGGGCCGCGCAGGCGATGGAGAGGCTCAGAAAGAAGCCTTTCAGGGGCCTCATCACCAATCCTTCCCCGTCCGCGGAGGCTTTTTGTCTTCCCGGGTACTCATCGACACGGGCGGCGCGTTCTTCTCTTTTTCCTTCACCGCCTGGAGGATGCGCTCGGCGTCCTCCTGGGACATCCCGCCGGCCTGCTTGCGCTCCTCCTTTTCCGGGGAGGAGGAGTTCTGCTTGGGAGGCGTGGGAGGGGGCTGGCCTTTCTTGTCCTCGTTCTTCTCGTCCTTGTCCCCCCCTTTTTTGTCCTTTTTGTCGTTCTGGGGCGGCTTCAAGGCCAGGGCGAGGTTGTGGCGGCAGTCCTCGTCGCCGGGCTCGAGGAGCAGACAGCGCCGGTAGGCCTCGGCCGCCTCTTTGGGCCGCTGTTGGCCGAGCAAGGCGTTGCCGAGGTTGTAATACGAGGCCGCCGCGGTCTTGCGGGGGACCTTCTTCGGGTCGGCGAGGCGGGAAAAAGCCTCCTCGGCCTTGCCCAACTCCCCCAGTTTATAGAGGGCGTCTCCGGCGTTGAAAAGGGGTTTGGGGTCCATGTCCGCGCGGCCCGCGGCCCGCGCGTAGTGTTCCAGAGCTTTTCCGAAATTCTCGGACCGGTATTCCTTGTTGCCTTTCCAGAGCCGAGCGTCCGAGCGCGGGTTACATCCGGAGAAGGGAAGCGCGAGGACCAAGAACGCCGCCGGTGCGGCGCGTGTTGCTCCTCCCGTGCGTGCTCTGCCCGTCTTCTTAGTTCCCTCCTCCGTGCCCCGTGGGCCTCCCACCGGGCGAGGCCCGGTTTCCATTATCAGCAGTTCGATGAGCAGGACCAGGAAGGCCAAAGCCAGGGGTAGTCGATAGTGGTTCCTGAAACGAGTCGCGGAACCCGTGGAGCTCTCTCCTTTCTCCAAGCCCTCGATCTGCCGCAGGATCTCCAGCACCTCACCCTCCGAGGGAGTGGCTCGGAAATAGGCGCCGCCGCCGGCCGCAGCCAGGGACCGCAGAGAGGACTCATCAAGGCGTGTGACTACGGTCTGCCCGGAGGAGTCCTTCTTGTAGCCGTTCAGGGCGCCGGTAGAGTCCCGTAAGGGGATGGGCTCCCCCTCGGGAGTCCCGGTGCCGATGAAATAGAGGTGGATGCCCTGCTCCGCGGCTTCCAGGACGGCGTCTTGGGGCTTGCCCGCGAGGTCTTCGCCGTCGGTGAGCAGGACCAGGGCTTTGTGCCCCGGATGGCGGCGGAGCATGCCCGCGCCCAGGCGGATGGCCTTGGTGAGGTCCGTTCCGGGCTGGGGGATCATCCCGACCTGGATGCGGCGCAGGAGGCTCTTGGCGGCCT
>CAYHRV010000140.1:0-8579 GCA_964359165.1 uncultured Elusimicrobia bacterium
GATCGTCCCGATGTTCACATGCGGCTTCTTGCGCTCAAATTTCGATTTGGACATGGCTAAGCTCCTTGGTCTAAGGTCTTTCTATCGTACTAAATTTATACGGCTCCGAAATCAGGCGAAAAACAACTGAAAACGGTTAGCTGGGGAAGGGGATTGAACCCTCGACCTTCTCCTTACCATGGAGATGCTCTACCACTGAGCTACCCCAGCACGAATGCGGAGCGGGCGATGGGAATCGAACCCACGTGACCAGCTTGGAAGGCTGGCGTTCTACCATTGAACTACGCCCGCGAGACCAAAACGACGCCGGATCCTCCCGAAAAAGCTCGAAAACCATGGATGATTCCGGAAGGGTCCGACGCCGTATTGGATGGATTTTAGCGAATGCCCGAGCCCATGTCAATGAGCGCGGACAGGGCCTTGGCCGCGCTTTCCCGCACCGAGACATCCATCCAGGCGGAGAGTTCGGAGGCTTCCGGATTGACCTCGCCCAACAGGGCTCCGGCTTTCTTGGCTTCCCGGGCGAGCGAGGAGGCGGGCTCCACCGCTCCCGAGGTCCCCACAACCAGGAAGAGCTCCGCGTCCCGGGCCGCGCGCAGAGCCTTGGCGAAGGCGGCTTGCGGGAGCGGCTCCCCGAACCAGACCACATCGGGCCTGAGCAGGGCCCCGCAGAGCCGGCAGTGCGGGGGGATTTCCTCCAAGGGGGTCTTCTCCTCCTCGGAATATCTCCCGCAGCCCAGACAGAGCGCGCGGAATATGTCCCCGTGGAGAGCCAGCACTCTCCGGCTCCCCGAGCGCTGATGCAGGCCGTCCACGTTCTGCGTGATGAGCCAGAAATCCGGAATCTTGGAGTCCAGGCTCGCCAGCGCCTTGTGCGCCGCGTTTGGCTCGGCCTTGGCGATGAGTCCGCGCCGCCAGTCGTACCAGCGCCAGACGAGCTCCGGGTCCTCGCGGAAAGCCCGCGGCGTGGCCAGATCCTCGGGACGGAGGTCGTTCCAAAGACCGCCCTTCTCCCGGAAAGTCGGGATGCCGCTCTCGGCGGATACTCCAGCGCCGGTGAGGACGCGCACCCTGTGGGTTCCGTCCAGGTATTTCCTCAGTCGGGCGAGTTCCTTCTCCACGGGCGTATTTTAGTATACTGGGTCCCTCGGGCGGTTAGCTCAGCGGTAGAGCACTGTCCTCACACGACAGGGGCCACAGGTTCAAATCCTGTACCGCCCACCATTTCGCGGATGAACACCCAGGCGACCTGAGTGGCCGGTTCCCCGGCCGCGGCGCATATCCTTCTGTTCCTGTCCGGGGCCGCCGCTTTGATGTACGAGTCCGTCTGGGCGCGCAGACTGGCCCTCATATTCGGCGGCACCGTCCGCTCCGTCGGCGTCGTGCTCGCCGCCATGATGGCGGGCCTGGCCCTTGGGGCCTGGCTGGGGGGGAGATGGAGCGCGCGCTCGCGAAGGCCCCTTGCCCTCTACGGCATCTTCGAATGCGGCGCCGCGCTCACCGCCCTGCTCCTTCCCGCGGCCTTCGCGTCGCTCCAAGCCGCCTTCGAGTCCCGCGGCGCCCCCTCCATCCATGCGCGATTCCTAGTCTCCTTCCTCGCTCTCTTGCCGACCTGCCTCTGCCTCGGCGCGAGCTTTCCGGCCATGGCCCAGCATCACTGCCCGGGTCAGGGGCGCCGCGCCGGAGAGGGCCCCTCCCGGAGCCTCGCTCCCGGCGCGGGCGGCCTTTACGCCGCCAACCTGGCGGGCGCCGCCTTCGGCACCGGACTGGGCTCCTTCGTCCTCCTCCCCGTGCTGGGGCTCAAGGGGGCTTATCTGCTCGCCGCCGCCTTGAGCGCGTCCTGCGGCGCGGCGGCCCTTCTCCTGGCGCGCGGCGCCGGCGAGCGGCGGCCGGAGGGACTCCGGACAAGGTCTTTCCCGGTCCCCGCCTCGGCGGCGGCCGCGCTATTTGCCTCCGGCTTCTGCGGGATGGCCTACGAGGTCGTCTGGACCCGCCTGCTCGTGCCGACTTTCAACAACTCGGCCTACGGCTTCGCCTCCGTGCTCCTCGTGTTCTTGGCGGGCTCCGGCCTGGGAAGCTTCCTCGCCGACCGCGCCCTCCCGGAGGATGCCTCGGCGGCCGCGCGCCGGTCCCTGCCGGGGATGCTGCTCACGCTCGGCGCCCTCGCCGCGGCGCTCGCCTACGGCGTCTTCGAGGTCAGCCAGCTCCTGCAGATCCGTTTCGCCGATTATGGGGTCTCCGGAGTGAGCCCGCATGTCGCCATCCCTCTCCTGGAAGCAATCTGCGTGCTCCTTCCCTTGGCAGTGATCCAGGGAGCCTTCCTTCCCTGCGCGCTGCGCGCGGCCGCCTCCGGGGGAAGCTCCCCGCTCCAGGAAGACCCCGGGGGCGCGGAGGCGCGGCCGGGGGAGGCGGTGGGCCTGCTCTTCTTCTGGAACACGCTTGGAGCCATAGCCGGCTCCACCGCGGCCGCCTTCTGGTGGATACCGGCCTGGAACGTCCAACGCGCGCTGCTCGCTTCGATCCTGACGGCGACGGCCTGCGGGGGCGTCCTGGGCGCCCTCCCGGCGGGCGGCCCGCGCCGCTGGGCTTCGCCGGCCCTGGCCCTCGCCGCCCTGGCCGCGGCGTGGCGGCTCATCGGCGGGGAGCATCTGCCTCTGAAGCTCCTGGCCGATTGGGGAGCGCGCACTCCCCAGAAAGAGAGGCGGGTGCTTTGGTACGCGGAGGACCTGGAAGCGTCCGTCGCCGTCGATGAGCGGGGGGGGACCAGGATGCTCCTCATCAACGGGGTCGGAGTCGCCGGTTACGGCGACGCGACCAAATTGCTCGCGCACATCCCCCTGCTCCTGCATCCCGCCCCGGAAAGGACGCTCGTCATATGCTTCGGCATGGGAGCCACCTTCCGCTCCGCGCTCAGCCATGGGGCGCGGGTGGACGCCGTGGACCTCGTCCCTTCGGTCTTCTCGGCTTTTCCGTTCTTCTTCCCGGACGCGGCGGCCAGAGCCGCGGACCCGCGCGGGCGGCTCCTCGTCAACGACGGACGGAACCATCTCCTCGCCGAGAAGGAGGGCTACGACGTCATCCTCGTCGATCCCTCCCCGCCCCTCTACGCCGCCGGCACGGTGAACCTCTACAACCGCGATTTCTTCGACTTGGCCCGCCGCCGGCTCAAGCCCGGCGGGCTGCTCGCGGTCTGGCTCCCGGACTATCCGGCCTCCGAATTCCTGATGGTGGTGCGCAGCTTCGCCGAGGCATTGCCCCACGCGAGGCTCTGGCGCCTGCGCGAGGGGGCCCGGGGGCTGGTCCTGCTGGGGGGGGACTCCCCCCTCCCGTTGGATGAGGAGCGCGTGCGCCGGCGCATGAACCGGCCTGCGGTGGCCGCCGATCTCGAGGAATCCGGCGGAGCCTATTCCTCCCCCGAAGCGTTCTGGAAACTGGACCTGGGGCCGGCCGTCCTTTGGGAGAAAGCTTGGGCCGGACTTCCCTCCGTGACCGACGACTTCCCCTGGATCGAGTACCCTTTCTTCCGCTCCCTGCGCGCCTCCTACTACCGGAGTCCGGACCTGCTCGACGCGCCGGCGAGGGAGCCTAGCCGCCGGAAGAAAGGCGGTCCCTCCACAAAGCCCGCAAGTCCTCGTTCTTGAGCGCGGATAGGTGGTGGCGGAATTCGACGCGCCCCTTCCTGTCGAGGATGAAGAAATTGTGCATGGGGCAGGTCCCCGGCGGATGGGCCAGCCCGAGCCGTTTGCCCACGATGTCCTCCGGGTCCAGCAGGAGGGGGAAACCCAGGCTCCCTCCCACCCGCCTCGAAAGCGGGTCTTCGGGCGGAAGGATGCTTACGGCGAGCACGCGCAAGCGCTCCCCCGCCTCGCGGCGAAGCTCCGCAAGCAGCGGCGCGCGGGCAAGACAATCCTGGCAGAGATTGGTGAACCACAGGGCCGTGTGCCGGGCCGGGGTCGGGTCCGAGAGGCCGTAAGCCCTCCCCTCGGCGTCCTTGAGGCTGAAATCCGGGAAGAGCTCTCCGACCCGAAGCCCGCCTGAGAAAGCGGAACGGAACTTCCAAGTCTTCCGCCAGAACCATAGGAGCGCTTTTCCAAGCGGGATTGGGGCCTTCATGCAAAATTAATACCATATTTCAAATGAGCCTCTTCTGGGCCGCGCTCATCCCGGCGGCGGCATTCCTCGCCGCGTTCTTCCTCTATGGACGGCGCCTCGTTCCCCTCTTCGGTCTCGACGACTCCCGCCCCACCCCCGCCCTCCGGCTAGACGACGGCGAGGATTTCGTGCCCGCGCGCGCCCCCGTGCTCCTGGGCCAGCACTTCGCGGCCATCGCGGCGGTCGGCCCCATCGCCGGACCCATCATCGCCGGCGCCCAGTACGGCTGGCTGCCCGGGCTCTTCTGGATCACGGCCGGAGCGGTGTTCATCGGCGGAGTCCATGACTTCGCCGCGCTCGCCCTCTCGGTGCGCCACGGGGCCCGCTCCATCGGGTCGGTGTTTCGGGAGCTGCTCGGCGCGCGAGCCTCCCGCATCTTCTCCGCGTTCATCTGGTTGAGCCTCCTCTACGTCATCGTGGTCTTCACCGACCTGACCTCCTCGGCTTTCGTCAGCCGCCCCGAATTGGGCGCCACGGACTTTGGTCCCGGGGTGGCGACATCTTCCCTCCTCTATTTGGGTCTGGCCATGGTCCTGGGCCTGATCTGGAGGAAGACCAAGACCCCTCTTTGGCTGACCACGGTGGTCTTCGTCCCCCTGTTGCTCGCCGCCATCTGGCTTGGACAGAGGATGCCGCTCGCCTTTCCCGGACCCGTCGAGACCCAGCAGAAGCTCTGGGATGTCCTCATCCTCGCCTACTGCTGCGCGGCCTCGCTCTTGCCCATGTGGCTGCTCCTTCAGCCGCGCGGCTACCTGGGCGGGTTCATCCTATACGCCACCTTCGCGGCCGGCGTAGTCGGCTTGCTCTTCGGCCGGGCGCCCATCGCCCTTCCCGCCGCGGCGCCGGCCTCCGGAGCGTCCCCTCTTCCTCTCTTCCCCCTGCTGTTCACGACCATCGCCTGCGGAGCCTGTTCGGGCTTCCACGGCCTGGTCGCCTCGGGCACCACTTCCAAGCAACTCGCCAAGGAGAGCGACGCCTGCGCCGTGGGCTACGGCGGGATGCTGCTCGAGGGCCTGGTCGCGGTCATCGCCCTGGCCACGGTGATGGTGCTCGCTCCCGGCAGCCCCGCGCTCGGCCTGGGGCCCGACGAGGTATACGCGCGCGGCCTCGCCCATTTCCTCGAGCCGCTGGGCATCCCCTTCGCCGCCGGGGTGGTCTTCAGCAAGCTGGCCTTCGCGACCTTCATCTACGACACCTTGGACGTGGCCGCGCGCCTGGGACGCTACGTCCTGCAGGAGAACCTCGGGCTCCGGGGCCGCCGGGGCGCGGTCCTCGCGACCTTATCGACGGTAGCCGTGCCTCTGGCCGCGGTCTTCATGACCTGGACGGACGCATCGGGCCGCTCGCTCCCCCTCTGGAAGGTCTTCTGGCCGGCGTTCGGAGCGTCCAACCAGCTCTTGGCCGCGATGACGCTCTGCGGGGTGAGCGTGTGGCTCTACCGGGAGGGACGGTCTTGGTGGGTGACGGGGGTGCCGGCGGTCTTCATGTGCGCGGTGACCCTGGCCTCGCTCTGCCTCATCGCAAGGCCCTGGCTCCTCTCCCTATTCTCCGGGAGGACCCGCCTCGACCCCGTGGGGGCCACGGCGGTGCTGCTCATCGCGCTCGCTCTCTCCTTCCTGGCCGAGACCGCCGCCGCGCTCAAGCGCCCTATTCCTCCTCTTTGAGCTCGACTTTCGCGTAGCGGCCCGAGGCGGAGGGATTGTCGTTGAGGTTCAGACGGGGATTGTTCCGGATCATGAGCGCGCCCGCGATGTCCTTGAGGTCGTCGGGGGAATCCCCGTCCGACCATTCGACGAAATCGAAATACACGTCCTTGTTCCCGGCCTGCAGGTCCTCGAGCGTGGGGCGCAGATTCCCCATCATGTGCGCGCCCATGGCGTCGTACACCGTCCCGGTCGAGGCGAGGCCGACGAAGAGCACCTGGGGCTCCATCTTGGCATTGAAGGCGATGAACTCGTAGACGCCCGGCTTGCGCGGGGCGTGGTTGGGGAGAGCGTCCGGCTTGAAGCGGTAGCAGCGCTCCGACATCCGGATGCGGAAAGTCCTCTCGCCCCTGCCCGACGCCGCGCCGGGGGCGCTGGAGGAACGCCGCCAGACCGAGCGCCCGACGAAGAAGGGGCCCATCGATTGGATGTAGCGCGAGGTCTGCCGCGTCTTGCGCATCGTTTCCACGAGGGCCGAGAGGGGGTGGAGTTCGCGGCCCACGAGCCCGATAATGAAATCGTTGTCGCGCGGGTCGAGGCCGTGGCAGGCGAGCCTCACGTCGGAGCCCAGGTCCGCCTCGCCGAAGGCGTGGCCGATCATCCCGTGCTCGCGGAGCATCGCTTTCTGCTCGTCGACCGGGAGCCGCGAGAACTCCCCGGTCCTGCGCAGGGGATACCAGACCGCCCACGGCCGGTCCGGGTCGCAGGCCACGCGCCGCGGGCGCTCGAGGAGCCAGTCTTCCAGGTTCGGCTCATGCCCGAGGGCGTAGGTGCGGCCGAGCATCGAGAACTCGGGTTTGTGGGTCAGGGCCGCGAACGGCTCGCGCTGGAGCATGGGCCGGACCGAGTCTAGGAAGCGGGCCGGTGCCTCGCTGAAGGAGAGGAGCCCTATCCCCCGGGGATCGTGGAGGTCCTCGTAGAGCACCCCGTCGAAACCCGTCCCCTCCAGAGCGCGGCCGAGGGCGGAGGCGTCCTCGCAGCCGCCGAAAGCCGAGAACTTCACGAAGAGCCTGCGGTCCAAGGCCTGCCGGACTCCGTCCTTGGGGGCGCCTTTCTCGCGCAGGTCGGGCTTGCCCTCGCTCAGCGCCATGAACGAGGCCAAGGGGCTCACGGCCGCGGCGCCTTGAGGGGCGGGGGAAGAGAGCTTATCCACGGAGCTCGCCGTGGGCTCGGTCGGGGTCTCCGGCTTAGTCGAGGAATGCGGGGTCATCGGGTCTCCCTCCATCAATTCTTATAGGGCGCGGCCAGAAGGCAGAGCCAGCCCGCCAGGAAGAGCAGGCCTCCCAGCGGGGTGATCGCCCCCAGGCGGCGCAGGCTGCTGAGGCTCAGCGCGTAGAGGCTCCCTGAGAAGAGCAGTATGCCCGCGATGAAGCATAAGCCCCCATAGGCCGCCAGGCGGGAAGCGTAGCGCTCCAAGACCCAGGCCGCGGCGAAGAGGCCGAGGGCATGATAGACCTGGTAGCGCACCCCGGTCTCGAAAACGGCCTTCATCTCGGCGTCCAATACATCCTTGAGCCCATGGGCTCCGAAGGCGCCCAGGGCCACGCCGAGGAGCATGAAGAGGGCGCCGGCGCCGGCGAAGAATCGGCCGTCCATCTTGCGATTATATAATTTACGGACTCGCCGGTCCTGAAAGCCCGCAAGAGAGCTTCGCCAGGATGGCGGGCGCGTCCTGGGGCGCGGCGCCGCAGAGCCACTCGCCCTCGGGATAGAGGAAGACGTTGGGACCCTGGGCGCACAGGTCCAGGCAGCCGGAGCGGGCGACCCGGATGCTCGCCTTGAGCCCGGTCTCCTTGACCGCTTTCTTGAGCGCTTCGCAGAGTTCCTTGCCGCCCCGCCCGGGATTGCCGCAGGCCGTCCTTCCATCCTCGCGGACATGCGTACAGACGAAGGCCGTCTTCTTGTAAGGAACCGCCCTAGGAGTCATTCTCCCATCCTACCATTTCTCCCTGACGCGGCTTCTTAAGCCTGTCCGATAAAAATGCTAGATATGGATATGATGCGCGTCATCCGCCCGGCTGTCGGATGTCTCCTTTCCCTCTTGGCCGTCCTCTTCGTCGCCGGAGCCTCCGGGACGCTCTCCCCGCCCGGGCCAAGGAGGATGGAGCTCGTGGAGACCGTGCGCGTCGATGCGGGCAAGGGGGAGCTCCGGGTCTGGATGCCCGTGCCGCGCTCGAGCCCCGAACAGCGCGTCGAGCTGCTCGGCGTCGAATCCCCCATTCCCTGGCGCAGGACGCGGGAGAAGGAGTTCGGCAACGAACTCCTCTATTTCGAGGCCCGTCGGCCCGGAGCCGCCGTCCTGCGCGCGCGCTATCGGATCACGCGCACGGAGCAGGCGCCGGCCGCGGAAATCCAGCCCCCCCTTTCCCGGAAAGAACGCGAACTCTTCACCACGCCGCGCGGCCTCGCGGTCGTCGACGAGGAGGTCCGGCGCCTCGCGCGCGAAGCGGTCCGGGACTCCCGGGAACCCTTGGAAACGGGCCGCAAGCTCTATGAGGCCGTGCTCTCGCGCATGTCCTACGACAAGACCGAACCCGGCTGGGGCAAAGGCGATACCCGGCGCGCTTGCCGCGTGGGCAAGGGCAACTGCACCGATTTCCACTCCCTCTTCCTGTCCCTTGCCATGGCCCGGGGCCTCCCGGCCCGCTTCCTGATGGGCGTTCCCGTCTCGGATTCTCGCGCGCAGGAGCTGGGCCGGGACTATCACTGCTGGGCCGAGTTCTA
>CAYHRV010000141.1:0-8569 GCA_964359165.1 uncultured Elusimicrobia bacterium
CTTCACCGTGGGCGGTCCGGTGGAGGATGCGCGTTTGAGCACACTGCCTGCTTATTAATAATAGTTAATATATTATCTATTATATTATTATTTTTATTTAATAGATAATATATTGACTATTCATTGTTTCTCCTGTAGACTATAGATATGGCTGGGACGCTCCTGACGCTCTCTGGACCCGTGGAGACGGGCAAGGCGCTGGCCGAGCGCATGCGAGCGCTCAGGCTGGGCAGGGGCTGGACGCGGGAAACGCTGGCGAAGCGTTCGGGGATATCGGCGGCCTCTCTCAAGCGCTTCGAGAACACGGGCAAGGCTTCCCTGGAGTTGATCCTCAAGGCCGCCCATGTCTTGGCCCGTCTGGAGGAATTCAACGGCCTTTTCCGACCGCCCCCCGCCCGGACCATCGCGGAGCTCGAAGAGCGCGCCGCCAAGCCGGGGCGCAAACGGGGGCGGATCTGAAAAAACTCCAGGTCCGTTTCACGCGGCACCCCGGCGAGTCGCTTGTGGCCGGAGACTTAGCCTGGGACCGCGGTCGGACCTATTTCGAGTACGCGCCGGAGTTCCTCTCCGCCGGACTGAATCTATCTCCCTTCCGACTCCCCTTCGAGGGCGGGCTATTCGAGCACGCCGACCACGCCTTCGGGCCGCTGCCGGGGCTCTTCGACGACTCCCTGCCCGATGGCTGGGGACTCCTGTTGATGGACCGGCATTTCCGCTCGCGGGGTCTGGCTCCCGCCGGGGTGGGTCCCTTGGAGCGCCTTTCCTGGCTGGGGACGCGGACCATGGGCGCCCTGACCTATCACCCGCCTTCGGAGCTCTCCGGTGAGGACGCCGGCATCTTCGACCTGCACGATCTGGCCCGCCACTCCCAAGAGATTCTAGCCGGCGACTCCGTGGAGGTGCTGCCCCGGCTCCTGCGGGCGGGCGGCTCTCCCGGCGGGGCCCGACCCAAAGTGCTCGTCGGCGTGCGCGGGGAGAGCCTCCTCTCCGGCGAGGAGGACCTGCCGGAGGGATTCGGGCATTGGATCGTCAAGTTCGCGGCCAAGAAGGACATGCCCGATGCGGGGCCCGTCGAATACGCCTACGCGCTCATGGCCGGGGCGGCCGGCATAGACATGCCTCCGACGCGGCTCTTCAAGACATCGGAAGGGAGCCGCTTCTTCGGCGTCAAGCGATTCGACCGCGAGGGAAACCGGCGCTTCCATGTCCACACCTTCGGCGGCCTCATTCAATCCGATTTCCGCGTCCCCTCGGCCGATTACGCCGACCTCCTCAAGGCCGCGTCGGTGCTGACGCGCGATCATGAGGCCGTGCTGAAGGCTTTCCGGCGGATGGCGTTCAACGTGGCGTCCCATGACCGGGACGACCACGTGAAGAACTTCGCGTTCATCCTCGACGACGCGAGCGGCGATTGGGCTCTTTCTCCCGCCTACGACTTGACCTACGCCCCCGGCCCGGGCGGCGAGCACAGCATGACTCTCGCCGGAGAGGGCAAGGCCCCCGGGCGGGAGCACATCCTCCGTTTGGCCGGGCAAGCCGGCGTGGCCAAAACGCGGGCCGCCGCCATCCTCGATGAGGTGCGGGCCGCCGTGGATCGTTGGGCCCGCTTCGCGGCCCAGGCCGGGGTCTCGAAAGCGGCTTCCCGCCGGATCGCGGCATCCTTTCCGAAGCTATCTCTGAAATAACGCCTGCGGCGACTATCCCCCTCGAAACGCACTCACCTCCCCATGGGGGAGGCGAGTAGTCACCTTTGTTGTACAATACCCGCGTTCTTGGCATGGCCGTTGCATGGCTGATAAAGGACAATGAAATCCATTATTACGGTCCTGACCCTTCCGATGCTGATCCTCGCGGGCTGTTCCCGAGAGGACATCGAAGTCTATCGGACGCCTAAGGAAGCTCCGGCTCCCGCTCCCATGGCCGCGATGCCCGGCTCGGGCATGGACTTGCCTCCCGGCCATCCCGAGATAGCTCCCGGCGGCGCGATGCCCGGCGGCTCCGTGCCGGGCGCCTCGGCCGGGCAGACCGGCGATTTGCATTGGCACGCCCCTGAATCCTGGAAGGAGAAGCCCGCCGGCTCGATGCGCTTGGGGAGCTATTCCATACCGGGCAAGGACGGCGAAGCGGACATGTCCATCGTCATGCTAGCCGGCGGGGCCGGGGGGACTCTGCCCAACGTGGAGCGTTGGAGAGGGCAGATCGGCCTTGAGCCCTTGGGCGGTGAGAAGGCCCTGGCCGTTGCCTCGACTAAGGTGAAGACACGGGCCGGAGAGGTCCTGGTCGTGGATTTCACGGGCGCGGGGAACAAGAGGCTCCTGGCCGGCATACTCCCTCACGGCGAGGAATCCTGGTTCTTCAAGATGATCGGCCCCGCCTCCACCGTGGGTGCGGCCAAGCCGGGCTTCCTGGAGCTCTTGAACAGCCTGCATGCCGCGGGGACCCATGAATAAGGCGGCCTCCCTCCCCCAGTGGCGCCGAGCGATCAAGTCCCTCGCCGCTTTGGAGTTGACGCT
This sequence comes from uncultured Elusimicrobia bacterium, assembly GCA_964359165.1. GTDB lineage: Bacteria > Elusimicrobiota > Elusimicrobia > UBA1565 > UBA1565 > CAYHRV01. The sequence continues at coordinate 2,514 of CAYHRV010000141.1, forward strand.
CGTCTGCATACTCCTGCTCATGGCCGTGGTCTTCCTCTGCACCTTGGACCAGGTGCAGATCGGCATCTTCGCCGCGGTCAAGCGGGACATCCGCTCATTTTTCCTCTATTGGTCGCCCGCGGCGGGGCTCAAGATCCCCTTCTTCCCCGGCGGCGCCCTGGTCGGAAGCGTGCTCCTGGCCAATCTGGCCGCGGCGTTCTATGAGCGCTTCACTTGGGAGCGGCGCAAGGCCGGCATCTGGCTGGTGCACCTGGGCATCGTGCTCCTGGTGGCCGGGGAATTCGTCACGGGCTTCTTCGCCGAGGAGACGCAGCTGGCCATCCTGGAAGGCCAGACGCTCGGCTATACGGAGAGCACCCGGCGCGTGGAGCTCGCGGTGGTCGACGGCTCCGACCCGGGTGTCGACGAGGCCTTCGCCCTGCGCGAGGAGGCGCTCAAGCCCAGCCGGGAGTTCAAGCACGCGCGCTGGCCCTTCGCGCTCCGGCTCAAGGACTATTACGAGAATTCGACCCTGGAGCGGAAGGGAGCGGAGGCCCCCGCGGCGGCGAGCGCCGGCGTTGGGACGGGTTTGGTGGCGCGCAGGGCCCTTCCGGTCTCCTCCGACGACCAGGTCAACCAGGCCGCGGCCTTCGTGGAGGTGCTCGAAGGGGCCAAGAGCCTGGGCACCTACCTGCTCTCCAACGGCCTGGGAGCTCCGCAGTCTTTCACCGCGGGAGGCAAGGAGTATCAGCTCTCCCTGCGCATGAGGCGCCGCCCTTTGCCCTTCACTCTCACTCTGAAAAAGTTCAAGCGCGTCATGTACCCGGGCACGGACATCCCTAAGAGCTTTTCGAGCCTCATGCGCCTCAACGACCCCGCCAAGGGGGAGGACCGCGACGTGCTCATCTACATGAACAATCCCCTGCGCTACGACAACAAGGCGTTCTATCAAGCGAGCTTCGGCAGGGACGACAAGCTCTCCGTGCTCCAGGTTGTCGAGAACCCGGGCTGGCTCTTGCCCTACCTGGCCTGCATCCTGGCCAGCCTCGGGCTGGCCGTGCAGTTCTATTTCAGCTTCTCCGCGTCCCGGGTGGTAAGGCCATGACCATCACCCCCCATAAGAAAAAGGGCGCGCTGGAGGCCTGGCTCCCCTCCGCCGCGCTCGCGCTCTCCGTGCTCTGGCTCCTCGGCGGCATGGCGCCGGAGCGCGCGCGCAACGGCTTCGACCTGGCCGCGTTCGGCCGGATCCCGGTCCTGCACGAGGGGCGGGTCAAACCCTTCGACACGGTAGCGCGCAGTTCCCTGCTGGTCCTGCGCAGCAAGCAGACCCTCTATAACGGCGAACGGCGTCTGAGCGCCGTGGAATGGGCGCTCGACGCGATGGCCAAGCCCGAGAGCGCGAACCGGCTCCCTCTCTTCGTCATCGACGACCCGGACGTGCTGGGGCTCATCGGGCTGGAGAGCAAGGGCCGCTACTACTCCTTCGCCGATATCCAGGCGTCGCTGGGCGAGATCGCCTCGCAGGCGGAGAAGGTCGAGCCCGTCGAGAGCGCCAAGCGCTCGCGCTTCCAGTCCGCGGTCATGAACCTCAACCAGCGCATCATCCTCTACCAGCGCCTGCGCAACTCCCTTCAGGTCCCCGGGACCGAGGATTTCCCGGCTGACATCGCGGAGTTCCAGAAAGCGGCGGCCGCCGGCATCTCGGCGCTCGGCGCCCACGGCAAGTCCAAGGTCTCGGCCAAGGAGAGGAAGGCTCTGGAGGCTCTGAGCGGCTACTTCGAGCGCTTCCGCTTCCTCGCGGAGGCGGCCTACTTCCAGGTCCTGCCGCCCCGGGACGGGGAGAGCGCGGAGCATTGGCACAGCATGGGCGAGGGCCTGCTTCAGACCCTCAACGGCGCGAGCCTGCATCCCTCGGCCATGCCCCTGGCCTCGGCGCTCAGCGCCTGGCGCAGGGGGGACGCGGAGGCCTTCAACCGCGCCGTGCATTCCCATCTGGACCCGCTCGCCTCGAACCTGACCCGCACGGCGGCCTTGGCCTCCCGGGAATCCTTCTTCAACCGCTACGAGCCCTTCTATAAGGGCATGGCGCTCTACGTGGCCGCCCTCCTTCTGGCCTTCCTGGGCTGGATGTTCTGGGAGGAGGCTCTCGGCGCGGCAGCCTTCCGGCTCATGTCCTTGGGCTTCCTCGTCCATACGGGCGGGCTGCTGGCCCGCATGCTCCTGCAGGGCCGGCCGCCGGTGACCAATCTCTATTCCTCGGCCATCTTCGTGGGCTGGACCGCGGTGGGCGTGGGCATCGTGCTCGAGAGGCTCTATCGCAACGGGTTGGGCACGGTGACGGCCTCGGCCGCCGGGTTCATCACGCTCATCGTGGCCCATCACCTCTCCGCGACCGGGGACACGATGGAGATGATGCGCGCGGTGCTCGACTCCAATTTCTGGCTCGCCACGCACGTGGTGACCATCACCGTGGGCTACGGCGGCGCCTTCCTCGCCGCGTTCCTGGCCCATCTCTACATCTTCCGCGGCCTCTTCTCCGCCTCGCTCGACGAGGCCTCCGCGCGCACCCTGGTGCGCATGACCTACGGGGTCGTCTGCTTCACCCTCTTCTTCAGCTTCGTGGGCACGGTGCTCGGCGGCATCTGGGCTGACCAGTCCTGGGGCCGTTTCTGGGGCTGGGACCCCAAGGAGAACGGCGCCTTGCTCATCGTGCTCTGGTGCGCTTTCATGCTGCACGCCCGCTGGGCGGGTTTCGTGAGGGAACGCGGGTTCACGGTGCTCGCCGTGTTCGGGGCCATCCTGACGAGCTTCTCCTGGTTCGGGGTGAACATGCTGGGCATCGGCCTGCACTCCTACGGCTTCATGGACAAGGCTTTCGTCTGGCTCACCGTCTTCGTCCTCTCCCAGTGCGCGGTCATGGCCATGGGCTCCCTGCCGGCGCGGTACTGGCGCAGCCCCGCGGCGTTCCCGCCGTCCAAATAGATATTGGATGGATAATACACAAGCCCCCGCGCGCTCCGGATTTTCCAAGACGAACGGCGGGGAGGGGGTCCTCTCCGAGGTCTGGGGGGGGCTGGCCGCCATGCTGGTGGCCCTGCCCCAAGCCATCGCCTACGGCGTGGTGATCTACGCGGCCCTGGGGCCTGAGCATTCCGCCAAGGGCGCGCTGGCCGGGATCGTGGGTGCGGTCTTGATCGGCGTCACGGCGCCCCTCTTCGGCGGAGCGCCCCGCCTGGTCTCCGCTCCCTGCGCCCCGGCCGCGGCCGTCATGGCCGCCCTGGCCGGCACGCTGGCGGCGGGCGGCTCATCGGTGTCGAATCCCGCGCACATCCCCCTGCTCCTCACGCTGACCGCCCTCTTCTGCGGTCTGCTCCAGCTCGCCTACGGGGCCGCGGGCGGCGGGGCCCTCATCAAGTTCATCCCCTATCCCGTGGTCACCGGCTACCTCAGTGGGGTGGCCGTGCTCATCTTCTTGGGACAGATCCCCAAGCTCCTGGGCCTTCCGGCGGGCTCGCATCTGCAGGAAGCGCTTTCGCCCGCGCTCTGGAGCGGGACGGCCCTGAGCGTGGGCCTGGCCACCATGGCCGTGATGGTCCTCTCCCCCAAGGACCTCCCGGTGCCGGCGCCGATACTCGGTTTGGCGGGCGGGGTGGCGGCGTATTGGGCCTTGGCCTGGGCCCGGCCCGAGCTGAGCGTCCTGGAGGGCAACGCGCTCGTCATCGGCCCCATCGGCGAGGGCGCGGCCTCGGCGCTCTCCGGCCTCTTCTCCCGGTGGTCCTCCCTTCGGGAACTGGACCTGGCGTCCTTGAAAGCGATACTCGTCCCGGCCATGACGCTCTCGGTCCTGCTCTCGATCGATACGCTCAAGACCTGCGTGGTCGTCGACGCCCTGACGCGCTCGCGCCATGATTCCAACCGGGAGCTCAGGGGGCAGGGCCTGGCGAACGTGCTCTCCGCTCTTTTCGGTGGAGCGCCGGGCGCAGGGACGATGGGCGCCACGCTCGTCAACATCAACACCGGCGGGCGCACGCGCCTCTCGGGAGTCCTGGCGGGCGTCTTTGCCCTGGCCGCCTTCCTTCTGCTGAGCCGATGGATGGCCTGGGTCCCCTTGCCGGCTCTGGCCGGGATACTCATCGTGGTGGCCTGGGGGATGTACGACCGCAAGAGCTTCCGGCTCCTGCGCAAGCGCTCGACCCTCTTCGACTTCGGGGTGGGAGCGACCGTGATCGTCACCGCGGTGGCCGCGGACCTCATCATGGCCGCGGGCGTGGGCCTGGGGATGTCGATCCTGCTCTTCATGCGCGACCAGATACGCGGACACGTCATACGGCGCAAGGCCTACGGGAACCAGGTGTTCTCCAAGCAAAGGCGGCTGCCCGAGGAGATGGCGCTGCTGGAGGAGCGCGGCGGCCAGACCGTGGTCTGCGAACTCCAGGGGAGCCTCTTCTTCGGGACCACGGACCAGCTCTTCACGGAGCTCGAGGAGGACCTCAAGACCCGGAAGTTCGTGCTCCTGGACATGCGGCGCGTGGTCTCCGTGGATTTCACCGCCATCCACATGCTCAAGCAGATCGAGGACCATCTGCACGACCGGCAGGGGCGCCTGCTCCTGTGCAGCCTCCCCCCATCCCTGCCCACGGGTCAGGACCTGGCCGCCTATTTCAGCGAGGTCGGCCTGCTCAAGGCGACGCGCAACGTGGACGTCTTCGACTCCATCGACGATGCTTTGGAGTGGGCGGAGGATAAGCTCCTCGACGAGGCCGCGCCGCGCAGGGACACGGCGGAGAGCGTCCTGAGCCTGCGCGAGATCGACCTGATGCGCGAGTTCGACGAGCCCATGCTGGAGGCCATGAAGGGGTGCTTGCGCGAGGAGTCTTTCGCGGCGGGGCAGAGGCTCTTCGCCAAGGGCGACGCGGGCGACGAGCTCTATCTCATCCGGCGGGGGAAGGTCCGCATCCTTCTTCCTCTGGAGGGAGGGAAGACCCATCATCTGGCCACGCTCAGCCAAGGAGACTTCTTCGGGGAGGTCTCCTTCCTCGACCGGGACGCGCGCTCGGCCTCGGCCGTGGCGAGCACGCCGGTGGACGTCTACGCGTTCTCCCGCTCCCGATTCGACGAGCTCTCGCGCGGCCAGCCGGACTTCGGGGTGCGCGTCTTCGCCCGCCTGGCCCGGGCCCTGGCCCTGCGGCTGAGGCAGACCGATGGGGAGCTGCGGGCCTTGCAGGAGTCCTAGCCTGCTGTTATAATCGGTCTTGCTCCACGCTATCCAGCCATGAACACAAAAACGCTCCTGAGCGTCTTATTGATTTCCGCCTCGGTGCTGTCCCTTTCCTCCTGCAAAACGCCCAAGTACTTCCACTACACCTCGGAGGCCCGGGATTTCTCCGTGGAGGTGCCCTATGCCTGGCGGGTGTTCTACGAGGGACAGGGTTCCAATTACGTGAATACGACCTTCCTGGGCCCCTTCGACGCGGACTTCTTCCGCGGGGCGCCGAGCTTCAGCGTGCGCTGGCACGCCGCGGGGGCTCCCTTCGCCCACGGCTTCGCCATGGAGCAGGGCTACGCCTCCGCCGAGGAGTATGCGGAGCGGACGCTCAACGAGCTCTATCATGAGAATTCCCTGATGGAGCAGAACCTCCATCACATCAAGGTGAGCGGGAAAGAGGCGCTCCACTTCGTCGTTTCCGCGCCCATGTCCGTGCCGGGGGACACCCGCTACGGCGCCTCGCGCGACGAGGAAGGCAACACCGCGGTCCTGCGCCAGCACGCTTATGTCGTGGTCCCCGCCGAGGGCGGGTTCTACGTGCTCATCTACCCGGGCACCCGCACGGGTTTCAGCCGCTACGAAGACCGCTTCAACAAGCTCGTCAACTCCTTCCGAATCCTCAAAGACGGCCCTTCCGGCTCAAAGCCGTAATTCCGGTCGGCGCAAAGCCTTGATTGCGTCATTCCGGCGAAAGCCGGAATCCAGATTTGCTGGATCCCGGCTTTCGCCGGGATGACGGCAGAGCACTAGGGCGCGGGGATGGTCTCGGAGTTGGGGGTCTCGGCGGAGGCGGAGGCTTGCATGGGCTCGA
>CAYHRV010000142.1:0-8553 GCA_964359165.1 uncultured Elusimicrobia bacterium
GCGCCGGGCCCTGCAGGCCGAGGTCTCCAAGCGCTTCCACAGCGCCGCCGAGTTCATGGCCGCGCTGGAGGCCGTGCCGGATGGGGAAGGCCCGGCCCAGAAGTTCCTGCCGGGGTGAGCGGGAGGCTGTTATGGGATGCTGCGCAAGGCCGGCGGATCGCGGTTTCACGCTCATCGAGTTGATGATCGTGGTGGCCATCATCGGGATACTCGCGGCCATCGCGATCCCGAAATTCGCCGATCTCCTGCGCAAGTCGCGCGAAGGCGCGACCAAGGGCAATCTGGGGGCCCTGCGCTCCGCGTTGACGATCTATTACGGCGACATGGAAGGCAATCACCCTACCGACCGCTTGAGTTCTCTTACGGCGGGCGCCAAATACATCGCTCAGATCCCGGAGGCCTTCACCTCATACCACGCCAACACCTCCGTGGTCAAGAACAACGACGACCTCGGGATGGGGGCGATGCTCAACGCGGACCAGGGGACTTGGGCTTACTGGAATTGGACGATGACCAGCGGCTCGCGCAACCAGGGCGACCTATGGGTCGGCTGCATGCATACCGACACCAAGGGCGCGGTCTGGTCCACCTACTAAGGGCTCGTTAAAGATTAAATGACCCACTTTGCCGGAGACGATTTTGGAGCGAAACAAGGAGCGAAGACGGGCGCCTCCAGCACATTGGAAGCGCCCGATACCCTCTGCGGTATGTAAGCGATGAGCGACGCGGTTGCAGCCCAAAAGCGTCCCGGCCCTTCGGGGAGGCCCATCTTTGGGACATCGCGTCGTTGCTCGTCGGTCACATACTCTGCGAGTATGCTCCCTCCTCGCGCCTAGCGCTGACCTCAAATCTGGGCCTCCAAAGTGGGTCATTTAATCTTTAACGAGCCCTAAGCGACACTTTATCATGCCTGCGCGCGTCTAATGATGGCACCGGCATGCGAAGCGGGAACATCCTGGCGATAGCGTCGATCTTGGCGGTCTTGGGCCCGGCCGTACGCGCGGCGCAGGAGACTGCGCCGCGGGTCATGGGCTGGAAGGACTGCGTATTGCTGGCCGCGCAGGAGAACCCCGAGCTTCTCTCGGCGCGCCGGGCGGTGGAGGCGGCCCGGTCCCGGCGCCTGATCAGCTTCAACGGGCTTCTCCCCTCCCTTTCGCTCTCCAACCGCCTGACGGACTCCAAGTCGGCCTCGGGGGACTCGCGCTGGCAGGCGGATGGAACGGCGTCGGTGGACCTCCTCAGCATGGGGAATTACGCGCGCCTGAGCGTGGCGGACGCCGCCGTGAGCCGCGCCGAGGCGGACCTGAGGCTGCAGTCCGCCGACCTCCGCTTGAATCTGCGCAAGGCGTTCACGGAGCTCCTCTTCGCCCAGGAGGTCGTCGCGGTATCGAACAAGATACGCGACATCCGCCGTCAGAATTCGGACTTGGTGGCGCTCAAATACGATTCGGGCCGGGAATCCAAAGGGAACATGCTCCGCGCGAAGGCCGAGTCGGCCGACGCCCAGGCCGCTCTCTCGGCCGCGCTGAGGAACCTGCGCGCCGCGCAGGCCGAGCTGGGGCGCCATATCGGCATCGAGGGCTTCTCGCCGCTCCAGGCCGCAGGCGCCATGGATCCGGGGCCCATGCCCCCTCCCTCGGACTTGGAGGCCCTCGCCGCGCGCCATCCCCTGAGCGCCCAGCGCGAGGCCGCCGTGGCCGGGGCCCGGGCCGGTCTCAGGGAGTCGAAGAGCGGCCTATGGCCGACCTTGAGCGCGAGCTATTCCAAGAGCTTGCGCGGGAGGAGCTACTTTCCCGGCGAGCCGTCCTGGAGCGCGGCCGGCGTGCTGAGCCTCCCCTTGTTCGGCGAAGGGCCCACCGCCCTCTCCCATGGTATCTCCGCGGCGGGCCGGGAGCTGGAACGCTCCGAGCAGGGCCTGCGCGCGGCCCGCGGCCAGGTGCGCTCGGCTCTGGAGGCGGCCTGGGCGGGTCTGGCCCAGAGCCTCGATCAGTTGAAGGTCCGAGAGCTCTTCTTGGAGGCGGCCCTTCAACGCGATGAGGAGGCCTCGGTGCGCTACTCCTCGGGGCTCATGACTTTCGAGAATTGGGAGCTCGTCGTCGCCGACCTGGTGGACTCTGAGCGCGGGGTGGTGCGCTCCCGTCGCGACGCGATGCTGGCCGAGGCGCAATGGGACAGGGCCGCGGGCCTTTCCCTTGAGGAGTGATCATGAGACAACGGTGGGTTTTCGCGGCCCTGGCCGCGGCGGTGGCGGGCGGCCTCTTCGTCTGGTCGCGCCGGCAGGGAGCTTCCAATGGGAGGGACCAGGCCGCGCGGCCGGTGGCCGCGACCGAGGGACCGGTCGAGGACGCCGTCGAGACCACCGGCGACGTCAGCCCCCTCAACCGCGTCGAGATCAAACCCCCCATCCAAGGGCGGCTGGAGAAGCTCCTGGTCGATGAAGGGGCCTCCGTGGAGAAGGGCCGGATCCTGGCCTGGATGAGCTCCTCGGACCGGGCCGCCATCCTGGACGCGGCCCGCGCCAAGGGGCCCGAGGAGCTCGCGCGTTGGGAGGACACCTACAAGCCCACCCCCATCGTAGCCCCCCTTTCCGGCACCATCATCCTGCGCAACGTCGTGGTGGGGCAGACCGTGGACGCGGGCACCGTGCTCTTCGCCATGGCCGACAAGCTGATCGTGGTCGCCCATGTCGATGAGACGGACATCGGCCGGGTGCGCGAGGGCATGGCCGCCCGGATAGTCCTGGACGCCTATCCCGACCGGCCCATCCCGGGACGGGTCTTCAACATCCTCTTCGAGGGGAAGAACGTGTCGAACGTAATCACCTACGGGGTGAAGGTCGAGCCCCGCGGCGTCCCCCCCTTCTTCCGCTCCCAGATGACCGCGAACGTGAGCCTGGTGGTACGGTCCAAGGAGAAGGCCGTCTTGGTCCCCGCCGCCTCGGTGAGCGAGGACCGTTCCGGCGGCAGGCGCGTCTTCGTGCCGGGTCCCGAGGGCGAGCCCGAGGCCCGCCCGGTCAAGACCGGGCTGGAGAGCGGCGAGAACATCGAGATCGTCGAGGGAGTCTCGGCGGGTGATACCGTCCTCATCCTCCGCGGCAGGCGCTATTCCCCCCAGCGCGCGGCGTCGAGCCCCCTGGTCAACAGCCCCATGCGCCGGAGCGACCAGTCCTCCGAGAGCCGGGGTACGGGCCGTCCGGGGAGACGGCGGGAATGAAACGGCGCGGGCAAGAAGTGAAGCTCTCGAAAAAACGGCGCGGGCCCCCCGAAGGAAGCACCCCCCCGCGGGGGGGGCGCTGACATATGGCCATCATCGAACTGGAAGGCATCACCCGGTCCTACCAGGTGGGCAAGGAAAGGCTGACCGTCCTCAAGGGGATCACGCTCTCCATCGAGGAAGGGGAGTTCGTGGCCGTCATGGGCCCCTCGGGTTCGGGGAAATCCACGCTGACCCAGATCCTGGGCCTGCTGGACAGGCCGACCTCGGGGACCTACCGGCTCTTCGGCCAGGACGTGTCGCGGCTCAGCGACGACGAGGGCGCCGCCTTCCGTTCCCGGACCATCGGCTTCATCTTCCAGATGTTCAACCTCCTCGCCCGCACGAGCGCCCTCGACAACGTCATCCTGCCGATGATCTATTCCGGGGCGCCCAACCGCGAGGAGAGGGCCCGCCGGCTCCTGCGGGAGGTCGGCCTGGAAGACCGCCTCCGCCATAGGCCCAACGAGCTCTCTGGAGGGCAGCAGCAGAGGGTGGCGGTGGCCCGGGCCCTGGTCAACCACCCCCGCATCCTTTTCGCCGACGAGCCCACGGGGAACCTGGCCTCCGACCAGGCTTCGGAGATCATGGAACGCCTCAAGCTCCTCCACCGGGCCGGCATCACCATCATCATGGTCACCCACGAGCCCGATGTCGCGGCTCACGCCGAGCGGGTGATACGCATCAAGGACGGGCGGATCGTCTCCGACGAGTCCTCGGCCGGGGGCCGCGCGGGCGGGCGCGCGGCGACCATGACCCGCACGGCCGCGCTCGCGCCCCCCGCGCTCGCGGGTCCCGCGGCGCTCAACTCGGCCGAGTTCAGGGAATACGGCGCCTCCGCCCTGAGGGCCATGGCCGCCAACAAGGTCCGCACCGGCCTCTCGATGCTGGGGATATTGATTGGGGTGGCCGCGGTCATCGCCATGCTGGCCATCGGCAAGGGCGCCCAGAAGGCGATCGAGGGGCGCTTGGCCAGCCTGGGTTCCAATCTCCTCATGCTCCGCCCCGGGGCGCGCGCCACGCACGGGGTGAGCCATGAACGGGGAGCCTCCAGCCGCTTCACCTTGGACGACGTCAAGGCCGTGGCCAAGGCCGATCCCCGCATCGTGCGGGTGGAGGGAAACGTCTCCGGCTCGGCCCAGGCGGTCTACGGGAGCAAGAACGCCAACACCCAGGTGACGGGAGCCACGCCGCTCTACGCCCGGATGCGCAATTCCGAGCCCTATTTCGGAAGGTTCTTCACGGAGGCCGAGAACGAACGCCAGGAGAGGGTGGCGCTCCTGGGGCAGACCGTGGCCAACAACCTATTCGAAGAGGAGGACCCGGTCGGCAAGGAGATCAAGGTCAACCGCGTCAATTTCAAGGTCATCGGCGTCCTGCCGCTCAAGGGCGCGATCGGCTTCCGCGACCAGGACGACATGATACTCGTCCCGCTCAACACCGCGATGAAGCGCGCGCTGGGGAAAAAGTACCTCGACTCCATCGCCATCGAATGCGACGGGCCGGACTCCATGGCCGAGGTCATGCGAGGCGTGCAGTCCCTCATGCGGCGGCGCCATCGCCTTCCTCCGTACAAGGACGACGATTTCGATCTGCGGAACATGGCCGACCTCCAGGCCGCGCTGGCGGGCACCACGGAGACCTTCTCCACATTGCTGGGCATCGTCGCCGCCATCTCGCTCCTGGTGGGCGGCATAGGGATCATGAACATCATGTTGGTGTCGGTGAGCGAGCGGACGCGCGAGATCGGCTTGCGCAAGGCGGTGGGAGCCTCCCGGCGGGCCATCCTGGCCCAATTCCTCATCGAATCCACGGCCCTCTCGGCCCTGGGAGGGTTCATCGGCGTGCTCTTGGGAGGGTCGGTCTCCTATGCCATGTCCGCCTTGGCGGGCTGGGCCGCCATCGTCACTCCCGGGGCCGTCGGGCTGGCCTTCCTCTTTTCGACGGGCGTCGGGGTGCTCTTCGGCTTCTGGCCCGCCCGGAAGGCCTCCCAGCTCTCCCCCATCGAAGCTCTGCGCTACGAATAACCTCCTCCCGCCCGCTATCGCTTGGCCGAGCTTTCGGGAACTTTTTGAGCCCTTATCCGTACCATGGATGAGGAGGTTCCCAACAACACCATGAAAGAGATGGTTTCCGCAGGAGGCATCGAGGCCCGGATATTCGTGATCCGAGGCCTCAAAGTCATGATCGACCGCGACTTGGCGGAGCTCTACGGGGTCCCAACCAAGGTGCTCAAGCAAGCCGTGAAGCGCAACGGGGAGCGATTCCCAACAGGGTTCACGTTCCGTCTTTCTCGACGAGAGGTCCGGGAACTGGTCACGAATTGTGACCAGTTCCGCACCCTCAAGCACGCATCGGCAGCGCCTTTGGCCTTCACGGAATACGGCGTCGCGATGCTCTCCAGCGTCCTGCGCAGCGGGCGGGCGATTCGAATCAACATCCGCATCATCCAGGCTTTCATCCGCCTGCGCCGCCTGTCCGGGGCGCGCAAGGAAATCGCCGCCAAAGTCGAGGAGTTGGAGAAAAAGGTCCGGGGACACGATAGGAGATTCGATGAGGTATTCGACGCTCTTCGGGGTCTGCTCGGGTCTGGCGAGGAACCAAGAAGGGTGATCGGCTTCCGGCCGGAAGCCTCGGAAGGAACACGGGGAGCTCGGAAATCCGGGCTAAGAGGTGGTGTCGCTCAGGCCTCATGAGAGAAACGCTGCTCTCCCCCATCGAAGCCCTGCGCTACGAATAGGCTAGAATCCTCTTTGGACCGTGGGGAGAGAAGAAGATTCCGAGTGGGTGCGGCGCGCGCGCGGCGGGGACCGCGACGCCTTCGCCGCCTTGGTGCGGGGGCATCATGTCCGGATACTGCGCCTGTGCCTCTCCATGCTCCGCGACCCGTCCGACGCGGAGGACGCGGCCCAGGAGGCCTTCCTCAAGGCATACAAGTCCCTCGACCGTTTCGCCGGGGACTGCGCCTTCTCCACCTGGCTCCATCGCATCGCCGCCAACTACTGCCTCGACTTGCTGAGGAGAGCCTCCCGCCGAAGGACCGAGTCCCTGGATGCCGCGTACGGGAAGGAAGGCGGGGAGCCCGGCGCGGCGGATGCCTCGCCGGAGCCGGACGCTTCCCTGGAGGCCGCGGACTTCGCGGCCCGGGCCTTGGCCGGGCTCCCCGAGGATTATCGCCTGATCCTCGTCCTTCGGGAGACACAGGGCTTGAGCTACCTGGAGCTGGCGCAGGCGCTCGAGTGCTCCCTGGATTCGGTGAAGGCGCGCCTGCGGCGGGCCCGCGCGGCATTGCAGGACGCGGCGCGACACTTTCATGGACGGGAAAACGTCTAACATGAGGCTGCCATGAACCACTCGGAGCTCCGGGAGATGCTCGACGCCTATTACGACCGGGAACTGCCGGAGCGGGAAGCCTGCGAGGTGGAGGCCCATCTCGGCTCCTGCGCGCCCTGCCGCCGCGAGCTCGAGGATTGGAAAAGCTTCGCGGGAGCCCTGCTCCATCCTCCGCCTCCGAGCGCATCGGAAGCCTTTGTCCGGCGCGTCATGGCCAAAATCCCTGACACGGAGGGCGAAGCGCCTCCCGGTTTCCTCGCTTGGCGCTGGCTGACGCCGGTCTGCGCCCTGGCCGCGGCCGCCTTCGTGCTCATCCTCGCCTGGCCGAGCGGGAACGGAGTGGCGGCGGAGACGCTTCTCCTCGCCGAGGAGGATGAGGAGGCTTCCGCCCTCCTGGCCTTCGCGCCCCGGGGGCCGGAGCGTGACGAAGTCCTGGGATTCGTGCTGGAGGAGCCATGAGGCTCGACTGGAGACAGGTGCTGGCCTCCCTGCTGATCGGGCTCGTCCTGGGCTCCGCGTTGGGCCGCTGGACGCATTGGGGCTGCCGCGGCCGCTGGGACGATGGGAAGGGCTATGGCCGCATGGTGGAGCGCTTCAGCCGAAAGCTCGACCTCTCCCCGGAACAGACGGCCCGGTTGGAGGCCATCCTGGAGACCAAGCGCCTGAAGATGAAGGCCCTGCGCACCGAGGTCCAGCCGCGCTTCGAGGAGATCCGCGCCTCGGCCAAGGACGAGATCCGCGGCATACTCTCGCCGGAACAGCTCCCGCGCTTCGAGAAGCTGGAAGCCGACTGGGCCGCCCGCCGGGAGAAGCGCAAGTCCCGCGACTGAAGATGCGGCGTCCGTTTTATAGAAGGCAGTCGGCTTTGGCGGCGAAGATGAAGTCGCTCTCCGCCAAGCCGTCGATCTTGTGCGTCCAGACTTCGAGCGTCACCTTTCCCCAGGCCAGGAACACGTCGGGGTGATGGCCCTGCTCCTCGGCCATCTCACCCACTCGCCGGACGAACTCCAGGCCCGGCCGGAATCCCTCGAAGGGATAGGTCTTCTCCAGATGTCCCTTGCCGTTGAGTTCCCAGCCGGAGAGGCGGGCCAGAAGGCGCCTCGCCTCCTCGAGAGGCATGGGAGGGACGCCGCCCCGGCAAGGGAGGCAGGTCTTGGCGGCCAACTCCCGGCTCATCAGGGCTGAGGCGTGATCCGCAGATAGGGCTTGAGCGTTTTGTAGCCCTTGGGGAACTTGGCTTTCAGGACATCGGGGTCCTGCAGGGAGGGCAGGATGATGCAGTCCCCCCCGGGCTGCCAGTTCGCTGGCGTGGCTACGCTGTGCTTGTCGGTGAGTTGGAGGGCGTCGATGATGCGCAGTATCTCATCGAAGTTCCGGCCCGTGGGCGCGGGGTAGGTGAGCGTCGCGCGGATCTTCCTGGCGGGATCGATGATGAACACCGAGCGCACGGTGAAGGTGTCGGAGGCGGCGGGGTGGATCATCCCGTAGAGGCCGGCGACCTCGCGCGCCGTATCGCCGATGATGGGAAAATCGACGGTCACGCCCTGCGTCTGCTCGATGTCGAGTATCCAGCGCTTGTGGTCGGCCACCGGATCTACGCTCAACGCCAGCGTCTTCACCCCCCGCTTCTTCCACTGGGGCGACCGCCGGGCGACTTCTCCCAGTTCTGTGGTGCAGACCGGGGTGAAGTCCTTGGGGTGGGAGAAGAACACCGTCCAATCCGAACCGGCCCATTTGTGGAACTCTATGGGTCCCAGTGTCGTCTCCGCCGTGAAGTCGGGCGCGATGTCTCCGAGTCTGAGCGTTCTTGAGTCGGTCGTTGCTGGGGCCATGGGTTATCTCCTTGTAATGCTGACAAATATAGTCAAGTATACCATGCCCGCATCGACCCTGTCAACTTATAGGAGATGGAATGTCAACCCCAAGTAGAAATGTCAGGTAGTTGTCCCAAGTAGAAATGTCATGGTC
>CAYHRV010000143.1:0-8541 GCA_964359165.1 uncultured Elusimicrobia bacterium
GTCTTCGATTCGCGATCCGCGAGGGCGGGCACACGGTGGGCGCGGGCGTCGTCGGGGAGATACTCGAATGACCTCCCAGCCCGCGGTAGGGCCTCAGCAGAGGATCAGGATACGGCTGCGAGCCTGCGACCATCGCATCCTCGATTCCAGCGTAGGCAAGATCGTGGAGACGGCGCGGCGCACCGGGGCGGTGATCGTCGGGCCGGTGCTCCTCCCTACCCACATCCGCAAGTACACCGTCAACCGGTCGCCGCACGTCGATAAGAAATCGCGCGAGCAGTTCGAGATGCGCATCCATAAGCGCCTCATCGAGCTCAAGAGTCCGACCTCCAGGACCGTAGACGAGCTCATGAAGCTCGACCTCCCGGCCGGAGTGGATGTGGAAATTAAGCTCTAAAGCAAGGCCAAGGGCCTTGCTTTAGAGCTCTGGTGAAATTTATGAATGAAGAGAAAGATAATAAGGAATCTTCCGATAAGCCGGCGGCTGGACCCGCGGCGGCGGAAGCCGCCGCCGTTGGGGCGTCCGCGGAGCGGGCACCGGCGACATTCCGTGCTCTTATCGGCGAAAAGCTCGCCATGACGCGCGTCTTTACCGAGGCGGGCGAGTCCCGCTCCGCTACGGTCGTGAGGGCCGGGCCGTGCCCGGTGCTCCGGGTCAAGACGGCCGACTCGAAGGACGGATACAACGCCGTCCTGCTGGGCTTCGGCGCGCGGCCCGAGAAAGGAGTCAATAGGCCGGAAGCCGGTCAATTCAAGAAGTTCGGCGTCTCCCCCATGCGCTGGCTCAAGGAAGTGCGGGTGCCCGACGCCAAGGCCTGCAAGGTCGGCCAGATCGTGGACCTCGCGGGGCGTTTTTCCCCGGGAGATTACGTCGACGTCCAGGGCGTGTCCAAGGGCCGCGGCTTCGCGGGAGTGATGAAGCGCCACGGCTTCCACGGCCTTCCGGCGTCCCACGGGGCCTCGGACAAACAGCGCTCCCCCGGGTCCTTGACCTCGCGCCGGTCCCTGGGGAAGGTGCTCGCGGGCCAGCGGATGGCCGGCCATCATGGCGCCCGGACTTTCACCACGCACAAGATCGAGGTGGTCTCCGTCGACGAGCAGAACCATCTGATCTATCTCAATGGCGCCGTCCCGGGCCCGAAGGGGTCCCAGGTCCTCATCCTGGAGACCGTCAAGACCCGCAAGCGCTACGTGGCTCCCAAGAGGCCGGCCGTCCTGCGCGACAAGATGGGCAACATCATCAAGGGCGCCGGCGCCAAGGCGCGCGCGACCGCCGAGACCAAGGCTAAGGCCACGGACAAGAAATAGAGGGCAGGATGACCATGGATATCGCGCTCTTGAACATGAAGGGAGAGGAGGTCGGGAAGGTGGGCCTTCCGGAAGCCGTTTTCGGTCGGAAGCCCTCTCCGGAGTTCCTCCATGAGGTGTCCACCGCCTACCTGGCCAACCAGAGGCAGGGGGACGCGCACACCAAGACGCGCAGCGAGGTCCGGGGCGGAGGCCGCAAGCCCTGGAAGCAGAAGCACACCGGGCGCGCCCGGGCCGGTTCCATCCGCTCGCCGCTCTGGCGCAAGGGCGGGGTGGTCGGCGGGCCCCGCCATCGCAGTTGGCGCCAGGAGACGCCCAAGCGCAAGAACCGGCAGGCGCTCCTCCAGGCCCTGAGCGTCCGGGCCGGCGACGGGAGCATCCGGATCGTCGAGAACCTGGCCCTCGACGGGGCCAAGACCAAGCAGGTGGCCGCGCTCCTGCGCGCGCTCAAGGCCGATCCCCGCTCCTTGGTCGTCACCGATCAGCACGACGAGAATCTCATCCGCGCTTCCCGCAACATCTCGGAGATGAAGGTCATGCTGGTCGCGCACCTCAACGCCTACGAGGTGCTCTCCTGCAGGAACCTCATCATCACCCGGGCGGCGCTAGAGAAATTCGGGAACTGAACATGAAACCAGAGAAAGAATTCGACCCGACGGTCCACATCGTCCGCCCCTTGATGACGGAGCGCAGCACCTGGCTCAAGGAGAAGTTCAACCAGTACGTCTTCGAGGTCCACCCCGGCTCATCGAAGACCGACGTGAAGAAAGCGGTGTCCGAGCTCTTCAAGGTCTCGGTGACCCAGGTCCGCACGATGAACGTGCGCGGCAAGTTCCGCCGTTTCGGACGCGGCGGCGGCTTCCGCCCCGACTGGAAGAAGGCCGTGGTCACCTTGAAGGCCGGGGACTCCATCGAGCTCATCGAGCAGGGAGCCTGATAAGATGCCTGTAAAATCCTTCAAGCCCTACACCCCGTCCCGCCGGCACATGACCTCGGCGGACTACTCCGAGCTGACCCGCAACCGGCCGGAGAAGAAGCTCACGCGCGGCCTGCGCAAGACCGGTGGACGCAACAACACAGGGACGATCATGGTGCGCCACATCGGCGGCGGGCACAAGCGCGCCTACCGCCTCATCGATTTCAAGCGGGACAAGGACGGGGTCCCGGGCAAGGTCGTGTCCATCGAGTACGATCCCAACCGGTCCTCCCGCATCTGCCTGATCCATTACGCGGATGGGGATAAGCGCTACATCCTCCATCCGGTGGGCCTGAAGGTCGGGGATGCCGTGGCCTCCGGCCCCGGCGCCGAGATCAAGACCGGCAACGCGCTGGCGCTGGAGAACATCCCGGACGGCTCCTTCATCCATAACATCGAGCTGCTCCCCGGCAAGGGAGCCCAGATGGTCCGCTCGGCGGGGGCGCAGGCCCAGTTGATGGGCAAGGACGGCCCCTACGCCCACATCAAGCTGCCCTCCGGTGAGATACGGCTCCTCCCCCGGGGCTGCCGGGCCACGCTGGGGCAGGTCTCGAACATCGAGCACGACACCATCAATTACGGGAAAGCCGGACGGACGCGCCATCGAGGGGAAAGGCCCACGGTGCGCGGCGGAGCCATGAACGCGGTGGACCATCCTCTCGGCGGCGGCCGCGGGAAATCCAAGGGCGGCAACCACCCCAAATCCCCCTGGAACCAGCTCGCTAAGGGGCTGAAGACCCGCGAGAAGAAGAAAGTTTGGGGCTGGATGATCCTGCAGGACCGCCGCAGGAACAAGATGGCGGCGGTGCCGGTATGAGCGCGATTTACTCACCGAAGACCATAGAGGGCAAATGAGCCGATCGACTAAAAAAGGGCCATACGTGGACAAGAAGCTCCTGGAGAAGGTGCAGAAGATGAACGGGGCGGGCGAGAAGAAGGTGGTCAAGGTCTGGTGCCGCTCCTGCACCATCGTCCCCGAGTTCGTCGGGCATACCTTCGCCGTGCACAACGGCAGGAAGTTCCTGCCGCTCTACGTCACCGAGCAGATGGTGGGGCACAAGCTCGGGGAGTTCGCCTTCACCCGCACCTTCAAGGGACATGGCATCGCGCATACGAAAGAAGCCACGGAGCTGACGTGATGGAAGCCACCGCTTACGCCAGATTCCAGAGGTACGGGGCGCGCAAGGTCGCCCAGGTGCTGGGGCAGATCCGCGGAAAGTCCGTGGCCCGGGCCGAGAGCCTGCTGCCGCTGATCCCGAGGCGCGCGACGGGCGTGGTCGCCAAGACGCTCAAATCGGCCGTCGCCAACCTGCAGGTCCGGGCCGGGAAGAAACTCGAATCCGGCTCGGTATACGTCAAGGCGGCCTGGGTGGGGCAGGGACCCATGGGCCAGCTCAAGCGCGTCCTGCCGGCGCCCCAGGGGCGCGCGATGACCTTCAAGCGGAAGGTCTGCCATCTTACGATGGTCGTCTCGGATGAGAGGGGATAATGGGCAATAAGATACATCCCAGGTCGGTCCGGCTGGGTTACATCCAGGATTGGGAGTCTAAGTGGTTCTCCCTTCGGGACATGCCCGCCTTGATCGGAGAGGATTTCAAGATACGCCGGCTGGTGCGGGACCGTTTCCGCCTGGCCGCCGTGTCCTGGGTGGGGATCGAGCGCGCGGGGTCGTATCTGCGCGTGAACATCCACACGGCGCGGCCCGGGGTGGTCATCGGCAAGCGCGGCGCGGACATCGAGGCCATACGGACCCAGATCGAAGGCCTCACCAACCGCAAGACCTTCATCAACGTCATGGAGATCAAGGAGCCGGAATTGGACGCCCACCTCGTGGCCGAGGCGATCGCCATGCAGTTGGAGCGGCGCATCGCCCATCGGCGAGCGATCAAGAGGGCCATCGAGCGCACCATGCAGGCCGGCGCCTTGGGCATCAAGGTCGAGGTCAAGGGCCGCTTGGGCGGCTCGGAGATCGCGCGGCGGGAATGGCTGCGCGAGGGGCGGGTGCCCCTGCACACCTTCTGCGCGGACATCGATTACGGCTTGGTCGAGGGGCATACGACGATGGGGCTCATCGGCGTCAAGGTGTGGATATTCAAGAAGCAGTTCTTCGCGAAGAGCCCCAAGGACCTCTTGAACCTCGCCAAGAAAGAGGAGGTCCTCGCGGCCGAGCCGGCGCCTGCGCCCGCGCAAGACGCCCCCCCGGCGGTGAAGGAGCAGACCCATGTTGATGCCTAAGAGAGTCAAATACCGCAAGCCCCACAGCCACCCCCGGATCAAAGGGGTGGCCAAGCGGGGGGCCGAGGTCGCCTTCGGCGAGTACGCCCTCAAGGCGCTGGAGCCCAAATGGGTGACCGCGCGGCAGATCGAGGCGAGCCGCGTGGCCATCATGAGGCACATGAAGAAGGGCGGGAAGCTCTGGGTCCGCATCTTCCCCGACAAGGCCATTACGAAGCATCCGGCCGAGACCCGCATGGGAAAAGGCAAGGGCGCTCCGGAGCAGTGGGCCGCGGTCGTCAAGCCCGGGCGCATCCTCTTCGAGATCGACGGGGTGCCGGTGGAGGTCGCCCAGCAGGCGATGACCCTGGCCGCCCATAAGCTGCCCATCCGCACCCGATTCGTCATCCGGGATCTGATATGAAGAGCAAAGACAAGGACGCCAAGAGGAGCCTCTCCGCCGCGGAACTCCGCGCGGAGATCAAGGAGCTCAAGGAGAAGCGTTTCCGGCTGGGATTCAAGCACAAGGTGACGCCCTTGACCAATCCCTTGGAGCTGCGCGTCGTCCGCAGGAACATCGCGCGGCTCTCGACTTGGATCCGAGAGAAGGAGAGCGCCGTATGAAGACCACAGCGGTCGCGCGGGAAGAGGAGCGGGGGCGCCGCCACGCCTTCCAAGGCCTGGTCGTCTCCGACAAGGCGCAGAAGACGCGGGTCGTGGTCGTCGAGAGGACGGTCCGGCACCCGCGCTACGAGAAGATCATGCGCAAGAAGAGCAAATTCCACGTGCATGACGAGGGCAACGAGTCCCATCTCGGCGATCTCGTGGAGATCGCGGGGACGCGCCCCCTCTCCAAGCTCAAGCGTTGGCGGCTCGTCCGGGTGGTGAAGGCCGCGCCCAAGGCGGCTTCTTCCAAGGAGGAGGTCACGCAGAAATGATCCAATTGCGCACCATCCTCAACGTGGCGGACAACTCGGGAGCGAGGAAGCTCCAATGCTTCAAGGTCCTGGGCGGCCATCACCGGCGCTACGCGTCGCTGGGGGACATCATCGTCTGCTCGGTGCGCGACGCCATCCCCCACGGGACGATCAAGAAGGGGGAAGTGGTCAAGGCGGTGATCATTCGCATCAGGCGCCAGCACCTTCGCCGCGACGGCTCCTACGTGCGTTTCGACGACAACGCGGCCTGCGTGATCGACGACAAGGGCGAGCCCAAGGGCACCCGCGTCTTCGGCCCCGTGGCCCGTGAGCTGCGCGACCGGGAATTCCTCAAGATCATCTCGCTGGCGCCGGAGGTCATCTGATGTCTTTAGCGATCCGGAAGAAAGATACGGTGTTGGTGCTCAGCGGCCGCGACCGCGGCCGCAAGGGCGAGGTCCTCAAGGTCTACCCGGGGGAGGGCCGCGTATTGGTCTCCAAGGTGGCCATGATCACCAAGCACGTCAAGCCCAAGCAGGGGCAGCCGGGCGGCATCCAGAAGGTTGAAGCCCCCATCGCGGCTTGCAAGGTCATGCTGGTCTGCCCGAAATGCGAGGTGGCCATCCGCCCCAAGGCCGACAAGCTCGCCAGCGGCGAGCGCGTGAGGATCTGCCGCAAGTGCAAAGAGGTGATACTGTAATGGCGGAGAAGGAGAAGGAGAAGAGCAAGCAGGGCGCCGCCTCCAAGGCCGCGCGTCCGCCGGCGAAGCCGGCGAGGGCGGAGACGCCGAAGGTCTCCGTGGAATCCGTGATCGAGAAGGCGGCCCAGGCGCCCCGGCTCAAGCTGCGCTACCGGGAAGAGGTCATCGCGTCCTTCCTGCAGGACGGCGTCGCCCGCAATCCCTTCGAGGTGCCCCACATCGACAAGATCGTGATCAACATCGGCGTCTCCGAGGCCAAGGAGAACATCCAGGCTCTCGACCAGGCGCGCGAGGAGCTCTCGCTGATCGCGGGGCAGGTCCCGCAGGTGCGCAGGGCGAAGAAGTCGATCTCCAATTTCAAGCTGCGCGAGGGGATGCCCATCGGGCTGCGCGTGACCCTGCGCGGAGACAGGATGTATGAATTCATGGACCGGCTCGTGTCCATCGCCATGCCCCGCATCCGGGACTTCCGGGGGCTGGAGCCGCGCGGGTTCGACGGACGGGGGAATTTCAACCTGGGGCTCAAGGAGCATCTGATCTTCCCGGAACTGCATCTCGACAAGACCAACAAGGCGCGCGGGATGAACATCACCTTCGTCACCACGGCCAAGACGGACAAAGAAGGCTTCGAGCTTCTGGAGAGGATGGGGATGCCCTTCAAGAAGCGGCAGAAGAAGGCTTAGGAGCAATCATGGCCACCATCGCCTGGGTCGCGAAGATGAAGAAGCCGCAGAAATTCGCGGTGCGCTACCGCAACCGCTGCCAGCTCTGCGGGCGTCCGCGCAGCTACATGAGGGATTTCGGACTTTGCCGCATCTGTTTTAGAAAGATGGCGCACCAGGGCCAGCTCCCGGGCGTGCGCAAATCATCCTGGTAGGAGAGGCCCATGGACCCCGTTTCCGACTTGATCGTTCGAATACGCAACGCGAACCTGAAAGCGAAGGACCGCGTCGACATCCCCCTGTCTAAGCTGAAGGCGGAGATCGTGCGCATCCTCAAGGAGGAGGGCTTCATCGCCAACTACAAGACCCTCTTCAACGACGACCGCATCGGGACGCTGCGCGTGTTCTTGAAATATTCCCCCTCGAAAGAGGCCGTCATCCGCGGGATCAAGCGGGTCTCCAAGCCCGGCCTGCGCATCTACCGGGGCTACTCGGACATCCCCCGCAGCCGCGCCGGCTTCGCCGTCACCATCCTTTCGACGCCCCAGGGCGTCCTGACGGATAAGCAGGCCAAGGACAAGAAAGTGGGCGGAGAGATCCTCTGCCAGGTCTGGTGATACCATGAGCCGCATTGGAAAACAGCCGATCCCGGTGCCGGGGACGGTCTCGGTGAAGCTGAGCGGATCGTCCGTCAGCGTGAAGGGCCCCTTGGGGGAATTGGAGCGCAAGCTTCCCGAGTGCGTATCCATCGAAAGGAAGGGGGAGGAGCTTCTGCTCTCCGTCGACCTCAGCCGGCCCGGCGCGCGCGCCCTCTACGGGATGGCCCGCGCCCGAGTGGCCAACATGGTGACGGGCGTGCAGACCGGCTTCTCGAAGACCTTGGAGATCGTCGGCCTGGGGTTCAAGGCCATCCCCGAGGGGGAGAAGCTCAAGCTGATCATAGGATTCTCGCACCCGGTGGAGTTCTCCATCCCCAAGGGGATCAAGATCGAGGTGGACAAGAAGCAGACCACCCTCGTCCTGCGCGGGGCCGACAAGGACCTGGTGGGCCAGACCGCCGCGCGTCTGCGGGGGCTCAAGGAGCCGGAGCCGTATAAGGGCAGCGGCATCAAATATCAAGGCGAACGCATCCTGCGCAAGGCCGGCAAGACCGCGGCCGGAGCCGGCGCCGGCGGCGGAGCGAAAAAGTAAGAAGGGGAGCGGTGATATGAAAGACAAGAGGACGCGTTACGAACTCCGCACCCGGCGCACTCGCGATAAGATCCGGAAAGCGGGGGGGGAACTCCCCCGGCTTTCGGTGCATCGTTCATTGAAATATTTCTACGCCCAGGTCATCGACGACCGGCAGGGCAAGACGGTCGCCTTCGTCTGCAGCCGGGGGAGCTCCGACGCGGAGGGCAAGGCGCGCAAGAGCCTGGCCGACGCGCAGGAGACCGGCAAGCGCATCGCCGAAGTTGCCATGAAGGCCGGCGTCAAGCGCGTGGTCTTCGATCGGGGAGGCCGGGTCTATCACGGGCGCATCAAGGCCCTGGCCGATGCCGCCCGGTCCGCCGGACTCGCGTTCTAGAGGAGTGAACATGTCAACCGAGAAAGAATCGACCCCCGCCGCGCAGCCCGCGGCCGCCGCCCCCGCCGGGGGCGCCGCCGCAGGGACCCCGCGGGCGGAGCATGGATATCGGGCCTCGCCCCGAGGCCGGGCCGGCCCCCCCACCCGCGGCCCGCGCCGGCAGACGGAGTCCGAAGCCCTGGGCCTCAAGGAGACCG
>CAYHRV010000144.1:0-8524 GCA_964359165.1 uncultured Elusimicrobia bacterium
AAGCGAGCAAGGCTGAATCGTTGCGGAGGTTTCTATGGCGATGGGTAAAGTGGTTTTGGGTCTGGTCCTGGGCGCGGGCGCCGGTTACCTTTGGTATCGGGTGGTGGGCTGCTCGACGGGGGCCTGCCCGCTCACCTCGAACCCCTATATCAGCACGCTCTACGGAGCGCTGATGGGATTGACGATCTCGTTATCCTGACGGAGGAGCCATGCACCCATTCCGAATGAACGCCGTCCTCCTCTGCCTGCTGGCCTTCGCCAGGGGGGCATCCGCCCAGACCGGCGGAACCGCAACGACCGCGCGTGAGGAAAACGGGACGGGCGCGGCCGTCCGGGTCTCCCTTCCCGACGCCGTCTCCGGCGCGCTTTCCCGCAGCCCGCGTCTCGAAAGTCTGCGCAAACGAGGGCTCCAGGCCCGGGAGTCGGGCCGCGAGCTCTCCTTGCGCAGGCTCCCCAGCCTGGGGGCGCGTTTCCAGGCGACGCGTGGGGACGGCCCGGTCTACTCCTTCGGCTCCCTGCTCCAACAGCGCGCCTTCACGGCCCAGGACTTCGCCCTGGACCGCCTCAACGGACCGGGCTACCGGACGAATCTCCAGTCCTCCCTGGAGCTCGGCATGCCTCTATTCACCGGCTTCGAGCTCACCGAGCAAGCGGCGCTCGCCCATTTGGCGCAGGCCGGCGTGGAGGAGGCATTGGAAGGCGCCTCCCAGGCCCTTCGCTACGAGTCGCTCTCGCTCTTCTTGTCCGCGCTCCGGGCCGAAGGAACGGCCCGCAGCCTGACGGAGCGCCTCATTTCCTCGAAAATGGAGGTGGCCGACGCCTCCCGCCTCAAGGACAAAGGCCTTGTCCTCGGGTCCGATTACTATGCGGCGGAAGCCATCTTGGCCTCCATGGAGGCTTGGCGGCAGAAGGTCCTGGGCGAGGCCGGGGCCGCGGCCGCCCGCCTTGGCGTCCTGCTCGGCAGAGCGGGAATCGCGCCGACGGGAACCTTGAACCCGGGGGCCTACGAGCTTCAAGAAGAGGAGCGGTCCCTCTCGCGCGCGCTCTCCGAGCGCAGAGACCTGCGCTTGGCCCTCGATACGGAGGAAGGCGCGAGAGTCCAGCAACGGCGGGCCGCAAGGACTCTGCTGCCCCGGGTGGAGGCGTTCGCGGCCGTGCAGACCGACTCCGGGGACCTCTCCTCCGCGCCGTCGAGCCGGCTGCTGGGAGTTCGCGCCGGATTCCCTTTCGGCGACCCGGCCTACGGGGCGCGCAGGGCGGGCGCCCGCGCCGGCGTCGAATCCGCCGAGGCCGAGAGGGAGGACTTGGCGGACCATGTGCGCGCGGACCTCCTTCAGGCGCGCCGAGGCCATCTCGCCGCGGCCGCGAGCCTTCCGCTCGCCCGCGACGCCGCGGGCAAAGCCCGCGAGTCGCTCGAACTATTCCGGCCCCTGTACCGGGAGGGAAGACAGAGCGTGCTCGACGTCCTCCGGGCCGAGCTGGCCCTGGCCCAGGCCGAGGCCGCGCACCTGGAGAACCTCCAGGCCCTCCACGCCTCTTACGCCGCGTTGAGATTGGCCGAGGGCTCGCTCGATGACGCGGCCGTGGCGGCCATCGGCCGGAACCTGGAGGCGAGGCCATGAGAACCAACGACGACGGGGCCTCCCTGGGCCCCGCCGGCAGGATCGCCGAGGCCTTCATCCGCTCCAAGCTCACTCTCCTATTCGTCCTCGCCTCCCTGCTCCTGGGCGCTTTCGCCGTCCTGAACCTTCCCCGGGAGGAAGAACCCCAGATCAACGTGCCCATGTTCGACATCTTCGTGCCTTTCCCCGGCGCGAGCGCCTCGGAGGTCAAGGAGCGCGTCACCGCGGTCGGCGAGCGCAAGCTCTGGGAGATCCCCGGAGTGGAGTACCTCTACACGACCTCGGAGCCGGGCTTCGCCCTCTTCATCGTCCGCTTCGAGGTGGGCATCGACCCCGACGAGGCCATGACGCGGGTCTACACCAAGACCTACGCCAACTTAGACATGCTCCCGCCCGGAGCCGGCCAGCCTCTCATCAAGCCGAGGTCCATAGACGACGTGCCCATACTCGCCTTGACCCTCTCGGGCGAAGGGCTCGACCCCTCCGCCCTGCGCCGGGCGGCCGCGACGCTGCGCGAGGAGATCAGCGCGGTGCCCGAGGTCTCGACGATCGAACTGCACGGCGGCCGCAGGCGCCAGCTCCGGGTCCTGCTCGACCCCGACAAACTCAGGGCCAGGCGCCTGACCCCCCTGGAGCTCGCCGGACTGATCCAATCCGCCAACCGACGCCTCCCCGCCGGGCATTATAACGCCGGGGGAAAGGCCGTGCCCGTGGAGACCGACGCCTTCATCCGCTCAGCCGAGGATTTGCGCGCGGTGGTCGTCGGCGTCTCCGGGGGCCGGCCCGTCCCGCTCTCGGAGGTGGCCGCGGTCGTGGACGGCCCCGACGAGGACGAGCGCGAGGTCTTCCTGGCCAAGGGACCCCCGGGGACCGCTCCCCGCCCCGCGGTGACGGTCTCCGTCTCCAAGCGCCGGGGCGCCAACGCCACCACCGTGGCCGCGGAGGCCCTCTCCCGGGTGGACGCCGCCCGCCGCTCCGGCCTGCTCCCCGCCTCCCTCGAGATCACGCAGACGCGCAACTACGGCCGCTCGGCCAAGGCCAAGTCCGACGAGCTGCTCTTCCACATGCTCCTGGCCACGCTCTCGGTCACCGCGCTCATCGCCCTGGCCCTGGGCCTGCGCGAGGCCCTCGTCGTGCTCGTGGCCGTGCCCGTGACGCTCGCGCTCACCCTGCTGGTCTTCTACCTCCTCGGCTACACCCTCAACCGCATCACCCTCTTCGCCCTCATCTTCTCCATCGGCATCCTCGTCGACGACGCCATCGTGGTGGTGGAGAACATCCACCGCCATTATTCCATGGGGGACGGCCGCTCCCTCTGGCGCCTCTCCGTGGACGCCGTCGCCGAGGTGGGCAACCCGACGATACTCGCCACCCTGGCGGTCATCGCGGCCATACTCCCCATGGCTTTCGTGCGCGGGCTCATGGGACCCTACATGCGGCCCATCCCGGTCGGCGCCTCCATGGCCATGCTCTTCTCCCTGGCCGTGGCCTTCATCCTCTCGCCCTGGGCCTTCGCGCATCTGCTGGAGTGGTGGAAGCCCAAGCACTGCGCTCCCTCCCGCTCGGAGTCCGCCCTGGACAAGCTCTACCGGGGCCTCATGGGCCGCCTCCTCGACGACTCCAGAGCCCGAGCGCTCGCCCTCGCCGGGATGGCCGCGCTCCTGGCCGGGGCTCTGGCCTTGGTGCCGTTGAAGGCCGTCACGGTCAAGATGCTCCCCTTCGACAACAAGGACGAGTTCGAGGTCGTGCTCGACATGCCGGAGGGAAGCTCGCTGGAGCTCACGCGCAAAGCCGCCCTGGAGATCGCCGAGGTCCTGCGAGGAGCGCCGGAGACGCTCCAGGTGACCGGGTACGCGGGCACCTCCGCGCCCTACAACTTCAACGGCTTGGTGCGTCATTATTTCCTCAGGAGCCGCCCCCATCAGGCGGAGCTGGTGGTCAACCTGAGCGACCGGCACGAGCGGAAGAGGCAAAGCCACGCGATCGCCTCCTCCCTGCGCCCGGCCGTGGCCGAGCTCGCGCGCCGATACGGCGCCCGGGTCCAGGTCGCCGAAGTGCCGCCCGGCCCGCCGGTGCTCTCCACGCTGGTGCTGGAATTCTACGGTCCCGATAGGGAGCGCCGCATGCGCTTCGCCCGGAAAGCCCAAGAGCTCCTTGAAAGCACCGAGGGCGTAGTCGACGTCGGCACCTACATCACGGCCGAGCACGCCATGGACACGCTCGTGGTGGACCGCCCCAAGGCCACGCTCAACGGAGTGGCGGCCGCGGAGGTGGCCCAGACCGTGGCCCTGGCCCTCGAGGGCCGCAGCGTGGACCTCGCCCATAGCGAGGAGGAGAAGGAGCCGGTGGAGATACGCCTGCGCCTGCCGGAGAGCGAGCGCCGGGGCCTGGGGGGGGTGAGCCGCCTGAGCCTGCTTTCGCGGGGGGGGACTCCCATCCCCGTCTCAGAACTCACCCGCGTCCGGCGCGGCCCGGCGGAGCGGCCGATGTTCCGCAAGAACCTCATGGACGCCGATTATCTCATCGCGGACGTGGCGGGCAAGCAGGAGAGCCCGGTCTACGCCATCCTGGCGCTCAAGCCGAGGATCGCGGAGCTCGCCCGGCTCGAGGGCATCGAGCTGAGCCAGCTCTTCTCAGGACAACCCCGCGATTCGGCCGCCTACTCCCTCAAATGGGACGGAGAGTGGCAGATCACCTACGAGGTGTTCCGGGACCTCGGCGCGGCCTTCGCCGCGGTGCTGGTGCTCATCTATGTCCTGGTGGTGGGCTGGTTCCACTCCTTCGCCATACCGCTTGTGATCATGACGCCCATCCCGCTGACCCTGGTGGGCATACTCCCCGCGCACTGGGCCCTGGGCGCCTTCTTCACCGCGACCTCCATGATCGGCTTCATCGCGGGCGCGGGGATCGTGGTGAGGAACTCCATCATCCTGGTGGATTTCATCGAGCTGCGCCTGGCCCAGGGCATCGGCCTGCGCGAGGCGGTCATCGACGCCGGCGCGGTGCGCTTTCGGCCCATGCTCCTGACCGCGGCCGCCGTGGTCGCGGGCGCCGGGGTGATCCTCTTCGACCCCATCTTCCAGGGCCTGGCCGTGGCCCTGATGGCGGGCGAGGTGGCCTCGACCTTGCTCTCGCGCACCGCGGTCCCGGTGCTCTATTTCATGCTGGCCAACGGGCGGGCGAAGGCCGCGCCCAAGGGGGACTCATGAGCCTCGAACACAAGATCCGCGCCATCGCCGGGACGTTCATCCTGCTGAGCCTCGCGCTCGCCGTATGGGTGAGCCCCAAATGGCTCTGGTTCACGGCTTTCGTGGGGGCGAATCTGCTTCAGAGCGCGTTCACGAAGTGGTGCCTGATGGAGGACATCCTCCGCAAGGCGGAGGGAACTCGCTGAGTTCCCTCCACCTTGCGCGAGCCTCGAAGACACGAGGCCCCGGCTCGCGCCGGGGCCTCTGGACAGATTATTCTGCAGCTTCAGCGTTTGCGCTCAGGGGGGGCGCGTGCTAGCCGACGATCCATCATCTTTTATGATGTTTGTGATCGTTCCCGGGCGGCTCTCATCGGTCTTGAATGCCGAGAACAGTATCTTGTCACCTGGCTTCAGCCCCTTGGAGAGAGCAGGCGAGATGGTATAGGGAGCGCTGAGAGTGTATCCGGTATTCGCAAACGGCATCTCGATGTATATTGTTCCTCCGCCATCAGTGATCTTCTCGACTACTCCCGGATTGTTGGGAGACTGCTCGATCGCTTCGCCATCGCCTTTTGCCGCGGGTTTAGAGGAACACGCGGATTGGCAGATCGCCGCAAGAGCAACGCCGAGAAGAATCACCCGCTTCACTGGGATCATGACGATCAGTTTGAACTTATCCCCCATAATCCTACCCATGGGAAGTGTAGGCCCTGAAGCGATATTTCGCAAGACTTATTATCCGGCGAGAACTGACAGACATCCATATTTTCAAGACTTATTATACGCTGATTTTGCGTAGATTATGGGCGTATTCTCCGCAAAAAATAGTCGAAGCGGATGGAGCGGCCGGAAACAAGTTATGATATATGCGGTCCCCTCTCCCCGGGGGAAGACGCGGCGCAGGGGAGGAGGCGCGATGGGGGCGGTGAAGTCCGCGGCGCAAAGAGACCTTCAGGCCGGGCAAGCCGCGACGCTGGGCTCCGCGCGGAGGAGATACGGTTTCTTGGCCAAGCTCTTGTTCGTCGGCATGGATGTCGTCTACGGCCGGCGCCGCACCCTTTCAAAATTCAAGGTCCTCGAGGTCGTCGCCCGCGTCCCCTACCAGTCCTGGGAGCATGTAGCCTACATCGCGATGACGCACACCTACGGCACCCCCGGCTTCGCGCGCCGGGTCTTCGATTTCGTCAAGGAATCCCGCGCCCAGCAGGACAACGAGCAGTGGCACCTATTGATCCTGGAGGAGATGACGCAGAAAAAAGGCATCCGCGAGGGTTTTCTTCTCTACCGGCTGCTGCCCCAGTTCATCGCCTTTTTTTATTATCACGTAAGCTGGGCGCTCTATGTCGTCGATCCCTCCTGGAGCTACGCCCTCAACGCCGACTTCGAGGATCACGCGGAGCACGAATACATGGAGTTCGTGCGCGAGAACCCGTCCTTCGAGAGGGAGCCTTTCGACAGCGAGTTCGCCGGGGACTACGGCCGGTTCGAGAGCGCGGCCGACTTGTTGCGGAACATCGGCCTCGATGAGCGGCTCCACAAAGAGGAAAGCCTCGCCCGCATCGAGAAAGCTAGATTTTCCTGAGGCCGAGGGATAACCCGAGGAAGTGTCGCCTTCGAGGCCCGATCCGTCCTTTTTCCCCCGGCAGGGGGGGGAACTCCGGCTTATGCTTCTTACGAGCCCAACGCGGAGAAGTAGGCGTTCACCGTCCCGAACGCTGCGTCTAAATCCGCGGCCAATCCGCACCCGCTGGCCAGCTTGCTGAAAGGCCCCCTCCAAGCCTCAGGCGGCCGCTCAAGGGAGGTCGGCAGGGAATGAGTCTTTCGCCGCTCGAAGGTCGCGCGGAGAGCCTCCAGGACATTCCCGCGGTCGAGCTTATCCGGCCCGATCAACAGAAGCATGTCCACGAGGTCCCGGACTCTGGAGTTCGGCGTCTGGCGCGGCACCGTGTAGGCGTGGAGCTTCTCCGCGAAGTGCTGCTCCCTGGAGATGGTCGGGAACTTGGCAGGTGGTATCCCCGCGAAATTCAGCCAGCCATGTCCTTCGGTCGTATCCAGCGGCGACAAGACCACGTCCCCAGCCGCGACGTCTATGTGGAATTTGACGAAGTCGCGCGCGTCAAGCCGGGCCGTGACCGGGAAGCGCGCGCCCCCGTAGGGAGCCGCGTCGAGGTCATGCATAGCCTCCCCGACTCGGAAGGAGAAGAAATCATCCATCTCCCGAGCCGCCGCGGCGGTGAGCGCCTCGAATATCGCCCGGCTGAGCGGCTCTCCCCGCTCCTTGCCCAGGGATTCCCGGAGGGCCAGGTCGATGTCCTTGGTCACGCGGGCTTCTTTGATCCGCAACTCCAAGGCATAGCCGCCCTTGAGAACCCACGGCGCCTTTCCGCTCGAAAAGAGCCGGGCAAGGAAGCGGTCGAAGGCCACGTCGCGCAGGAGGCGTTGGAAGTCGCGGCGTTCCGCCGCCGCCACGAGCTTGAGCCGGTCCTCCAGGGCGCGGCGAAAGGCGGTCGCCGTGGCGTACTTTCGAATCTTATCCATCAGAGATCCCCTCGAAACTTCTCGATCCGCTTCTTCATATCCGCAGAAAGGCGGCTTCGCTCTATCTCTCCTCTGCTGAGAAGCCCCCGCTGAAAGGCCTCGCGCACGGCTTGCCGCAGGTGGCCCAGTTCCACGCTGTCCTCGATGAGCAGATCAGCGATCGCGCGCAGGGGGCGCGTCACCCCGAAACCGTGCATAGACTCTATCTCGTCCTTGCGGAGGTCCGCCGTGTGAAGAACCAGCGCCCCGGGAATGGCGCTGTTCCTGCGGAAGCCAGGCGGAACAGTCATGTCGATCTTGGGCGGATTGAGGTCGGAGAGATCATAGATGCTGAGCGCGGTTTGATGCGAGTAGACTCCCTGCGGCTCGCCTTTCCGGTTGCTGGACCAGAGCGACCAGAGGACAAGGTCGGGGCGCTCCGGGTTCGGATAATTAGCCAGCCGATAGATGCCCCGATGCTCTCGGATCCAGTTGCCCGCGTGGATGTTATAAGAATGCGTGCTCGCCGCATATCCCGCGGCGTGGGCCTGCTTCGTCGTGAAATAGCCTCCCTGCGCGGATGCTGTCTCATAGAGACGCTGCGACTTCTGCTTGTAGGGGGTCATATCATAATACTTCAGGAATCATGAAGTATTATGCATTGCGGGAGTTATAAAATCAAGGGCTGCACAATCGTCCCCTACATTGAGAGATGAGCCGTCATTCAATAATTGACGATGATCGACATCGAGGTCGTCGTGTCGGTCTTCATGAAGCCGTCCGGGGGGCTGTTGACGAATTTCCACAGATAGGCGGCCTTCAGGGAGAAATGGGTGGAGATGGCCGCGGTCAGGGAACTCTCCGCGTTCATCCGATAGCCTCGGGGTTCCTTCAGGTTGCCGAGATATTCCATATCCTGGGCGAGATTGGACGCGGGCGAGAGAGTCCTGACGTATTTGGCGTAGGCGCGATAGGTTCCGAAGGACTGGTCCTCGGAGAGGAGGCGGTCCTCGAAGACGTAGCCGCCGCCGGCTTCCGCGTAGAGCTTGTCCTTGGCCAGGTCCAGGAGATTGCGGCCGACGCCGAGCCCCAGGTCATAGCGGCTCTTGATGCCGGCGAAGCGGTCCTTGCTCCAGCCTCCCTTTTCGAAGGTGTAGTTCTTGCCGGAGACCATCATGTCGATGGCCTTGGACTT
>CAYHRV010000145.1:0-7055 GCA_964359165.1 uncultured Elusimicrobia bacterium
GTGTTCCCCAGGTCCCCCAACGGCACCCAGGCGAAATCGAAATCGAAGCTCTTGTATTTGAGCCCCGCCCCCATCGCCACGCCGCCCAAACCGTCGGCGTCGGTGTTGCGCTCGGCGTAACCGGCCCTCAGCGACGCGGCCAGGCTCTCGCTCATGGGCCGCACGAATTCCGCGCCCAGGGAGTAGCTCACTCCCCGATCGCGCGGGAAGGCCAGGTCCAGGGAGAGGCCCAGTTCGGGGCGGGGTTTGAACGCCGACCCAAGATAGAGCGTCAGCGGCAAGGGGTCGGCCGGTCCGCCGTAGCTCGGCCGCGTGCCCAGGTGTCTCCATCCAGCGGAGAGGTTGAGTCTTTCGGATGCGCGGAAGACCGCTCCCGCGTCGAGGGCCATGGCGCTCGCGCTCTTATCATCCAAGGTCTGACGGATGAGCTTGGCGCTGCCCCCGGCCGAGAGGCGCTCGCGCACCTCCCGCGCGTAGCCCAGGGTGAAGGCCATGTCCTGGGCGCCGAAAGTCCCGCTGGGACCGGAGGCGTCGGTCCGGCCGCGTCTCTCGATGTCCCCCACGCTCAGGCTGTAGATCCCCAACCCCAGGACGCCCAGGCGCTCGGAGGGGTCCCTGCCGATCATGCGCGAGAGGGGCACGGCGGCCGCGATGAAATCGTAGCTCATGCCCTGGAAATAGGCGTCGTGCATCCCGGTCATGTCCCAGCCCTTCACCGCCGCGAGCCCCGCGGGGTTGTAATAGAGCGAGTGGACGTCCCCCTCCACGGCCGAGAACGCCTCGCCCATCGCCGCGGGCCGGGCCCCGGGCCCGATCTTGAGGAACGCCGCCCCGCTCGTCCCCTTCTCGCTGGAGCCAAACGCGTGCGCCGTCATGCCGTTCGCCGTCATCAGGGCCGCTGCCGTTCCCAGTAAGAGCAATTTCGCGAAAATCAGACCGATTCTCGCTTCTTTTATCACTGATTTTCGCGAAATTGCGATATTCACTTTATTAATGCCATCCTGAAGAACTTCTTCTGCCCGCCGATCTTCACCTCGCCGAAATACACCCCGCTGGCCACGTCCCTTCCGCTGTCGTTGGTGCCGTCCCATTCGACATAGTTGAAGCGCGCTCCCGATCCGGCGGTGAAGGTCATCGCCTTGACCCGCTCACCGGCCACATTGAAGATATGAATCTTCCCCTCGCCGGATAACCCGGCGGGCAGGCCGACCCGGATCATCGTCCCGCGGATAGTCTCTATCTGCCCCGCGCCCGCCTGCGTGAGATCCACCGACTTGGAAGCCAGGTCGAAGGGGTTGGGATAATTGAACGCTTCGAGCTCGCCGCCGCTGAAAGTCCCGGTGTCCGTGATCACCAGCGAGCGGCTCTGGAGCAGGACGAAGGTGGAGAAATGGTTGACCCTCACCTTGACCGTCTTGTTGGCGGAGTCCACCTCCGGAGCTCGTCCCGTCACATCCTGCTGGAGCACGTAGGCGTTGGCCGCCTCGTTGTACCAATAGAGGTTGAGGCTCCCCGTGTCCGTCACGGCGGCGGTGTCGTACTGGAGGACCAGCTCCGCCGGCTTCTTGAGTTGAGTCCTCAGCCCAAGGGGCAGGAACACGTCATAGAAGGCGCTCAAGGGCTTGATGGAGGGCGGCGCGGCCTCCAGGGCGCGGTAGAAGGCCTTGGGATAGGCTCCGGCGGCGAGGGCCGGCCTGTAGCCGCCCTTGGCCCTCACCTGGCCCGGCTTGTTCGTCTCGGCCTTCTGGATGCCCACGACCACGCGCGAGGAAGCCGAGACGTCGAGCGCCCCGGGCGAGAGGAACACGTGCGAGGGGTCGTCGCCCCCCACCTTCGCCTTGCCTCCTTGGGACGGCGAGATCGGCGTCTCCTTGACCGCATCCACGCCCAGGAACACCACGGCCGTGGTCTGCATCAGGAGCTCCGGATCCTCGCGGTCCGCGGATTCGGGGTCCTCCACGTTGCTGTAGGCGGTGAACACCACGCTCACCGAGCTGGCGCTGATGCCGGAGGCATCGAGGCTCACGCTCAGGGTCTTGCGGTCCGCGCTCATCGACGCCCCGCTCACCGAGCCGGTGGACGCGCTCACCATGGACGCCGCATCGTCGTCGGAATCCTTCCTCTTGCGCATGGGCTTGGTGGTGGTGAACTCCACTGAAAAGCTCCGCGAGCCCTCCTTGGCCACCGCGCCCATGGCGTAGGGCTTGACCGGCTTGAAAAGAATGTCGAGACGCTCCTCGGAGGCCGCGGCCAGGCGCACGATCGACGCCTCCGGCGGGGCGTAGAGGTCCCCGTCGGAATCCGCCAGGACCAGTTGATATGCCGTACCGGCTTTGAAGCCCGATATCCGGTAGGCGCTCACCACTTTCGAGTTCCCGGGCGACTCCAACTCTCCGACGAGCGTATCGGAACCGTCCCCAGCCACGGCGGATATGCCGGTGACCTCGCTCTTGCCTGGATGCCCGCCTCCGGGTTTCACGATCTTGCCGAAGAGCACCGCCCCGGAATCAAGCGGCAGGGAACAGCCCGTGTTGGCGCCTGCCTTGACTTGGATGGTCTTGCCCGCGGGCTTGTATTTGAGCGACATGGCCATGAGCCGGTAGGCGCCTGGCACGAGGCTCCCCACTGAGAAGCTCCCATCGCCGCGGGTGAGCACCACCATATCGCCCAGATGGTTCTTCCTCGGCAAGCGGTCCGTCCTCTGCAGGTAGACCTTGGCCCCGGGCCGCTCCTTGTGCCTCGGGTCCGGATTGACCAGGGCTCCGCCGTCGAGCGGGGTGATGGAGCAGTCCAAAGTCCCCCCGGCCCGCTCCAGGGAGAGCGCGAGGCCCGCGTACCGGCTCAGGATGTCCACGCCCGAGAGCACGGCCTCCCCATAGCCGCCGTGCTCGGCGCCGGACTCCTCCTCGCCCTCGCGCCGCGCGGCGATGATGTCGTAGTAGCGCAAGGCCGGGTCGAGTCCGGCCAGCGTGAAGCGCCCCTCGGAATCCGTGATCGTCCTGGCCTCGTGCGAACCCGAGACCGCCTCCGCGCTCACCTCCACGTTGGCAAGGCCGGCTCCCGCGGGATCGGTGACCATCCCGCTGACGCTCCGGCCCGGCGAGAGGTCGAGCACGCCCACGTCCGCCGCCTGGCCCTCGCCCACGCTCACGCCGCTCACGCTCAGCGGCGAGAGGTTCATGCTCCCCTCGGCCATGGCGTCGGAACCTTCCTGGTAGATCCTCACCCGGTAGGAGCCGGGCATGAGGCCGTTGACCGCGAAGCGGCCGTAGGCGTCCAGGCTCAAGCGTCCGGAGGCGCGCTCGGCTTCGGCGAAGCCTCCCTCCACCCACGGATCGGCCTCGGCTTCTATCTTTAGACCCTCGGGCAGGAGGTCCAGATTGGAGCTCGTTATCGCGGTCATCTCCACGCTCGTGCTGGTCCCCGACACCAGCACCTGCTTGAGCCGCAGACTGCCGCGTATGCCGCCCGCGGGGGTGAGCTGGATATCCGAGAGCGCCAGGTCCGAACCCTCCACCTCCAAGGCCGCCGGCGCCGCCATATAACGGATCGGAAGCTGGGCGTCGGCGGCGGTGAGCAGATATTTGCCCTCCGCGATGCCGCGCAGGCTGAACTCGGCCGCGGAACCGTCGGAGCCGGTCTGCACCGAGGCGCTCTGGATCGTCCGCCCGGAGGAATCGAGCAGGGCCACCGCAAACGAGCGGGCCTCCTCCGCCCCATAGGGCGGCACCAGCCTCCCCGAGACGACCTGGCCCGCCTCCAGCGCGACCTCCAGGCCCGTGGTGGTCGTGGTCACGGCGATGAGGCGTTCCACGACGCCGACCTCGTCGCCGTTGGAGAGGTCGCCGTCCAACTCGCCGCGGTTGCGCAGGGCGTAGAGCCCGGCGGGCACTCCGTCGACGGCGAAGGAACCCTCCGAGCCGATGGGCGAGAAGAAAGCGAGCGAGCTGTCCAGGACGGAGTAGAGCTCCATGCGCAGGCTGGAGGTGGAGATGCAGCCGCCGTAGGCCATGCCGCAGAACTCGCTGGAACCCGCCACCCCCGCCAGTTCGCCAAGACCGCCCGCGGTATAGGTATAGGTCCCGAGGTTGAGACCCACGCTGCCGTTGAGCCGGGCCTTGCCCGACACCCGGTAGGCCGCGCCGCGCAAGTCGAGCTCCGTCTCGGTGAGTTTGCCGCTGACCACGCTCAAGGTCTTCTCGGTCATGGCCCCGGTGCGGCCGTAGCGGCCGAGCAGGCGGTATTTTCCGGTGCCCAGGATGGAGGGGCTCTCCCACGGAGAGCCCGCCGCTCTCGTCGAGATTGAGAATCCGCTTCCCTCCAACAGCAACTCCACCGAATCATAATCCTCGTAGCCTAGAGGCACGCGCAGGACGGCCCGCACCCGGCCCGTGTTCTGGCGCAGTTCGATGTCGCCGCTCCCGATCCCGCCCGCCACCACGGCCTTGGGCGCCCCGCTGTCCACGGCCAGCTCGAAACCCTCCAAGGACGCGAAGAGCCGGTATTCTCCGTCGGAAAGGCCGCTGATGCGCCAGGTCTCGCTCGATGAGGAAGAGCCGGGCGAGAGCTCCACCTCAGTGCGGCCCGTTTGCCCGCTCATCAGGTTCATCGCCCCGATGGCGACCTTCAGGCCGCCACGCGAGCTGGTGTCGCCGATGATCCTCAATACCCCGGAGGCGACACCGCCATAACCCAACTCAGGCAGGACCATGCCCGGCGCGTCCGCGGTCCCGATGTCCCCGACGACCTCCACGGGACCGTAACTGACCGCCGAGAATCCCATCGCCCGTCCGCGCAGGGTATAGCTCCCGCTCTCGAGCCCCAAGAGCGAGACTATGCCGGTCTGCTCCGGGACTTTCCCCTCGTCCTGTCTGCCCGCCAGATACACGCTCGCCACGGCGGAAGGCTCGCTCTTGCCCGCCAAAAGGGCCTCGACGCTGACCACCACGCCGCGCTCCTGGAGTTCGGGCAGGCTCACCGTGCCGAAGACGCTGTGCTTGCGCGCGTACGCGCGCTCGAGGTCGAGCGTCTCTCCCGTGAGGAGGATGTGCGTGCTGACGAGGGTCCCGTAGCCCGGCAGGTCCACGCTCACGACATAGGTGTCCGGTTCCACCTCCAACACCGTCCAAGTGCTCAAGGAGCCGCAGAACGCCTCGGCGCCGTCATCGGAGGACATCGCCCCGGCCGAGAAATGCAGGCGCCCGAGCGCCTGCCGGGTGTAGTTCAGGTTGCGAGCTCTTGCCTCGCCCCAGAGTTCGCTCCCTACGGGCAAGCCCGTCCTGGCTGAGACCCGGAGCAGGGAGGGCCGGCTCAGGGATAGGTCCGCGCCGGATGATGGCGCGACGAAAGACCCGCTCGAGCGCGCGATGCGGCCCGTGGCCGCGTCATAGTACTCCGCGCGCACCGCATAGGTGCTCCCGGCGCGCACGCCGTAGACCGAATAGTCGCCCGAGCCGTCGGTGAGCTCGGTGCGGATAAACGAGGGCCCGCTCACGCTCACCTTGGCGCCGACCGCCGCCGCGCCGCTCAACCGTACCCTGCCCGAGATGCCCACGGCCGACACCGTGACGCTCAGGGTCGTCGAATCCACCGCCACCCCGCCGCCGCCCTCCACCTTCACCCGATAGACGCCGGGGCGCAGGCGGCCCGAGACATCGGTCCCGTCGAAGACAAGGCCCCGCCCCGGATCGCCCGCGCCCGAATACTGCCGGATGGGCGCGCTGAAGTCCGGCGCGGTCGATATCGTCACCTTCCACTCGAAGAAGGAGGATAGAGGCTTGAACACCACCGCCGCCTTGTCGTAGGCCTGGTCGCCCTTGACGAGCGTGATGGAGCTGCGCAGGGCCGCGTAGGTCCCCGTGCTCAGGCCGAGACTGCCGGGAACGAAACCGATCGCATCCGAGAGTATGCGCAGGGGCTTGGCGGACCGGCGCAGGGTGGAGCCGTCGACGAGATCCGTGTACGCGGCCGTGACCGCCTTATCACCCCCCAGGGGATTGCGGTAGTAGATCGGGGCGCTCAAGGAACCCGAGAGCGTCACGCTCAGGCTCGAAACCGGCGCGCCGAAGGATGAGGACAGGCTGAACTGGGCTCCCCCATGCGCCTCAAGCGTCACTTCCTTCGATGAGGCCGGCGCCGCGTCGTTGCCGCACGCATCGGCGCCGCGCAGATACAGGCCGATGGCTTGCAGAGGACCGAGGGTCGACACTCCCTGGCCGGGGAAATAGAGCGAGGTGGCATAGCCGACCGCCTGGGCGAAGGTGGGATAAGAGGACGCGGGCCTCAGGTTGCCGCTCCAGGAAGCGCGGGTCTTAAGGAACACCGGGAAGCCCGCCCCGCGGTAGCGCCAGGAGGGCAGGCGGTCAAAGGCGAGGTTGACCTCTTCCCCGGCAAGGAGCTGACCGGATGCGACCAAGGCGCCCACCCAACGCGCACCCAGTTCCGGCAGGACCAAGGCCTCCAGGCCCGCCGCGCTCGTGCTCACCACCCGGACATACGCCGGGCAGGAGGAGCAGGAAACCTGGGCCTGCGGATAAGTATCCGGGAGCTGGATGGCGATCAACCCTCCCGCGCTGAAAGCGCGGGAGCTTGCGAATGTCACGGTTGCCTGGACTACCGAACAGGCCGTCACCGTTGAAGGCGACCAGGACGCCCACCCGCTTCCGTCGCCCTGGGCCACGGGAAGCGGGATACGGACCTGGGCCGAATTGAAATAGGGCGAGAGGTTGCCGCTGCGGTCCGCGGCGCGGAGTGCGAAGAAATACGGTCTTCCCGGCTCCAGACCGTAGACCACCAAGGTCTCCAAGGAGCCGGAGTTCTTGGGCTTAGGCACGGCCGCGTACACCGGCCCTAACGCGGCGTCGAAGACGCCGGCCTGGGACATGGCGAACTGGTCGTCGGCTCGCCGCGTGGGCTCACCGAAGAAATTGCCCAGCGTCAGCGGCCCCAAGGTGGAGAAATGGATGTGATAGAGTTCCGCGCTCCCGGCCGTCCCATCGCCTCCGGGGGCCTTCCAGGTCAATTCCACGGCCGCGGCGGAGGTGGAGCGGGCCGTG
>CAYHRV010000145.1:7065-8506 GCA_964359165.1 uncultured Elusimicrobia bacterium
GGAAGTGGACCGCGCGACGAGGTCGGTCACGGCCGAGGGCGGCGCGGTGTCGACTACCACCGCGGTGCCGAAGGTGAAGGTGCGCTCCGCCGGCGTGGCGCTGATGTTGTTGGCGTTGTCCTTGGCCCAGACGAATACCGTGTAGGAACTGCCCACCGTCAGATAGCTCTCGGGCAGGGCGCCGTAGCTCCAGGAGGTCATGGGCGAGCCCGGCTTATCCACGCTCGCCGCGTTGCTCGTCTGGGAGGGCGCCCAGCCGTAGGACTCGCCCCACCACGCGTCGTCCGTCCGGCGGCGCACGCCCACATAGACCTGGCTTACGCCCGCGTTGTCGGCCGCCGTGCCGCTGATGCTCCCCAGGCTCACCAGGGTCTGCATGCCCGGGGGCGGGGATTGGATCGCGGCCGCGGGCGGCACCGTGTCCACGGAACCCGCCGAGACGCTCGAGGTGAACACTACCGCCAGGTCGGCCGGGACTTGCGTCAAGGTCCCGGCCCCATTGCGAGCGTAAGCGTGTATCGTGTAAGAGGACCCTGCTACCAAAGCTTCGGCCTTGGGGCCTGAGTTGAAGCTCCAATAACCCGTGCCGAAGGCCGCGTAGTTCTCGGTAAGGACCGAAGACCATTCCTGGGTCGTTCCTTTCCACCAACGGCCGGTCGCGGGATGGGCGATGCGCACGCGCACCTCGCCCGCATCGCCCGACACCGTGCCCGATATCTGGGCGAGGCTCGACACCTGGGCGCCGCGCGCCGGGACGGTGATCTTGGCCGTGGGGCTCGACACCGCGGGCGGGGCCGCGGCCTGATAGGTGAAGCTCGATTGCGCAGGCGGGATCTGCATGTTTCCGGCCCCATCCACCGCGCGCGCGTACGCCGTGTAGCTCGAACCGCTCATCAGATACGCCGCCGCCGGACCCGCGTAGCTCCAATAGCCGTTGCTCAAGGGCGCGGCGTTGAAGAGCGTGCCCCCGTAGCTCCAGCCCGCCCCCGTCCACCATCGCCCCGAGGAGGCTTCCTGCAGGCCCACCTCGACTTTCGCCACGGAGACGTCGTCGCTCGCCGTGCCCGAGAGCGTCCCAAGCGAGTTCAGCGTCGCGCCGGATACGGGATAGATGATCACGCTCACCGGAGCCGTCTTGTCGCCGGCTCCAGTCGAGGAGGAGATCGTCAGCGTCGCCACGGAAGCGGCCCCTTCGTTGCTGGCGCTGTCGCGAGCCCAGAGGTATACCTCATAGAAGGCGCCGGCGCTCACGCTGGAACTGGAGGGGCCGGCGGTGTAGACCCATAGAGGCATGGTATAGGACGCGGTGCTGCGCACCGGCGCGGGGCTATACGACCAGGCGCTCCCATCCCACCACTTGCCGTCGAGCTTGCGGCGCAGACCGACCTCGACCGCGGAAACGGCCACGTTATCCAACGCCGTGCCCGATATCATGGAGAGG
>CAYHRV010000146.1:0-8482 GCA_964359165.1 uncultured Elusimicrobia bacterium
GGGCGAAGATGCGGCTCACCTCGCCGGCGAGGTTTGGGTTTCGGTGGATGAAATAGCGGAGCCGTTTAGGGACCACGAGCACCCATTGGCGGTAAGGGACCTGGGGCAGGAGATTGTCCACGGCCCAGGCCACGCCTGCCACGGCCCGCTTCGCGTCACAACTTGGACAGACGCCGCGGCGTTTGCAGGAGAAGGCCACAAATAGGTCAGTGCCGCAGTTCTTGCACTGGAAGCGGACGACGCCGAAGCGATGGATGCCGCATTCCAAAAAAGATCGGAAGGAACGCTCGATCACGGGATGAGGAACGGGCCGCTTGTCGGCGGCCAGTCGGGGTTTAAGGAGATATTCCTCCAGATGGTCGGATACAAGGCGATAGAGGGGGCTTGCCGCCGCATGGCGGGGGCGGTAGCGCAGAGATGGCTTGGCGAGGGGGCCTGGAAGCTCCATGCTTCCAGGTACGGATCAGGGCGAGGAAAGTTCCACCGGCCCGAAGGACGATGTCGGTCAGTAGCGCAGCAGGGCGTGGGCGTAGGGCTGGAGCTCGCCGTGATGCTCCAAGCCCAGGTCGGGACGGGAGATGTCCACGCGCACGGGACGGTCGGAGGGGTTAGCCAGGACCACGGCCTTGCGTCCCTGGCCCCGCGAGAGCAGGGCGTAGCCCGCCCAGCCTTGGGCCGCTCCGTCGAGGGCTTCGATGTCGGCTTCCCCGAGCGAGGCATGGAGCGAGCGGGCGGCCTCGAAGGTGCTCCGATAGAACGACTTGAGCCCTGGGTCGGCGGCTTCCCAGTCCACCTTCACCGGCACGCTGAAGGGAAGGGATTTGGGCTCCTTCTCCAGGTTCGGTTTGTCGAAGCCGATCTCCTGGGAGCCGTAGAAGAGCGTGGCGCCCGGCATCATCAAGGTGAGGAAAGACGCCCCCCTCTCCCAGGGGCCGAACGCCCGCTTGGGCGAGGCCTCGTCGTGGTTGCCCGTGAAATCCATGGTGTCGGACCCGCCCTTCTGCCAGCGCAGGAAAGCCGCGCGCCGCACGGCCTCGCGGATCCAGCCCGGGTCGCGGCTTTGGAGCGCGTCGTACCAGCCGTGATGGCCGCCGGGACGGTTGACGTTGTTCTTCCCGT
Source organism: uncultured Elusimicrobia bacterium (assembly GCA_964359165.1). Lineage (GTDB taxonomy): Bacteria > Elusimicrobiota > Elusimicrobia > UBA1565 > UBA1565 > CAYHRV01. The sequence continues at coordinate 1,120 of CAYHRV010000146.1, forward strand.
AGATGAGGTCGAAGCCCGAGGCCGAGAGCGCGTCCCAGCCGTCGTAGGCCTCGGCGATGAAGCCCGTGCCCGGGTACTCGGAGCGGACCTCCGTGATCATCTCCTCCAAGAACTCCCGCTGCGGCATGCGCAGGCCCCAGTTGCGCGAGAAATAGCCGTTGAGGACCTGATAGGCCATGTCCACCCGGAAGCCGTCGACGCCGAAGCGCCGCACCCAGCCCTTGACGATGCCCGTCATCCTCCGCCGCATGGCGGGGTTGGCATAGTTGACCTGGGCGGTGTCCACCCAATAATCCTTGGTCCCGTTGTTGTCGTAGCCGCCGTGGCTGATCCAGAGCGTGCGGCCGTGGGCGTCATGGTCGAAGGCGCCGTAGGGCGGGCTCCGGGGCCGCGAGGGGTCGGCCTCCCGATGAATGAAGTAGGCCGGGTCCTCGAAGAGGAGCTTGGAATCCATGGAGGTGTGGTTGGGTATGAAGTCGAGGACGACTTTCATCCCGGCCGAATGGGCCCGGCGCACGAACTGGCGAAACTCCTCCTCGGTGCCGAGCTCGGGGTTGACCGCCTCATGGTCGCGCACCGAATAGGGAGAGCCCCCGCCCGTGCCCCAGCGGTTGCGCTCGCCGATGGGGAAGATGCCCATGATCCAGAGCGTGTCGAAGCCGAGCTTCTTGATCTCCAGCAGGTCCCTTTCCCCGAAATCCGCGAAGAAGCCGGCCTCCATGGCCCGGCCCTCGGCGCGGCGCTTGCCCGCCAGGTTGAAGGCCCGGGGGAATATCTCGTAGATGCGCGCCTGTTTGATCCAGCCCGAGCCGTTCTGGCGGCCCAACTCGCGGCGCAGGGAGTCCGTATAGCCCTCGGCGAACTCGACGAGGCGGGCGTACTTCTCATCCCGGGAAGCGGCGGAGTCCCGGATGGCGGAGAGCTTGCCCCGCGCCTCGGAGGTCCAGGAGACCGGCGCGAGCAGGGCGTCGAGATAGCTGAAATAGTCGCTGAGGTGATGCTCCACGCTGGCGCGTCCCCGGGTCTTCTCGATCTCGCGCAGGGCGTAGACGAAACCTTCGAGCCCCGCGCTCTGAGCGGTCACTGAACCACCGTCTTTCAAGTTGAAAGTGAAGGGCTGAAGGGCGCGTCCCGGGATTGAGGTCCCGTTGGCGAGCAGGTCCTTGGCTTGGCGGAGGCGGTTGTAATCCCAAGCCGCCGACGCGGAAGCCTCCGGCGAGGAAGCGGAAGCCGGAAGGAGGGCCGAGCCGTCGAAAAGGGCGTCAAGGCTCCCGACGGACGCGATGCGCTCGGCCAGAGCCTCGAAGCGTTCCGCGGCAACGGCCGCGGGACCGGGCTCGGCCCATACGCGGGGTTGGAACGAAACGGCGAGCAGGAGGAAAAGGATTTGCGAAGGAGAGCGGCGCGCGTTGGAACCGAACATCCTAGGACTATTGTACCAGAACCCATATAAGGTATTCAGGGACCGAGGGCCTAGAGAAAAATAGGACTTTGGGCCTATTCGACGCGGCGCACAAAGTGCGCTACGCGTCTTCAAGGGGAGCGCAATCGATTGTTGTATAATCCACCGGCTGTCCGCGGGGATTTCCGCGGGAAATCCCCGCGGACAGCCGACATGAACGCGGTTATTTTGAATCCTGCGGCCGGGCACGGCAAGGCTCGGGAACTCTGGACCCGCTCCAGACCCGGCCTTGAAAGAGCCCTGGGCCCCCTGCGCCTCTATGAGACGCGTTCCCAAGGACATGCCGGGGAACTCTGCCGCTCGGCCCTGGCCGAAGGCGCGCGCCGGATCGTGGCCTTCGGAGGGGACGGCACTTTCCGCGAGGCCGCGGAGGGACTGCTCTCTATCCCGGCGGCTCTCAGGCCGGGCGTCTCTCTGGGCCTCTTCCCCGCGGGCTCAGGCTGCGACATGGCCAGGCATCTGGGCTACCCTCCCGGAGCCGACGCGGTGGGGGCCCTTCTGGCCGGCGGAAAGGTGCGTTTCCTGGACGCGATCCGGGCGGAGTTCACCGCGGAGGACGGCTCCCGCGCTCTTTGGCATCTGACCAACATGGCGGCTTTCGGAATACCGGGTGAGGTGGTTCTGGCCATGCGGGGGACGGGAAAACCCCTGGGAGGGACGCTCTCCTATCTCCTCGTGACCCTGGGAGCGCTCTTGCGCTCGCGGCCGCTTTCCTGCGAGCTCGTGCTCGACGGAGAGAGACTCCCGGAGTCCGGTTTCCACGCGGTCATCCTCGCCAACACCTCCAGCACGGGCGGAGGCATGCGGGTCGCACCGGAGGCCGACGCCCAGGACGGGGTCTTCGAGCTTCTCACCATCGGGGACATGAGCCGCGGCCGGATGCTCCTGGCCCTGCCCGGCCTCTATCGCGGACGACGCCCTCAAGACCCTGGCGTGCGCCTGCGCAGGGGCCGCCGCCTGGAGGCGCGGCTCCTCTGCGGCTCGCGCGCCCCGCTCAATCTCGACGGAGAATCCGCGGGGAGCCTGCCCGCCTCCTTCGAGATACTGCCCGGCGCCCTCCCCGTCATCGCGCCGTGAGGAACGCGTTCACTCTTATCGAGCTCATGATCGTCGTGGCCATCCTGGGCATCTTGGCGGCCGTGGCCATCCCGAAGATGGCCGGCCTGATCTCTCGCTCCCAGGAAGGCGCGACCAAGGGTAATCTCGGCGCGGTGCGCAGTTCCCTCTCCATCTACTACGCCGACAACGGCGGCATCTACCCCAACGGACCCGCGGGGGACGACACCACTCTCCTGCAGGATTCGCTCACGAGCGGGAAGAAATACCTCGATGCCTGGCCGACCTCCCACGCGCCCGGGCACCACATGGCCGCGAGCACGGTCGACTCCCTCGACGATTCCGATCCCCAGGCCGCGGACCCGACCGATGAGGGGGAGTGGGCCTATGTGAGCAACTCCACGCATCGGGATTGGGGCCGCTTGATGGTGGAATGCTACCACACCGACAGCCGAGGAACCGTTTGGACCACCTATTGACCCGCCCCCCCCTCCGCTCGCGGGCCGGGTTCACCCTCATCGAGTTGATGATCGCCGCGTCCATCATCAGCCTCCTCATCGCGGTCGCCATCCCCCGCATCTCGGGCGCCATCCGCCTGGCCAACGAAGGCTCCACCAAGGCCAAACTCGGCTCCATCCGGACGGCCCTTTCCATCTATTACGCCGACAACGACGGGGCCTATCCCACGGACCTCGACCCCCTCATGCGGCCAGGGAGCAAATACCTCACGCGCGTCCTCCCCCTCTATACCGGCGCGCACGGTGAGCGCAACTCCGTCCAATACTCACCCTCGCGCCTCTCGGATTCGGACACCGGCTCCTGGGGCTATGTGAACAGCGGCTCGGAGACCGGGACGGTCTGGGTGGATTGTTCGCACACCGACTCGAAGAATCATGTCTGGAACGCCTATTAGGGAGAATCCCATGGAAAAGAAAGACCATCCTCAGAACGTCCAAAAAGCCCTGCTCGTCAGCCGCTACGCCACGCCCTTGGCCATACTCCTGGTGGTGCTGGGGATCATCGTCTCCAACCCCGTGGGCTGGGCCCGGGACATCAGCCTCTTCCTGCTCTGCTTCGGGATACTCTTCAACCTGGCGGCGGGCTGGTGGATGAAGAAAAAGGACCAGGTCCATCCCGCGTTCATGGGATTTAGGCTCGCCCTCAACCTCGGTAGCAACATCCTCATCGTCTATCTGCTCGGCGGCTACTGGTCCCCCATCTGGATGCTCCTGGCGCTCACGCCCATGGCCACGGCCATCTACGACTCGCGGGCCAAGACCCTGGGAATATCGGCCGGCGTGGTGTTCATCCTCGTCCTCCTCCAGGCCCTGCGGGGGATGAACTCTCCCCTGGACTGGGGGCAGGTGGCCGCGCGGGGCTGCTTCATCGTGCTCATGAGCCTCATGATCAACGACCTCGCCGCGCTGGCGCGCAAAAAGTGACCCCTGCCCCGCACAAGGCCAAGATCGTCTGCACCCTGGGACCCGCCAGCGCGAGCGCGAGGATGATCGAGCGCCTGGCCCTCGCGGGGATGGACGCCGTGCGCTTGAACTTCTCGCACGGCACCCATGCCGAGCACGGCGCGGCCATCGACCGGGTGCGCGCGGTCTCGCGGCGCATCGAGAAGCCCATCGCGGTCATCGCCGATCTCCAGGGCCCCAAGATCCGGACCGGACGCCTGGCCGCGGGCCGCCCGGTCCCGCTCACGGACGGCGCCCATTTCTGCCTGACCGGACGCCGCGTGCCCGGGGACGCCTCGTGCGTGAGCACCGGCTACCGCCGGCTTGCGCGGGAGGCGCGCACGGGGGACCGCATCCTCCTATCCGACGGCCTCATCGAACTGCGCGTCCTCTCCGCTCGCGGCCTCGACCTCCATTGCGTCGTGGTCCACGGGGGAGAGTTGGGGGAGCACAAGGGGATCAATCTCCCCGGGGTGAGGACCTCCCTGCCGGCCCTCACGGCCAAGGACCGCGCCGACCTGGCCTTCGCCCTGGAGCGCGGGGCCGACTACGCGGCGGTCAGCTTCGTGCGCTCCCGCGCGGACGTGGAGGGCGCGCGCGCGGCCGTCCGGCGGCTGGGGCGCGAGACCCTGATCATCGCCAAGATCGAGAAGCCCGAGGCCCTCGACGACCTCGAGGGCATCCTGGCAGCTTGCGACGGCGTGATGGTGGCCCGCGGCGACCTCGGGGTGGAGATGAGCCCGGAGAAAGTCCCCCTGGCCCAGAAGGCTATCATCACCCGGGCCCGGGAATTCATGCTTCCGGTCATCACCGCCACCCAGATGCTCGAGTCCATGACCCGCAACCCCCGGCCCACGCGGGCGGAAGCCTCGGACGTGGCCAACGCGGTGCTCGACGGCACCGGAGCCCTCATGCTCTCCGAGGAGACGGCCACCGGCCGCTTCCCCGTGGAGTCGGTGGAGATGATGCGCCGCATCATCTGCGAGGCGGAGGCTTCGCCCGCTCCCCTGGCCGCCATCGAGCGGACGGGCTCCAAGAGCGTGGCCCAGGCCATCAGCGAGGCGGTCTGCTCCGCGGCCGGGGAGGTGAGCCTGCGCTGCATCGCGGTGTTCACCGAGTCCGGGACCACCGCGCGCCTCATCTCCCAGTACCGCCCTCCCTGCCCGATCGTGGGATTTTCCACCGTGCAAGGGACGCGGCGCAGGCTCGGACTCATCTGGGGCGTCCTGCCCCGGCGCATCGGCAGGGTCAGGAGCATCCACGATCTCGCGCGCACGGCCGAGAGGCGCCTGTTGGAAGAAGGGCTGGCCCGCGTGGGCGACCTGGTGGGCATCGTGGCCGGCACGCCCCTGGGCCGGCGGGGAACGGCCAACATGCTCAAGCTCCACACACTCGGCACCGCCGCCTGAGCGCGGGGGACGGAGGCCGGCGCGTCAACGAGTGCTGCGGGGGAAGCCCCAGGAGAGGCTCAGCAGGGTCACTTCCGCGTTGGTAGGCTCCAGTAGGCGCGAGAGGAAAGGCGCGGTGAGATTAAGAGAGAGCCCCCAAGGCTCGTAGCCCAGGTTCACTCCCCCGGCGAAGACGAAAGGGTCCTCGCCGATCGCCAGCCAGATCGCAAGGACCGCGAGCCTCCTCATCCTCCCTCTCCCTTGCCGAACCCCTCGATCAAGGAACGGGTGAGCGCGGCGTTCTCGGAACGGCACACCGCCTCCCGGAAGGCCGCCGAGCCCGGATAACCGGCGAAATACCAGCAGGCCACGCGGCGCATCTGGAGGACGACCATCCGCTCCTCGGAATGCTCGAGCTCCAACTCGAGGTGCCGCAGGAGGGCGGAGCGCTTCTCCTCCAGCGTGGGGGGGGCCGGAGCCTCGGCCCCCGCGAGGGCCGCGGCCGCCTCGCGGTAGATCCACGGGTTGCCCAGGGCGCCCCGGCCGATCATCACCCCGTCGCAGCCGCTCTCGCGCACCAGGCGCCGGGCGTCCTCGCCCGTATACACGTCCCCGTTGCCGATCACCGGGATGGAGACCGCGGCCTTCACCCGGCCGATGGCGGCGTAATCGGCCTTCCCCGTGTAGCGCTGGACGCGGGTGCGCCCATGGACGCAGACCGCGGCCACGCCGGAATCCTGGGCGCGCCGGGCGATGTCCACGGCCTCGGCGCCGGTGGGGTCCTGATAGCCGATGCGCATCTTGACCGTGAGGGGGATGCGCTTGAGCGCCCGGGCCACGCTGCGGAAAATCGCCTCGGCCTTGTCGGGCTTGGCCAGGAGGGCCGAGCCTCCCCCCTCCCCCCCGGCCACGACTTTTGGCACGGGACAGCCGAGGTTGAGGTCGAGGAGTTCGAAGCCCTCCTCCTCCACCGCGGCCGCGGCCTCGGCCATGACTCCCGGGTCGCAGCCCACGAGCTGAGCTCCCAGCGGCCTGTCCCCGGGGATGCTGCGCATGAGCCTGAGCGTCTTGGCGTTGTTGCGCAGGAGGGCGTGGGCGGAGAGCATCTCCAGGAAGGCGAATTCCATGCCCCGCTCCCGGCCCACCATGCGGAAGGCGAGGTCGGTGCATTGGGCCATGGGGGACTGCACGACCCCGGAAGCGACGCTCAGGGAGCCGATCTTCAAAGCCATGATCCCCTATTATCCTGAAACCTCGTCCATTTCGCAAGCGAAATGGACGAGGTTTCGGTCCATATGCTAGTCTCTGTCCATGTCCGCGCCCGGTTCCTCGGACCTGAGCCTCGAGACCCTTCTCAAGGAGACCGTCATGCGGGGCGGCTCGGACCTGCACCTCATCCACGGCCATCCGCCCATCCTGCGCATCTGCAACGAGGTCCAGGCCAACTCCTCGACTCCGCTGGATTCCTCCCAGATCTGGGCCATGGCCGCCGCCTTCCTCAACGAGCACCACCAGCGCAATTTCCAGATCGAGAACCGCGTCAACGTCTCCTTCACCATCTCGACTCTGGGCCGCTTCCGCATGAACCTCTGCAAGGCCCAGGGCACCATCAGCGCCTCCCTGCGCGTCATACCGAGCAAGATATATCCGCTCTCCGCCCTGGGCCTGCCCCCCATCGTCGGGACGCTCACCCAGAAGCGGCGCGGCATCATCTTCGTCACCGGCGCCACCGGGACCGGGAAGAGCACCACGGTCGCCGCCATGCTCGATCACATCAACCGCCAGGGCCAGCCGGGCAAGGTCGTCACCATCGAGGACCCCATCGAGACGCTCTTCGTGCCCAACCGCTGCTTCTTCCTCCAGCGCGAGGTCGGCATGGACACGCCCTCCTTCGAGATCGGCATCGAGGACGCCCTGCGCCAGGACCCCGACATCCTCAACATCGGGGAACTGCGCACCCCCGAATCCATCCGCGCGGCCCTGACGGCCGCGGAGAC
>CAYHRV010000147.1:0-8360 GCA_964359165.1 uncultured Elusimicrobia bacterium
AGGGGTCTAAGTCGGTGGGAGGTTGCGAAAAATCTGGCTATTCTTCAGGGCTGCCCCCCTGGCGCGGAGGGGAAAGGGGATGTATCCTTGTTCCGATGGGCTCGAAAAAGGACAAGAGAAACCCGTTCGAAGCGTTCATCCTCATCGTCATCGGGATATCGCTCCCGCCGTTGGGGATGGTCGACGCAGGCAAGCAGTTCGAGAAGCTCCAGGGCTTCCGGCAGACCCCGGCCGTCATACTCTCCGGGACGATCACGGAGAAGGACACCGATGACGGGACCGAATACTGCCCATCCCTGCGCTACAAGTTCGTCAAGAACGACGCCTGGGTCGAATCCGACAAGCTCACTCCGCTGGGCGGGGCATCCTGCAAGAGCGCCCGCTCGGACGCGGAAGCCTTCCTCGCGCTCTACCCGCCGGGCAAGGAGCTGAAGGCGTATGCGGACCCGGAGTCCGCGTCGGATTCCTTCCTCCTCGCGGAGCGCTCGCACGCGCCCTATCTCATGATGCTGGGGGGGATGGCCGCGCTGCTCATCGGGCTCTGGCTCGCGGGCGTGCGCCCGCGCGAACCGATCTCCTTCCGCTGGTTGTGGTTTCCCTACTCCCTGGCCGGGGTGCTGATACTGCTCCACGACAGATTCACGGGAGGGGATTGGTCCTGGTTCACGACGGCTCTGGTCTGGCTGATCCACGCCGGCGTTCCCTTCATCGTCCGCCGCAAGACTCCCGACTTGTCCGAAGATTAGAATACTCGGGTGTCCGGGTCGGCCAGGGGGGAGAACCCCAGGGGCAGAAGCGCGATGTTCGCGGCCGCGCACGCCAGCCTGAGCGCGGCTCCCCCGGGGGGGAAGAGGCGGGCGATGTCCATGAGCCTGCCCTCCGGCTTGAGACAAGCCCTCAGGCGCGCGAGCTCCTCCTCCCTTTCCGGCGTCAGCTCCGGGGAGTCCAGGTAGAGGACCGCGTCGAAGGAGGACGGGGCGAGGCTGGAGGCCTCGCTTAAGATGCGCACGTCGGCCCCGTGCTCGCGGAAAAGGCGCGAGGCGAAGCGCAGGCAGGGACGCGAAAGCTCCAGATACCACACCTCATGCCCGAGCCGGGAGAGGCAGAGAGAAAGGAAGCCCGGACCCTCGCCATGGCAGAGCACCTTGAGCGGCGGCTCCTTGCCCAACTCGGAACGCATCAGCCGGGTGCGCAGCGCGACCCCGCGGCGGCTCCGGGCCTCCACGAGTCCTTGATAGAGAAGAGCCGGGTCCTCCCGACGCAGGCGGAGAAAACCCTCTTTCCCGCCGCCGGCGAGAGCGAGCGCGGCCGTTTCCCTGGCGACGAGCCTCCCGGGATGGAGCTCCTCCGAACGAAGGCTCTCCAAGACCCGGGCGCGCTCGAGCGCCCCGGTCTCGCACACCCAGCCGATGACGCGCTCATTGTCGCGCAGGAGGGAAGGCAGAGGGGAGGGGACGGCGGCCACCTCGCAGGGGCCCTCCACCCGGTAGGAATAGGGCCCCCAGCGCCATTCCCGGGTGAGGAGCGAGCCGAGGAAGTCCGCCGCGTACACGGCGGGCAGGAGCGGAGCGCAAAGAGCGGCGGACCAGGGGAGCGCGTCCTCCTCCAGGCACAGGGCATAGGCCCGGGAGAGCACGCGCAGGGTCAAGACATCGGCCGCGGCCAGGAAGAGGGCCGCCTCGGGCGAGGCCCAGCGCCAGGACCAGCCGTAGAGCCAGAGCTTGGCGAAGGTGGTCAGCGCTCCCAGGGACCAGACCCAGGGCGCGTAGACGCGGAAGCCGAACATCCATTTTCCGGTGAGCGAGAGCAGTCCGCGCAGGCCGCAGTCCTCCTCGGAGGAGGACATGGCTTGGCAGATGAACGCGGTCCGCCCGCCCCCGTGCGCGGCGTAGAGCGCGAGATCCTCCAGGAAGCACGCGCCCCAGAGCTCGGGCACTCCCATGGACTCGAAATCCTTGCGCCGTATCGCGAGGCTCTGGCCGCAGGGGATGCCCAGCAGGGCGAGATAAGGGATCCCGTTGGCCATCCACGCGGAACGTAATATAGACGCGAAAGCGCCGCCTTTGACCGGCCGATAGAGCATCATGGAGGTGGCGACGCGCACCGTCGGATCGGCCAGCGCCCCGGCCATGCGCTTGAGCCAACCGGGACGCACGCGCAGGTCGGAGTCCACGAATAGGAGAAGCTCCGAGGAGGCCCGCGCGCGTCCTACGGCGAAGAGGAGGTCGGCGGCCTTGCCGCTGGAACGCGAAGGCGAAAGCCCCGAGGCCAGCAGGGAGCATTTGCCGTCCTTGCGCCAGCCCAAGAGCGAGGAGAGCTTGAGATAGGCCGGGTCCTCCTTGCCGGGACAGACGAAGAGGAATTCCGCCTCGCCCGGGTACTCCTGCTCGAGCAGGGCGCGCACGGAGGCCTCCAACTCCGGGGACTCCCCCGCGCAGGGGACGATCACCGAGACCGGGGGCTGCGCGGCGGGAAGCGGCTTCTCCTTTTGAGAGCGCGCGCGCCGAAGGAAGCGCACGGCCGCGAATAGCTGGGAGGCGGCCAATCCGAGGCAAGCGGCGCTCACATCCCAGGGGGGGAGGTTCACGGGACAATGATACCAAAGGCTTTGGCCCATCTTGGGGTGAACATTTTCCTATTGAAATCGAATCTCACTAGGGTTATAATATCCATGTGATTGGTCAGGTTCGGACATGCGGCCCATCATCGTCGGAGGTGCATATGGTCACAATGACTGAGAACGCGGCGGGGAAGATCCGGGAATTCATCACCGTCGAACCCCAGGCCAAAGGGAAATCCCTGCGCATCGCGGTGGAGCCCGGAGGCTGTTCCGGCTATCAGTACGCCTTCAGCTTCGACGAGAAGAAATCCAACGACACCGAAGTCCCCTTTCAGGGATTTTCGGTGCTCATCGACGAGCGCAGCGCGGGCTACCTCCAGGGGTCGAGCATCGACTACGCCGACGACGCCTCGAGCTCCGGCTTCAAGATCGCCAACCCCAACGTCAAGAAGTCCTGCGGCTGCGGCCAGTCGAACCAGTTCTGAGCCGATGATACGAGTGACCCCGAAAGCCGCCGAGCGCATCAAGGCCGTGCTCGTCCGGGACAACAAGCCCGAGGCCTTCCTGCGCCTCAAGGTGGTCCCGGGCGGCTGCTCCGGCATGAGCTACGAGTTCGCCTTCGACGAAGTCAAGGGAGCCGACGACTTTCTCTTCGACCAGGACGGCGCCCGGGTGGCCGTGGATTCGCGCTCGAGCTTCTTCCTGAGGGGCTCGACGCTCGATTGGGTCCAGACCCTGATGAAGGCCGGCTTCGAGCTCAAGAACCCCAACGCCTCCACCGCCTGCGAGTGCGGCGTCTCCTTCTCCACCGACGCCTTCCCGCCCCCGGCCCCCGGCACCGCGACCTGCAAGACCTGCTAGCTCGGCGCAAGCGCCGAGCGGCGCTCTTGTCGCTTCTTGTAAAATCAGGGACAATACCCTGACACGCGGCGCGCGAAGCGCGCTGCGTGCGGGAGGGCGCATGGCTCTGGTGGAATCGACGACGGTCAAGCTGGGCACTCCCATGCCCGCCTTCGAGCTCGAGGACGCGCAGGGAAAGAAGCATCCCTCCGATTCGCTCTACGGACCCAAGGGCCTGCTCGTCGTCTTCACCTGCAATCATTGCCCCTACGCCGTGGCGGTGTGGCCCAGGCTCATCCGCCTGGCCCGCTCGGCTGAAACGCTCGGCGTGCGCGCCGCGGCGATCAACCCCAACATCCATCCCGCCTACCCGGAGGACGCGCCCGAGCGGATGAAGGAAAAGATAAAGGAGTGGGGCGTCTTCTTCCCGTATCTGGTCGACGCGGCCCAGACCACGGCGCGCGACTTCAAGGCCCAGTGCACCCCGGACCTCTACCTCTACGACGCGGGCAAGAAGCTGGTCTACCATGGCCGCATCGACGACAACTGGCAGGACGAGTCGAAGGTGCGCCGCCGGGAACTCCAGGAGACCATCGAGGCCCTGGCCTCGGGAAAACCCGTCCCGGGAGACCAGCGCCCGTCCATGGGCTGTTCGATCAAATGGCGCTGACGCGCATCGGCATTCTCACCGGGGGCGGCGACTGCCCGGGTCTCAACGCGGTCATCCGCGCCGTGGTCAAGGCCGCGGCCATGCGCGGCTGGGAAACGCTCGGCATCCGCGAGGGCTTCGAGGGGCTCCTGGACCCGGTTCAGACCATGGCTCTCGACTACAGCCAGATGGGGAGCCTGCTCACGCAGGGCGGGACCATACTCGGCACCTCCAACCGGGGAAGGTTCGCGGCCAAGACCGGGCTGGGTGAGACCCGCCGCATCCCACGGGAGATCCTCGACAAAGCCAAGGCGACCGTGGAAAGCCTGGGACTTAAAGCCCTGGTCTGCGTGGGCGGGGACGGCACGCTCACCATCGCCCAACAGCTCTACGAGACCGGTGTCCCGGTCATCGGGGTGCCCAAGACCATCGACAACGACCTCGAAGCCACCCTCGCCACCTTCGGCTTCGATTCCGCGGTGTCCTGCGCCACCGACGCCCTTGACCGCCTTCACTCCACGGCCGAGAGCCACAACCGCGTCATGGTGCTCGAGGTGATGGGACGCTACGCGGGCTGGATCGCCATCAGCGCCGGGATCTCCGGCGGGGGGGATGTCATCCTCATCCCCGAGATCCCTTTCCGCTACGAGAGCGTCTGCGCCAAGATCGCCGAGCGCGAGAAGAGGGGCAAGCGCTTCACGCTCGTCATGGCCGCCGAAGGGGCGAGCGAGGCCGGCGGGAGCGTCGCGGCTCGGGACGCGGGCTCGGATCGCGAGGCGCGCCTGGGCGGCATAGGGCAGCGCGTGGCCTCCGAGATCGAGGCGCGCACGGGCAAGGAGACGCGGGTGGTGGTCCTGGGCCACCTCCAGCGCGGCGGCGGGCCCACGAGCTTCGACCGCCTGCTCTGCACGCGCTTCGGCGCGCGGGCCGTGGAGCTCGCGGCCGAGGGCCGATACGGCCAGATGGTCGCCTTGCGCCCGCCCGACACGGTCGCCGTCCCCATCGCCGAGGCGGTGGGGCGACTGCGCCGCGTCCCGGTGGACGGGGACCTGGTGCGCACGGCCCGGGCCCTGGGAATCAGCCTAGGAGATTAGCCTTCGATGGGAGACTCGGCCATGGACCCCCGAACCGACTACGGCGCGAAGATCGCCGGCGCCTCGCGCGTCACCCTGCGGCGCGAGGGCGAGATCACGGCCATCGTCCGCCATTGGTCCACGCCCGCCACCTGGTTCGGCCTGCTCTTCGGCGTCGTTTTTACATTTCTGGGCGCGGGCGGACTCCTTACCGAGTACTTGGCCGGGAGCTCCAATGACCGCTCCCTCCTGGCGCTTTTCGTTTCTTTCGCGGCTCTCGGGGGCCTCACCCTCTATTTCGGGCTGGTCTCCTTCGTAAACGAGAGCTGCATCGTCCTGATGCCGGGCCGTATCTTCGTGACCCACGGACCCATGCCCAATTGGCTGAGCCGGCCGATGCTCGCGCGCTCGGGCATCGGATCGGTGTTCCTCACCCGGCGCCTATTTTCCCCCGGGGCCAAGGCGGGCACGGCCTTCCTTCAATTGATCGGGCACGATGAGGCGGACACCTACAGCGTGGGGGTGCTCACGCGGGAGCGGACCCCGGTCCCCCTGCTGACCGGGCTCATCGAACCCGACGCGAAGGCTCTGGCCGAGCTCCTGGCCCGGGAGTTGGGAGTGCCGGCGGGCCTGATCTGAGATGGCTCCCGCCGATGCTTGGTCCGCCGCCGCCGCGCGGCTCGCGAGCCTGGGCGTGCGCGCGCAGGACTTAGAGGAGCGCTTCCACCGCGCGGGCGGCGCCGGGGGGCAGAACGTCAACAAGGTGGAGACCGCCGTCGTGCTGGTCCACCGCCCCACCGGCATCGAGGTGCGCTGCGCAGACGAGCGCTCCCAGGTCCAGAACCGCCTGCTCGCGCGCCTGCGCCTGGCCGAGCGCCTGGAGGCGCGCGTGCGCGAGGAGCGGGCCCGCAGACGCCACGAGGCCGAGAAAGCCCGCCGGTCCAAGCGCGGCCGCTCAAAAGCCTCCAAGGCGCGCATGCTCGAGGCCAAACGACATCGCTCCACGCTCAAAGCCGGCCGAGGCCGCTGGCGCGGCGAGTGACCTAGACGTCGTGGCCGATGGCGTCGCGCAGGGGCTTGTTGGCGGCGAAGAAGATGAGCCCGGAGCCCACCCCCAGGGCCATGAGCAGTGTGAAGAAGGCGTCCTTGTTCATGGTCTCGTAGAACCCCCCGATGAAGCCCGAGAGGTAGTTGCCGAAGAAGCTCGAGAGGAACCACATGCCCATGAGCATGGACACCATCCGGGCCGGGGCGACCTTGGTCACCAGCGAGAGCCCGATGGGGGAGAGGTAGAGCTCGCCCATGGTGAAGAACCAGGTCGTGCTCACCAGCCAGAGGAGGCTGCCCTGCTCGCCGGGGCCCACCGCCCGGGTGGCCGCGATCATGATGAGGAAGGCCCCTCCCAGGAGCACGCAGCCGATCCCCATCTTCGTCACGCTCGAAGGCTCTCCGCCGCGCTTGTCCTGCCAGCCCCAGAAGCGGTTCATGAGCGGGGCGAAGAGGAAGATGAAGGCCGGATTGAAGGCTTGGTACCAGCTGGAAGGGACCTGGAAGCCCAGGAAGGTCCAGCGCGTGTTCTGGTCGGCCCATAACTGCAGGGTGTTGCCCTGCTGCTCGTAGACCGCCCAGAAGACGATGTTGACCACGCAGAGGAACACCAGCGCCCCGATGGCCTTCCACTCGGCCGGGGTGAGGCTTCGCTCCTCGGCGGGCCCGCTCGCCTGCGCCCTCTTCATCATGCGGTCGGGGGGGAGGAGGTGCTTGCCGAAGTGGTAGACGCAGAGCCCGGCGAGCATCCCCACGCCCGCGGCCCCGAAGCCCCAGTGCCAGCCCACCACCTGGCCGAGCGTGCCGCAGACCAGGGGCGAGAAGAACGCGCCCAGGTTGATGCCCATGTAGAATATCGTGAAGGCGGAATCCCGGCGGTGGTCGCCCTCGGGATAGAGATTGCCCACCTGCGTCGAGATGTTCGGCTTGAAACAGCCGTTGCCCAGGATGAGGAAGAAGAGCGCCAGAAAGAAGAGGTGCTCGACGGCCATCAGGAAGTGGCCGATGGCCATCAAGACGCCGCCGATGTAGACCGACTTGCGCTGGCCGAAGACGCGGTCGGCGAGGATGCCGCCGAAGAACGGCGTGAAGTAGACGAAGCCGGTGTAGAGCCCGTAGATCTGAGAGGAGAGGGCCTGCACCGAGAGCTGGCCATGCATGCCGAAGAGGCCGACGAACCACGAGACGAAGAGGCGGATCGAGTCGTAGCCCAGGACGCTCATGCCGGCGTCGGCCTCGATAAGGAGGCGCTTGGTCATGTAGAGCACGAGCAGGGAGCGCATGCCGTAATAAGAAAAGCGCTCCCACATCTCGGTGAAGAAGAGGACGAAGAGCCCTTTCGGGTGCCCGAACCACTCGCCTTTCATAGTTTCCAGAGCTTGAGGCCGCAGGATTCGTCTAGGACGCGGTCCACCGCCCCCGGGAGCGGGCGCAGCGTCATCTCGCAGGTGGGCTCGGCCACGGCTCGGAAGACATGGCCTCCCTTCAGGCCGCAATCCCTGTCCCCGAAACTTCCGTGGGCGTGGACGAAGGCCTTGCCCTCCACGCGCGCCACGTTGCCCAGGAGAGAGAGTATCTCCCAGCCGCCCTCCAAGGTCCGGCGCTCGTAGGTCCGGGTCTGGGTGTCGAAGTAGGCGATCTCGCACTCCGCGACCGCGCCGATGGCCTGAAAGGAGCCGGCGTGTATCTTGCGGGACTCCAGGAAGGCGGTGAGCGCGGAGATGACTTCCTCGCCCTCGCGGAACTTGAGGAGTATCGTCCCGTCGGGGAATTCCCGAGAGTCCATGCTACTTCAACAGCTCCCGGGAGATGACCATGCGCTGGGCCTCGGAGGTGCCCTCGTAGATCTCGGTGACGCGCGCGTCGCGGAAATAGCGCTCCACCGGGAACTCGCGGACGTAGCCGTTGCCTCCGTGGATCTGCAGGGCGTCGTAGACGACCTTGTTGGCCGACTCGGAGGCGAAGAGCTTGGCCATGGCCGCCTCGCGCGTGGCCCGTCCCTTGCCCAGGGCCGCGGCCGCGCGGTAGGCGAGCAGGCGGGAGGCCTCGATGCGCACGGCCATGTCCGCGAGCTTGAACTGCGTGGCCTGGAACTCGACGAGCGTCTTTCCGAACTGCCGCCTAGCCTTGGCGTAGTAGAGCGCCTCCTCGAAAGCCGCCTGCGCGATGCCCACCGACTGGGCGGCGATGC